>DATDNP010000171.1:0-30670 GCA_036518215.1 Candidatus Limnocylindria bacterium
CGTACGCGAGCGGCAGCCGGATCACGAACCAGCTCACGAGCGAGATCAGAAGCGGGTAGCGCGTGTCGCCGGCACCGCGAAGCGCGCCGCCGAGCGTGAAGATCGCCCCCTGGGCCGGCTGCGCGATCCCGATGACGGCGAGCGCTCCAAGTCCCGCGAGCACCACGTCGGTCGAATTCGTGAAGATGCCGATGAGGAACGCCGGGAACAACACGAACGCGCTCCCGGCGACGACTGACCAGACGACCGCCATCGCGGCGGCGGACCAGCCCGCACGCGTCGCGCGACGGACGTCCTTCATGCCGAGCGCCTGACCGACGAGGGCGCTCGCCGCCGCGGAGAACCCGATGCACGGGAAGAACGAGAACGTCTCGATCTGTCCGACGATCTGATGCGCCGCGACCTGGTCGGTCCCGAGCCGGAACACGAGGCCCGAGAGCGCGAGGATGCCGAACGAGAACGTCGCGCTCTCGCCCGCGGACGGCAGACTGATGCCGAAGATGCGACGGATCGTCGTCATCGTGAGATGCCACGGCCCGCCGGCGATCGAGAGTCCCGCGACACCGCGCCACAGGATGATGAAGACCGCCGCCATGTAGAGGAACCACGCGATGGCGGACGCCCACGCGGAGCCCATCGGCCCGACCTGCAGCACGTCGATGAGCACGAACGCGAGCGTCACGCTGAAGACGACGCTCGCCCCCGTCAGGAACATCGGCGTCCGCGTGTCACCAGCCGCGCGCATCGCGGACGTCCCGATGAGCGCCACGGTCGACGCGCCGGCACTTCCGCCGACGACCGCGAGGAACGGCGCACCGATCGCGACGACATCGTCGCCAGCTCCGAGCAGTCGCAGCAGCGGCGCCGAGAACAGGACGAAGCCGACGCCGAACACGACGCCGGCGAGCGCACCGAGCATGAGCGATTGCCGCGTCGCGTCGGCCGCGTCGCGACGCTTCCCCTCCCCCATCCGCCTGCTCACGATCGCGATCGTCCCGATGGCGAGCGAACGCCACACCGGGAACATGAGGAACAGGAAGTTCGACGCCGCGCCCGCACCCGCGGTCGCCGTCGCGCCGAGGTGGCCCACGAACGCGAACACGACCGCCGTCCCCGCTGCGCTGACGGACTGCTCGATGATGCCCGGCCACGCCAGCTCGATCGCAGCTCGCGCCGGCGACAGGTTCGCGAGCTGCGCCGCCCGCTCGCTCGGTGCCGGTGCCTCTTCGACCTCGATCTCGTCGGCCGCCTGGACGGTCAAGAGGTGAACGTCACTCCGCGTCCGTCCACGACGTCGCCGATGCGCCAGGCCTCGACGCCATTCGCGCGGCGCGCTTCGTCCCACGCGGTCGCGGCCGCGGCGGGTACGCCGACGAGGAGGCCACCCGACGTCTGCGGGTCGAGCGCGAGCGTGCGCAGCACCTCGTCGACGCCATCGAACCGCACGCGCTCGTCGCTCAGGAAGTAGTCCTGGTTGCGCTCGAGGCCGCCGAAGCTCGTGCCGAGCGCATGCTCGCGCGCGCCCGGCAGGAGCGGCACCGCCGACATCGAGATGCGCACGCACACGCCGGCGCGATCGGCCATCTCGTGCGCGTGCCCGCCGAGCCCGAAGCCGGTGATGTCGGTCGCCGCGTGCACCCCCGCCGCGACGGCCGCGCGTGACGCTCCACGGTTCGACGCCACCATCGACGCGATCGTGGAGGCGAGATCTTCCGGCGCGAGATCGCCGCGCTTGTGCGCGGTCGTGAGCACACCGGTCCCGATCGCCTTCGTGAGCCAGAGCGCATCGCCGGCCCGGAGTCCTTCCTTGTGGAGCAGGTGCTTCGGATCGGCGCGGCCCGTCACCGCGAGCCCGAACTTCGGCTCGCGGTCGATGACGGTGTGGCCACCCGCGATCACGCCGCCCGACTCGCGCATCGCGTCGACGGCGCCCTGGAAGAGCCGCTCGAGCTGCGACAGCGGCGCGTCCTCGGGCCACGCGGCGACCTGGAGCGCGAAGAGGACCTCGCCGCCCATCGCGTAGATGTCGGACATCGAGTTCACCGCGGCGATCTGCCCCGAGGCGTACGCGTCGTCCACGATCGGGGGGAAGAAGTCGACGGTCTCGACGATCGCGACGTCAGGCGCGACGAGATACACGGCCGCGTCGTCGGACCTCTGCAGGCCGACGAGCAGCTCGCTCGGCACCGGCTGGGCGGACAGGGGGCGCAGGACCTGCGCCAGTGGGCCGGGGCCCAGCTTCGCGCCTCAGCCGGCGCACTGGGACAGCGTGGTGAGGCGGACCTCGTCGCGGGTGAACACGTGCTGAGTCTAGAGAAGCGCTACAGCGGCCCGGCGCGCGCAGCGTGCACGGGCCAGATGAGCGGGAGGCGAATGCCGACCGCTATGGCAGGACGATCGGCTGGCGGATCGCTTCGTACCAGACGCCGATCGCGAGCACGATGAGGAGCGCGGCGAGCGCGAGGTACTGCATCGAGCGGCCGCGGACGATCACGACGACAAGGAGCACGCCGGCCGCGGCGAGTAACGCGATGTCGAGCACGAGGAAGGCGAAGAGGGCGGTCAAATGACGTTGTGCTCGCGGATGAGGTCGCCGCTCTCGAAACGCTCGTACGCAAGACGCGAGATGTCGAGCGTCGTCCTGCCGTCGACGATGAGCTCGGCGACGGCCTCGCCAGCAGCCGGCGCGTGCATGAGCCCGTGTCCGCTGAATCCCGCCGCGACGACGAGTCCGGGCACCGCCGCGACGCGCCCGAGGATCGGATGCTTGTCGGGCGTGTCCTCGTAGAAGCCCGCCCAGCCCGTCTTCACGCTCGCGCGCTCGAGCACCGGCATGCGGTCGAGCGCGCGCTCGACGATCGTCGGCAGGAAGTCCCAGTTCACCGAATCGTCGAAGCCCGGGCCGTCGGCCGGGTCGGCCATTCCCATCAGCACCCCACCGGACTCGCGATGGAAATAAAAGGTCGTCGCCATCTCGACGGTGAGCGGGAAGTCGTGCTCGATCTCGGGGACCGGGTCGGTCACGAAGATCTGCCGGCGGAGCGGCGTGATCGGGATGTCCATGCCCAGCAGCTTCCCGACCTGCCCGGCCCACGGCCCCGCCGCGTTCACGAGCATGCCACACGAGATCGTTCCCTTCGTCGTGCGCACCGCGCTCAGGTGACCGGCGTCGCGCTCGATCGACGTGACCCGCTCCTCCTCGCGGAAGCGCACGCCCTTCTCCCGCGCGCGCGCGACGTACCCGTGAAGGAGCGACGTCGGATCGAGGTAGCCATCCTTCGGACAGAACGTCGCGAAGCGAACGTCGTCCGTGCGGATCTGCGGGAAGATCTCGTGCGCGCCCGCGGCGTCGACCCTGCGCGCCGGCACGCCCAGCCGCGACCACAGCGCGAGCGAGCGATCGAACGCGTCGACGTCCCGGTCGGTCGTGATGAGGAAGAGGTAGCCGGTCTGATGGAATTCGGGATCGACGCCCATCTCGTCCGCGAAGCGCTCGAAGTGCGGGATCGAACGCTGCGAGAGACGCACGTTGATCTCGCTCGAGAATTGCAGCCGCACGCCACCGGCATTCTTCGACGTCGACCCGCTCCCGAGACGATCGCGCTCGACGACGATGACGTCGTGGATGCCCTTGCTCGCGAGGTGGTACGCGATGGATGCCCCGAGGATGCCGCCGCCGACGATGACGACCTCCGCGCGATCCACCCTCTCGTCGGTCCCTACGACTGCTCGGGCGGCACCGCTGACGGCGCGATCCGCACCATCGCGAGCATCGCCTTGTAGACCTCGAGGTAGTCCCGCGCGCCGTACGCGACCGAGCGCGGACCGGACCGCCGCGTGCCCGGGATGAGCTCCGCCATGTCGGCCATCGCAGACGTGAGGAACGCGAGGTCGACCTCGAAGCGGCCCTTCGGGACGAGCGGCTT
The DNA here is from genome assembly GCA_036518215.1 of Candidatus Limnocylindria bacterium. Classification (GTDB taxonomy): domain Bacteria; phylum Chloroflexota; class Limnocylindria; order P2-11E; family P2-11E; genus CF-39. Next base: position 3,927 of record DATDNP010000171.1, read on the forward strand.
CACTGCGCTCGCGCCGTGCTCGACCGCTCGCGCGGCGCCGTCCCGCAGCGCTTCGCAGACCTTCGTCGGATGGAGCATCTTCGCCGCGAACCGACCGTGCGCCTCCTTTGTGCGCACCGTGACGACGTCCGCGCCGAGGAGCTGTCTCGCCTCGCGGCACGTCGCGTCGTCACCGGCGACGAGCGAGACCGACGAGCCGAAGTGACCAGCGAGGTACGCGTTGAGCGTCGTCTCGCCGACCGGTTTGCCGTTGAGCCGGAGCTCGTAGATGGCGCGGCTCGCGTACGTGTGATCGAGCACCCCCCTCGGATGCCCGGCACGCGCGTGATAGCCGACGAAGAAGCATGTGTCGTACCGGCCGTCGATCCCTTGTCCCATGCTCCACGGCTTCGCGGTCCCGACGAGGAGCTCGGCGCGCGGGTCGATGTCGTCCGCGAAGATGTTGTGCATCGCCCCATGCGAGTCGTTCACGCAGAAGCGGCGCGCGCCGCCGTTCGCCGCGCCCGCGATGCACGCATTCGCCTCGTCGGTCATCCAACGCCGCGCGCGTTCGTACTCGACGCCCTGCATCATCACGTGGCTGTAGGCCGCGACGCCGCCGATGCCTTCCATGTCGATGGAGATCCATACGGATGTGGCGGATCGCTTCGGCACGGCGGCGATGGTAGAAGGTCCGATGATCCGGCGTCGTGCGGCGAACTCGAGCATCCGGCGAGGTACAATGAGTGTTCCAAGCCGAAGTGGTGAAACGGCAAACACAGCAGCTTCAGGGGCTGCCGCCCGCAAGGGCTTGGGGGTTCAAGTCCCCCCTTCGGCACCGTCGATCTCGCGAGCGCGCTACCGGCGGATCTCGGTCTTCACGTACCAGTCCCCGGCATTCCACAGGCGATCGCTCGGCGACACGATGGGCATGATCCGCAGGCCCTGCACCTGCGTGTCCTGCGCGTAGAGATAGTCCGAGAAGTACAGGAACACGACGGGCACGTCCGTCGCGATCGCCTGGAACACCGGCGTCATGAGCTGCACGCGTTTCGCCTGATCCGACGTCTTGCGCGCGCTCTCGAGCGCGCGGTCGATCGGAAGCGTGAAGTACCCCGAGAAGTTGTGCCCGGGATCCGCGATCTCGGTCGAATGGAACAGCGGGTACGGATCGGGGTCGCCGCTGCCGGTGATGCCGAGCAGCAGCGCGTCGTATGCGCGTCCCGGTACGACCGTATCGAGCAGCTGACCGAACGGCACCGACTGCAGCCGCGCGTCGATCCCGACCTCGCGGAGATCGCCGACGATCTGTTGCGCCGCCGCGACGCGCGCCGGCTCGTCGGACGTGCTGATCGCGAACGAGAGCTTCACGCCGTTCTTGTCGCGGATCCCGTCGCCGTCGTGGTCCTTCCAGTCAGCGTCGTCGAGCATCTTCGCGGCGTCCGCCGTCGAGTGCTGGTAGCGCGCCACATCCTTCACGTACGCCCACGACGTCGGCGGCACCATCTCGTCGGCGACGCGGCCGCGTCCGTCGGCGGCGACATCGAGCACCTTGCCGCGGTCGATCGCCGTCGCGATCGCCTGCCGCACCGTGCGGTCGCGGAAGGTCGCCTTGTCGGGACGCAGATTGAAGAAGAGCGCGGTGAAATCGGACGTCGGGAAGCTGTAGAGCGTCGCGTTCTTCGATCCATGCACGCGCTCGACGTCTCCGGTGGTAAGCCCGCCGATGCCATCGATCTCGCCGCGAGAGAGCGCCGTGAGCGCCTGCGTCGTGTCGGGGTACGACCGGACGATGAGGCGATCGAGGTACGGCCGCTGCCGATCGGGATGCAGCGCGTAGTAGTCGTCGCTCGCCGCGAGCGTGACCTGGCGCGCGTCGGACTCGACGACGCGGAACGCACCCGTGCCGACGGGCCGCTGGTTGAAGACCTGCCGTGGCAGCGCGTTGTACGTCACGCCGTTCAGCAGGTGCGCAGGCAGAAGGGGAAGCGTCGTGTTCACGGCGAAACCGCCGAACGCCTCCGGCAGCGTGAAGCGGACGAGATGGTCGGACAGGGCCTCGACCTTCACGCCGTGGAATGCGTCGCTGTACGGGCCGACGTACGCCTTGTCCTGCACGAGCGACACCGTGTACGCGACGTCCGCCGCGGTGACGGGAACGCCGTCCTGCCACTTCGCGTCGCTACGGATGGTGAAGGTCCACACCTTCCCGTCGTCCTCCGTCGTGAACGCCGCGAGGGCGGGCACGACCGAACCGTCTCGCGAGAGCTGCGTGAGCCCGTCGAACACGAGCCGGACGACATCGGAGTCGAGGTCGCTCGAGGCGAGGATCGGGTCGAGGTACTGCGGCGAGCCGACGACGCCCTCGACGTAGGTGCCACCGTACGCCGGCGTGAGACCGCTGCGCTCGGCTTGATCGAGGAACACCGCGCCGACGCTTGCGATGGCCATGAGGCCGATGAGCGCGACGACGATGAACTTGTCGCGCGCCGTCACCTAGCCGGTGCTCGCGCTCCGCGCTCCGAGGAGCGAGATGACCACGTACACCGCGATGAGGACCACGGTGAGGCGGAACAACGTGCGCTCGAGACCACGCCGGCTGCGATACGCCGTCGACTCGCCACCGAAGGTGGACGAGAGACCGGTGCCGCGAGCCTGAAGGAGGATGGAGGCGCCGACGGCGACCGCGATGACGATCTGGGCGACCTGCAGGAGATCCATGGAGTCCCTGAATTGTAGGGCTTAGGGCTTGCGGTAGACGAATAGCCCGGCGGCATCGCGTGACATGCTCGGGTAGCGGTCGAGCACGGCCTTGACCAGGTCCGGATGCCAGCGTTGCCGCTCATAGCCACCTACGGCGTCCAGCTGGGTGAGGTCCACTTCGGTGACGACCGCGTCGAACGCGCCGCTGCTGACCGCATCGAGCAGACGCGCGCCTTCGGGGAACGGGAAGGTTCCCGTCACTTCGCGTGCGCGATTTCGTGACCAGAGGAACACGTCGTCGACGGCAGGCTCGCGGCCGTTCGCGACGAGCAGACCCGCGTCCTCGACGAGCAGCGTGCCGGGGATCCGCGCGACCGCACCGACCCGGGCGGGATCGCCCCATGCGCCGGGACCTGCGCCACGCCCGGGAACGATGGCGAACGGGTTCACGAGGAAGACCGCGACGGCCGCGCCGACGATCGCCGCCACCGGATACGCGACGCTCGTCGCGAGCCGAGGAGCGCGTCCCGCGACGGCGAGCGCGATCGCGGCCGAGAGATCGAGGAAGTAGTTGATCGTCGCGCCCTCGCGGCCGCCGAGCAGCAGGATGCCGATGGCGCCGGCGACGTACGCGGTGACGACCGTGGTGCTCGGTCGCGTCACAAGGACCGTCGCGATCGGTACCGCGAGCACGATGAGCGCGAAGAGCACGAGGGGCGCGAGCAGATCGAGGCGGTACGCGAGACCGTTCAGGTCGAGCACGTGCGTGCGGAAGTTCGCGCTCGGTGGACCGACCATCACGAGCAACGCCGCCCCGCCGACGGCGACCGCCGACGCGAGGCCACGAGCGGCGCCCCGCCGGTCGCGACGCAGCAGGAGGGTGAAGAGCGCGAGCGCAGGCAACAGCGCCGTCGGCTTCGCGAGCATTGCGAGCGCGAGCAGCGCACCGCCCGTCATGTACATCGGGCGCCTGCGATCGAGGACCGTCACCGCCGCGACCGTGAGCGCGAGCGCGACGAGGTCCGGCTTCACCGCCGCGCCCCATTGGAGGATGGGCACTGAGCCGAGCCACGCGAGCGCGAGCGTGAGCGCGACGAGCGCACCGGCAGGTCGCGCGCGCCAGGCGATCGCGGCACCGACGAACAGCGTCGCGACGATGCTGACGATCCGTCCGGTCACGAACGGATCACCGAGCGACGCGAGGTCGAAGTAGAGCGGCGGATAGTTCGCGGCGGTGAAGATCGGACGTGGAGCGCCGACGTCGCCGAGACTTCCGCCGAGCGTGTACTCGAATCCGTATCGCGCGAGGAGCGCCGCGTGCGCGACGGCGCCCTCGCCGTACATGACCGGCCCGGCGAGCGTCACCGCCCAGATCCAGTGGCCCACGCCGAACAGAGCGAGCGCGAGCGCGACGATCCCGTAGACGCGCCACGCGAGCGCCGCGCGGCTCATCGCGGCGAGAGGAGCGACCGTCCCGTCATGCGGTCCGGCACGGGGAGCCCTATGAGCTCGAGGAGCGTCGGCGCGACATCACGAAGGCCGCCGTCGCGCATCGTGTAGCGGTCGGCGTCCTTCGCGACGAAGATCGCGGGCACCTTGTTGAGCGAGTGCTGCGTGTTGCGGCTGCCGTCGGGGAAAAGCATCTCCTCGGCGTTCCCGTGATCCGCCGTGACGAGGAGGCATCCGCCGGCCGCGAGCACGGCGTCGACGACGCGACCGACGGCGGCGTCGGTCGCGGCCATCGCCTTCAGCGCCGCGTCGATGTCGCCGGTGTGGCCGACCATGTCGGGATTCGCGAAGTTCACGATCGCGAAGTCGTACAGGCCCGTCTTCACGGCGTCGACGAGCGTCGTCGCGACGCCCGCGGCGCTCATCTCCGGCTGGAGGTCGTACGTCGCGACCTTCGGCGACGGCACGAGCGCGCGCTCCTCGCCCGCGAACGGCGCCTCGCGGCCACCGTTGAAGAAGTACGTGACGTGCGCGTACTTCTCGGTCTCGGCGGTGTGGAACTGTCGCAGGCCGTCGTCGGCGAGGATCTGCGCCATCGGGATCACGTCCTGCGGCGGGAACGCGACGAGGACGTCGGGCAGGCCGACCTTGTATTCGGTCATCGTCACGTAGATGAGGTCGTTCGGCCGTCGCGCAGCGCGGAAACCGTCGAAGTCGTCCTGCATGAACGCCCAGGTGAGCTCGCGCGCGCGGTCGGGACGGAAGTTCGCGAAGATGATCGCGTCGCGATCCCGGACGGGTGCGCCGGCACCGACGACGCGCGGCTCCATGAGCTCGTCACCGCAGTCCGGCTTCGCGTAGCACTCCTCGATCGCAGCGCGCGCATCCGGCACCGACGGCGCCTTCGCGTCGACGATCGCGTCCCACGCACGCTGCGTGCGGTCCCAGCGCTTGTCGCGGTCCATCGCGTAGTAGCGTCCCTGGATCGTCGCGATCTCGGGCACGAGCTTCGGAAGGAGATCGAGTGCGCTGCGCGGCGGCATGTCGCGCCCGTCGAGGAAGCAGTGGTAGACGACGCGCTTCACGTTCTCGCGCTTCGCGAGCTCGGCGAGGGCGTTGATGTGCGCCAGGTCGGCATGGACGCCGCCGGTCGACAGCAGGCCCATGAGGTGCAGCGTCCCCGTCTCGCGGACGGCCGCGCACGCCGCGCGCAGCGCCGCGTTCTCGAAGAACGAGCCGTCCGCGATCGCGTCGTTGATGCGCACGAGCTCCTGGTACTGGACGTACCCCGCGCCCATCGTGAGATGCCCGACCTCGCTGTTCCCCATCACGCCGTCGGGGAGGCCCACCGCGCGCGCGCTCGCGTCGAGCTGCGAGTGCGGATAGCGGGTCGCGAGCGCCTTCAGCATCGGAGTGTTCGCGCGCGTCACGGCGTTCCCGGGACCGTCGGGCGCGATCCCCCACCCGTCGAGCACGCAGAGGACGACCGGGCGGTACCGCGCGGTCATGCGAACGCGTTCACGATCGCCGCGAAGTCGTCGGGCTTGAGCGACGCGCCGCCCACGAGCGCGCCGTCGATGCCGTCCGCTCGGGCGAACTCCGCGGCGTTCTCCCGCGTCACGCTCCCGCCGTAGAGGATGGCGATACGCTCGCCGTCGAGCGCGATCTCCTCGCGCATCACGCGACGGATCGTCTTCGTCGCGGCGGTCGCGTGCTCCGCCGTCGCCGCGCGACCGGTCCCGATCGCCCACACCGGCTCGTACGCGACGGTGAATCGATCGCGCGCGCCGCCGTCGCGGTCCGCGTCGCGGAGCGCGTGGAGCGCGGGCGCCATCTGCGCGGCAAGCACGTCCTCGGTCGCGCCCTCGTCGAACTCGTCCTGCTTCTCGCCGACGCACAGCACGACGCGCAGCCCGCTGCGGATCGCGCGCGCGAGCTTCTTCGCGACGCGCGCGTCATCGTCTCCCTGATCGCGGCGCACCTCGCTGTGTCCCACGATCGCTCCGACGGCGATGCCCGCGAGCATCGATGCCGCGATCTGGCTCGTGTAGGCGCCCTTCTCCTCCCAGTGGACGTCCTGTGCATAGACCTCGACACGCGAGCCGCGGAGCGCGTCCGCGACCGACGGAAGCGCGATCGCCGGCGGCGCCACGCCGACGCGCACCGCGCTTCGCGCCGCGAGGGGCGCAACGCCGCGCGCGAGGTCGACGGCTGCGGCGACCGTGGCGGGATTCATCTTCCAGTTGCCGATGACCAAGCGAGGGCGTCGAGACGAAGCCGCAGCTCCGTCTCGCGCACGAGCGCCGGTGATATGAGCGAAGCTCATATGACGAGACGAGGACGGCTCAACGACGCCTCGCTCCGCTCGGCTGAACCGGGGCCCCTGCCCCGGCCTCGTCCACGAGACGGCGCATGCGTTGCCGCATCGACCACTTCGTCGTGCCGATGCGACGCGCGAGCTCGGCCAGCGTCGCCGCGGGCGCCCGGAGACGCGCCGACGCCGCGGTACGGAGCGGTCCGGGAAGCCGAGCGAGGCGCCCCGTCTCCTTGAGGCTGCGGATCGCCTCGGCCTGCACGCGCGCGGCGGCGACCGTGCGCGCGAGATTCGCCGACTCGGCGTTCACGATGGCGTTCGTCCGTCCGCGCATCTCGCGGGTGACGCGTTTCGCTTCGAACCGGAGGAGCGTCTCGGTCGCGCCGGCGAGCCGCAGGAACGTCGCGATCGCGTCAGCGTCGCGGAGCAGCAGCACGCTCCGTCCGCGGCGCACGCGTGCGCGCACCGCGGGCAGCATCGCGCCGACGACGTGCTTCGCCCGCGCGACCTCGCCCCGCGGCGGCCGCAGCTCGAGCAGGTACCCGGAGCTCCCCGCGGACAGCGAGCCGCCGGCGAGGAAGAGCGCGCGGAGGTACGCACGACGGCAGCACGCCTTTCGTAGCGACGGCGCCGCCGCGTGCTCGGTCGAGTGCGCAAGACGGCGCGCCGGCGCGCCGAGGTGCGCGGCCCGCGGGAGCAGCGCCGCGAGGACCCGCGCGTCGCACGCGGACGGCACGACGCGAGCGAGCTCGGCCTTGATCTCCTCGGAGAGCGGCGAGCGGTCGGCACGCGTGAGGCCGCGTCTCACGTCCGCACCTCGGCGCGATCGACGTCCCGATGCTCCACGGTGACCTCGCCGGGCCAGCTCTCGCGGAGCCGGCGCGCGACCTCGTCCGCGAGCACGACCGAACGATGACGGCCGCCGGTGCATCCGAACGCGATCCCGAGACGCGCCTTCTTCTCTTCCTCGTAGCGCGGGAGCGCGAAGCGGAGGAACGGCATGAGGTGGTCGAGGAACTCGCGCGTCGCCGGATGCCGGAGGACGTACTCGCGGACGTCGTCGTCGCGGCCGTCCTTGTCGCGCAGCGCCGGGATGTAGAAGGGGTTCTCCATGAAGCGCACGTCGAGCACGAGGTCGGCGGCGGGCGGCAGCCCGAACTTGTAGCCGAAGCTCTCGATGTGCACGAGCATCGCCGGCGTGCCGGTGCCGTAGAGCGAATGGAGCGTGTCGCGCAGGTCCTTCACGGAGAGGAACGTCGTGTCGATGACCTTGTCGGCGCGCGCGCGAAGCGCGACGAGCAGGCGCCGCTCCTCGTCGATCGAGAGCTGGACGCCGCCCGTCCCCTCGAGCGGATGGCGGTGGCGGGTCTCGCTGTACCGGCGCAGGAGCACCTCATCGGACGCGTCGAAGAACAGGAGGTGGGGCGTGTCGCCGCTCTTCTCGAGCGCGTCGAGCTCCGCGGTCGCGTCGGCGAAGAGCGGTCCGCTCCGCGCGTCGATGACGAAGGCGACCCGTTCGCGGCCGCCCTTCCGGCAGACGTCGAGCGCGGACCGCATGAGGGCCGGCGGAAGGTTGTCGAGGATGTAGTACCCAAGGTCCTCGAACACCTTGACCGCCTGCGTCTTCCCAGAGCCCGAAAGGCCGGTGACCACGACGAAGCGCGGCGGGCTCGCGTGCTCGCGCTGCGGGGTCGTGCTCAGTGGACCACCTTCGAGAGCGCGCCGCTCACGAGCGAGATGAGGATCGAGCCGACGAGCGCGGTCAGGAACCCATCGACCTGGAAGCCGAGCTGCGGGATCGCCGAGACGAGCAGGAGCATCAGGGCATTGATGACGAAGATGAACAGGCCGAGCGTCAGGCACGTGAGCGGCATCGAGATGATGACGAGGATCGGGCGGACGAACGCGTTCACGATCCCGAGCACGATCGCGGTGAAGAGGAGCGAAAGCAGCTTCCCCGCCTCGCCGAGGCCGTAGTCGACGTGTCCCCAGGTCATGCTGCCGGGGGCGATCGTGTTCAGGATCCACGCCGTGATGGCGATGCCGACCGCCGTCACGACCGCACGTACGAGCCAGCCCATCGCCGTAAGCCTAGCGGTTCAGTACTGGCCGAGCGTTCCGCGCACCCGCATACGGTGCTCGGCGCGGTCGAACGCCCACCGTCCCACCGGGAACATCACGATGGTCGTGAGGATGAGCACGCCATACTCGATGGCCGGGTCCAGGAGAGGCCGCGTACCGAGCGCCTGCTGGCGGAGGATGTCCATCGCGTAGGTCGTCGGAAGCGCGTACGCGATCGGCTGCAGCACGCCGGGCAGGAGCGTCACCGGGAACGCGACGCCCGAGGCGGTCGCGAAAAGGAAGTTCGTGCAGTCGATGAAGAGGTTCGCGTCGCGGATCGTGAGGACGATCCCCGCGAGGAGGTGCGCGACGCCCACGAGCGCGATCGTCGCGAGGAGCATCGCGGGCAGCGCGTAGATCATCTCGAGACGAAGACGCAGCCCGAAGAGCAGGATCCCGACCGCGAAGATCGCGATCTGCGAGAACACGAACCAGAAGAGCCCGCCGAGCGCGCGTCCGATGACGAGCGCCTCCTTCGAGGTCGGCGCAAGCCACGTGGGCTCGAGCGTGCCCATCTCCATCTCGTTACGGAAGCTCATGCCCATCGCCCAGAAGGCCGTCGCGACGAGACCGCTCATGACGCCGCCCAGGAAGATGAATCCCGCGAGATCCTCGGTGCCGATCGTCTTGTCGAGGCCGACGACGTGGCCGCCGACCGCGAACGAAGCGCCGAAGAGGAGGCCCGGAAGCACGCCCTGATACAGGGGCGTGAAGATCTGGGACGCGACGACGAAGCGATAGCGCGAGAGGTTGCGGATGTCCTTCCGCGCGAGCGCGAGAGCGGCACGCAGATCGTCCATCAGTAGCGACCCAACATCCCGGTGCGGCGCGCGCTCGCCTCGAGCACACGGAACAGCGCGATGGCGAACGCGCCGAATACGACCGCGAGCACGGCGAGGACGCCGATCGCGGGAAGGATGTCGATCGGGCCCGCACCCTTCAGGAGCACCGCCCGCATCGCCTCAACGACGTACGTGGGCGGCATCGCCTGCGCCGTGAGCTGCGCCCACGCCGGGAGCATGACGATCGGGAACGTGATGCCGCAGAGGAGCGAGAGCGCGCCGCGGACGAACTGGACGGCGGGGCCGACCTCGCCGAAGCGCAGCACCGAAGCGCTGAAGAACGAGCCCATCGCGTACATCGCCGGCATGCCGGCGAGCGTGATGAGGAGCGTGAGGACGATGCCGCCGATCGGCAGCACGACGCCGAAGAGGAGCCACACCGCGACACCTACGACGACGAGATCGAAGAAGGTCCAGATGACGTTCGAGAGCGTCGGCCCGAAGAGCGGCACGACGCGCGACACCGGTGTGAGGAAGACGGCCTCGAGCGTCCCGGTCACCTGATCGCGGCGCAGCTGCGTGCCGGGTCCCCACAGCAGCGTCGAGAGCCACATGTACATCGCGTAGCCGACGAAGACGAAGAGCGTCACGCCCGTCGTGCCGGAGCGTGATTCGAACGCGCTCATCGCCTGCGGATCGCCATTCCCGGAGTACGCCTGACCCATGAGGACCCACACGGACGGGAGGAGCACCGGCCAGAAGATCTGGCCGAGGAACGCCGCCGGATAGCGGCGCAGCGTGCGCAGCTGCGCCTGGCCGGCCGCGACGAGCGCGCGCAGATCCGCCGCCGTGAACGCCTCGTTCATTCTCGCAGCGCGCGGCCGGTGAGCGAGATGAAGACGTCCTCGAGGCTCACGGGGACGACTTCGACGTGGCGGACCGTCGCGCCGATGCTCTGCGCGGCGTCGAACATCGTGGGCACGAAGTCGCGCGCCGACGCGCAGTGCGCGGTGACCGAGAGCGTGCCGTTCTGTCGCTCGCTGCGCGCGATGGACGCCGACGACGACAGCCGTCCGAGCAGGGGCGCCTCGTCGCCGGTGAGACCGATCTCGAACCGGACGACCTCCTCGGCGCGGATGCGCCGCTTCAGCTCCGCGGGCGTGTCGAGCGCGACGATCTGCCCGTGGTCGACGATGGCGATCCGGTCGCAGAGCTGGTCGGCCTCCTCCATGTAGTGCGTCGTGAGGAGCACGGTGCGTCCCTGGCGCTTCAGCTCGCGCACGCGGTCGCGGAGGTCGCGCGACGCCTGTGGGTCGAGACCGACGGTCGGCTCGTCGAGGATGACGAGCGGCGGATCCGGAAGGAGGGCGCGGGCGAGCGCGAGCCGCTGACGCATACCCGTGGAGAACCGCTCGACGTAGTCGTCGGCGCGATCCTGGAGCTTCACGGCGACGAGGCAGCGCTCGATGCGCTCCTTCGTCTCATGCGGCGGCACGTGATAAAGCGCGGCGAAGTACTCGAGGTTCTCGCGAGCCGTGAGCTTCCAATACAGGCTGCGCTCGCCGGACAGCATCGCGCCGATCCGCGCGCGGACCTTGCGTGGCTCGCGCGCGACGTCGATGCCCAGCACGCGGATCGTGCCCGCGGTCGGCTCCAGGAGGGTCGAGATCATCTTCATCGTCGTTGTCTTCCCGGCGCCATTCGGCCCGAGCAGCCCGAAGATCTCGCCCGTCTCGACGCGCAGGTCGATGCCGTCGACGGCGCGGAACGTCGTGCGCTGATCGGGGCGTCGGAGCAGGCGCTGCCAGATCGTCCGCCGGCCTTTCTCGAACTCCTTGACGAGTCCGCTGGCCTCGACGGCGGGATCGGTCACTCGACGAAGATCTCTACCCGGTCCTCGTCATCCGCGATATCGACGATGCGGCCCGGGTTGTCGATGTTGCGGAGGAGATCGTCCAGATCGATTCCGAATTTCGAGAGGTGCCCGCGCACGAGCCCGCTCGAGCCGAGCTTCATCTTCCCGATGCGCGCGATGGCGAGCGGGATCGCGACGTTGACCTTCTGCTGGCCGCCTTCGGTCACGCGGATGCGAAGGATGCGGCCGCGCGAGCCGGGGTGGCCGGCGTACGCGCCGGGCGGCGGCGGTGGCGGTGGAGGTGCGTGTCGCGTCCCATCGTCGAGATCGCCGAGCGCCTTCAGCAGGCGATACGCCTGCTCGCTGTCGATCTTGCCTTCGGCCAGCAGGCGGAGGACCTGCTTGCCCTCTTCGCTCGGCATCAGCGGCTCTTTCGAGCGTCGTCGATCGCGGCCGCCGCATCGTCCACGTTCAGCTCGCCCTTCGCGAGCCGCTCGAGCACGCTGCGCACCTGCGCGTCGGGCGGCGGCCCCATCGGCTGCGTCCGCTCGACTTCCTCGGTCGACTCGTCGCTCTCGGGCGTCTCCGCGGCGCGATACGGCTCCTCGCCGGTCGGCTCGCCCGGAACGGCGACGTCGCCGCCCTCGATGCTCAGATCGCCGCTCACCGTCTTCACGAGCGCGCGGCCGCGACCTTCGCCGAGCACGACGTTGTATTCCTTGCGTCCCTCGCGCGTGACGCGACCCGCGATCTCGGACTCGAGATCGCCGCTCGCGGTGCGGAACTCGACGGTGAGATCGGGATCGACGAGCTCGAGCTGCACGTCCCCGCTGATGGTCCGGATGCGGTGCTGCCGCGCGGACTCAAGACCACCCTTCACCTCGACGTCGCCGCTCACGGTCTGCAGCTGGATGGACCGGAGCCGGACGCCCTCGAACGTGACGTCGCCGCTCACGGTGTTCCCGTCGACGTGACCGACGTATCTGCCCACACCGACGTCGCCGCTCACGCTCTTGAGGCGCAGTGGCCCCTGCACGTCGTCGACGCTGATATCCCCGGACACGGACTGCACCTCGAGCGGGCCACGCGTCCCGTCGACGGAGAGATCGCCGCTCACGGTCTGCGCGTCCACCGCGCACTCCCGTGGCACGGTGATCTCGAAGTCGACCCGGAAGCGCTTGCCGCGGAACAGGTCGACCCAACCCCGCTCCTGCTCGTACAGGTGCGGCTCGATGACGAGCGTGTCGTCGGTCTTCTCCATCCGGATCTCGAGGTTCTGGAGGAGACGCTTCGCGCGGTCTTCGCTCGACGCGTTCACGTGCTTCATCGCGACGACACCGATCTTGCCCGCGTCGCCGACCTTGATCGTGGTCTCCCCCGAGATGTTCCGCACGCGCAGATGCGGCATGCGGTCGAAGACGAACTCCATGTTCATCGTCTCGCTGAACGACTCGCCGGACACATCGCTCGCGAAGTCCTTCATGAAGCTCTTCGCGAACTGACCGAAGCTCATGCCGTCGATGTCGAGACCGCCGATGTGCACGCCGCGCCCGCTCATCTCGACGCGGTGGCTGAAGTGCCGCGCCTGCCGCTCCGCGTCTCGTGCCTGCCGCTCGGCGTCGCGCGCTTGGCGCTCGGCGTCACGTGCCATGCGCTCCGCCTGCCGCGCCTGCTCGCGCGCCATCCGCTCGGCTTCACGCTCCGCGTCGCGCGCATCTCGCTCCGCCTGACGCGCCTCGCGCTCGTCCTGGTGCGGGTCGTAGCGCGACCAGTCGCGCTCTTCGGGTCCGCGTCCTTCTTCGCTCATGACTTCGTCTCCGTTTCCAGTAGGACGGCGGCGTCATCCGGCGCGATGCGGCCCTCCGCGAGCTCGCGAAGGATCTCCTTGCGCCGCTCGGCCTCGCGGTCCGGCTCGGCCTGCGACGGGAAGCCGAGCGCACGGATCACCGCATCGAGGCGGGACCGGACCGTGGGGTACGAGATGCCGAGCTCGCGCTCGACGTCCTTGAAGTTGCCGCGGGCGCGGATGAACACCTCGAGGAACTCGAGCTGTTCGGGGGCAAGGGCGTGGAAGCGGCCGAGCGAGAACGAGCCTTCGAGGCGCGTCCCGCAGCCTTCGCACTCGAGGCGCACGACCTTGAGCTGCTGCGCGCAGACGGGGCACCGGGCCACCACCGGATTCGCCATGTCTCGGTTATGCGCGCCACCTAAACGAACGTCAAGGCTTCTTGCGAGTTGTGTAGCCGAGATATCGAAACGATGAGGTCGGGTCCCCGCCCTACGGCAGGGTCGGGTGCAGGGATGGCTCGGGAACGCCGATGAGGGCGGCGAGCGCGTTCCAGAAGTCCGAGGTCGTTTCGAGGCCGGGCCCTCCGTCGAGGCTGAGCTCGCGGCAGCCCTGCGCCTGGAGGCTTCCCTCGGCGACGAGTCGGCCGTCCTGCTGCCACTCGATCGTGTACGCGTAGCCGAAGTCGATCGGGCAGAAGCGAAGCGGGGCGACATGAAGCTGGGCGGCCATCTGGAGGAGCGCGGTCGCGTCCACGGCGTCCCTCACCGTCACGTCGAGCGTCGGGAACTGGCCCGGGCCCGACGACCAGACGTGCACGGCGTCTGCTCGCATCTGCAGGTACTTCGCGCCGAGGAACGTGGCGGACGGCGTCGGCGGCGCGACTGCCGTCGATGTGGCGGCCACCGAAGGTGTCGAGGTCGGGGACGGCATCGCGCTGCTCGGACCCGCGAGCTGGCAGGCGCTCACGAGGGCAGCGCACGCCAACGTGATGAGCAGCCGACGGCCGTTACGGCGCAAGGTCGCGACCCTCGTTCTCCTTCTCGTCCTCGGCCTCGCGCTTCATCTCCTCTTCGGCCAGGTACGCAAGCTGCGCGCGGTCATCGCGCTGGGCGTTGTACCAGGGCCAGAAGAAGGCGGCCGTGCCGTGGCGGAACGGCCGCAGCAACAGGATGGCGCCGACGATCACCACGACGAGGATGAGCAGCCAGATGAGGTCCATGCCCACCTAACGCGAGCGGCTCACGTTTCGAGCGCCTCTTTGATCTTCTTCGCGAGTGCCGGGCCGACGCCGCTCACCGCCGCGAGGTCGGTGACCGCGGCCTCCTTCATGCCGCGCACGGATCCGAACTTGCGCAGGAGCGCGCGCTTGCGCGCCGGACCGACGCCCGGGATCTCGTCGAGGAGCGAGCGCACGGCACGGCGCGAGCGCACCTTCTGGTGGTACGTCACGGCGAAGCGATGCGCCTCGTCGCGGATGCGCTGCACGAGGTAGAGGCCCTGCGAGGTTCGCGGCAGCACGATCGGATCGGGGCGGTCGGGACGGAAGATCTCCTCCCGCTCCTTCGCGAGCGCGACGATCGGGATCTGCAGGCGGCCGGCGTCCGCGAGCGCGTCGAGGCCGGCGGAGAGCTGTCCCTTCCCGCCATCGAGGATGACGAGGTCGGGCAGCGTCCACGCGGTGCCGCTCGCTTCGCTTCCCTGCGCGCTCCGCGCGAATCGGCGCCGCAGCGTCTCGCGCATGTTCGCGAAGTCGTCGTTGCGGTCGCTGATGCGCGCGCGAAAACGCCGGTACTGCGACTTCGCGGGGCGGCCGTCCTCGAACACGACCATCGAGGAGACGACATTCGTGCCCTGCACGTGGCTGACGTCGTAGCACTCGATGCGCTTCGGCGGCCCCTCGAGACCGAGCGCCTCCTGCAGCTCGCGCAGCGCGGTCTCGGTCTTCCCCTTGTCCGCGAGCCAGCGCACGCGCTCCTGCTGCAGCGCGTCGGCCGCGTTCCGCGCAGCGAGCTCGGCGAGGTGACGCTTTCGCCCGCGCTGTGGGACGAGCGCGTGCACCGGTCCGCCACGTCGCTCCGTGAGGAACTGCTCGAGCGCCGTCACCTCGGGCAGCGGCGACGGCGTGACGACCTCCGGCGGGAGCGCGCCCGCGGCGCTGTAGTGCTGGCGCAGGAACGACGCGACGACTTCCTCGGGCGTCGCACCCTCCGAGCCTTCGAGCGCGAAGTGATCGCGGCCGACGACCGTGCCGTCGCGCACGCGGAAGAGCTGTACGACGGCGTCGCCCTCGTCGAGCGCCGCGGCGAGCACGTCGAAGTCGTCGCCCTTGTACGCATGCACTTCCTGACGCTCGAGGGTGCGATCGATCGCCGCGAGACGATCGCGCAGCAGTGCCGCGCGCTCGAACTCGAGCGCGTTGGCCGCGACCTCCATCTCGCGCTTCGTGTCGCGCGCGAGCGTCTCGTACCGGCCCTCGAGGAACAGCACGCTCTTGTCGATCGTCGTGCGGTACTCGTCGCGCGTCGTGTGGCCGGCGCACGGCGCGGTGCAGCGCTTCAGGTGATAGAGGAGGCACGGCCGTCCGCCGGGAAGCGCGCTCGCCGGCACCGTCTTCCCGCGCCCGTCGGCGGCGTCCGCGACGATCGTGAGCTTGCAGGTGCGGTACGGAAACAGCTTCTGGAGCAGGTCGAGCGACTGATCGACGGATTTCGCGTTCGCGAACGGACCGAAGTAGCGCGCTGACCGATCGCCGAGCGTTCGCGTCCGAAGGATGCGCGGGAAATCCTCGCCGAGCGTGATCTTCACGTACGGATATGACTTGTCGTCCTTGAGGCGGATGTTGTAGCGGGGATGGTGCTGCTTGATGAGGTTCGCCTCGAGGAGGAACGCCTCCGACTCAGAGCCGGTGACGACGTACTCGAGGCGGTCCGCGCGCTCGACGAGGCGCACGTGCCGCACGTCGAGGCTCGGCCCGAAATACGAGCGGATGCGGTCGCGCAGGACGTCGGCCTTCCCGACGTAGATGACCCGGCCGCGAGCGTCCTTGAAGAGGTAGACGCCCGGCGCGTCGGGGAAGGAAGCCGCCTGCGCCTCGAGCGCCGCGCGGCGATCGGCACGGTCCACACGTCGAGTATCGGAGGGGGCGTTACCGGGAGGGCGACGTATCATTCCGCACAGCAAAGGGGAGGTTGCGCTTCGTGAAAGACACGCTCGTCGCCCCGAAGCGGCCGCGGCGCTCCGTCCAGTCCGTCGATCGCGCGCTCGACCTGCTCGAGGCGCTCGCAACGGCGGACGGCGAAGTGAGCATCACGGCCCTCGCCACACGCACCGGTCTCCACGTCTCGACCGTCCATCGCCTGCTCTCGACGCTCCTTCGGCGCGGCTACGTGCGCCAGAACCCCGAGACGAGCCGCTACTACGCCGGCGCGAAGCTCGCGACCCTCGCCGAGGGCCGCTCGCGCTACGGCGAGATGCGGCAGGTCGCGCGGCCGATCCTCCGCGCGATCACCGACGCGACGCGCGAAACGGCGAACCTCGTCGTCCTCGACGACGTGACCGCGGTGTACATCGATACGGTGCCGAGCCCGCAGGTGGTGCGGCTCTTCACGGCGATCGGGAATCGCGTGCCGCTGCACGCGACGGGCGCGGGCAAGTGCCTGCTCGCCGCGCTCGCACCCGAGAAGCGCGAGGCGATCGTCGAACGGCTCGACCTCCGCGCCTACACGCCGCACACGATCGTCGATCGCGCGGCGCTGCGCCGGGCTCTCGATGAAGCGCGCGAGCGGGGATTCGCGATCGACGACGAGGAATACGACGAGGGTGTCCGCTGCATCGCCGTCCCAGTCGGCGGCATGGCCGACGCGGTCGCCGCGCTCTCGATCTCCGCGCCCGCGAGCCGCCTCACGCGCCAACGCTGTCTCGAGCTCCTCCCGCTGCTGCGGCGAAACGCCGCCGAGCTCGCGAACGCCGTCCGTTCGCGGAGCGACGGCGCGTGACCACCGCGATCCACGCCGGCCTTCGCGGCGCCGAGCTCGTGACCGCGCTCGAAGCGCTGCTCGGGCCGACGAAGGTCCTCGGCACACCCGAGGACCGGATGCTCTACGAGTACGACGGCGCCGTGGACACGGCGACGCCGGACGCGGTCGTCCTGCCGAATGACACGCAGGACGTCGCCAAGCTCGCGCGCTTCTGCCACGAGCACGACGTCCCGATCGTCGCGCGCGGCGCCGGCACCGGTCTTTCCGGCGGAGCGATCCCGGTCGAGGGCGGCGTCGTCGTGTCGTTCGCGCGCATGGCGCGCATCCTCGAGATCGACGTCGCGAACCGGCGCGCGGTCGTGCAGCCCGGCCTCATCAACCTTCACCTGTCGACCGCGGTCGCGCCGCACGGTCTCTACTTCGTCCCCGATCCGTCGAGCCAGAAGGCGTGCACGCTCGGAGGGAACGTCGCGGAGAATTCGGGCGGCCCGCACACGCTCGCGTACGGCGTGACGACGAACCACGTGACCGGTCTCGAGGCGGTGCTGTCGGACGGGACGGTCGTGCGCCTCGGCGGGAAGGCGGAGGACGCCGAGGGGTATGACCTCGTCGGCGCGTTCGTCGGATCGGAAGGCACGCTCGGCCTCGTCACGGAGATCACGGTGAAGCTCACGCCGCTCCCCGAGGACAAGCGGACCATCATGGCCGCGTTCCCGTCGATGGATCAGGCATCCGAATCGGTGTCGTCGATCATCGCGGCGGGCATCGTGCCGGCGGCGATGGAGCTCATGGACAAGCTCGCGATCGAAGCGGTCGAGGCCGCGGTGAGCGCGGGATATCCGCTCGAGGCCGAGGGCATCCTCCTCCTCGAGGTCGACGGGCTGCGCGATGGGCTCGACGATGCCGCCGAGCGCATCGAGGCGATCTGCCGCGAGCACGGCGCGACGACGCTGCGCCGTGCCGCGAGCGCCCTCGAGCGCGAGAGGCTGTGGGCCGGGCGGAAGGGCGCGTTCGCCGCGATGGGCCGCCTCGCCCCCGCGTACTACGTGCAGGACGGCGTCATCCCGCGCACACGCCTCCCGGAGGTGCTCCGCACCGTGCACGACGTGTCGGTGCGTCACGGCCTCCGCATCGCGAACGTGTTCCACGCCGGCGACGGCAATCTCCATCCACTCGTGCTGTTCTCGGAGCCTTCGGAGCTCGAGAGCGTGAAGGAGGCCGGGCTCGAGATCCTCGCGGCGTGCATCGCCGCGGGCGGCTCGCTCACCGGCGAGCACGGCGTGGGCATGGAGAAGAACTGCTACATGCCGCTGCAGTTCAGCGCCGCCGACCTCGCCGCGATGCGCAGGGTGAAGGACGCGTTCGACCCGGCAGGCCTCGCGAACCCGGGGAAGATCTTCCCCACTCCCGGCCGCTGCAAGGAATTCCAGCTGCACGCGGCCCGATGACCACGGTCGACACGCTCCGCCCGGCGGACGCGGAGACGTGCGCGCGCTCGCTCGCCGATGCGAGCGGCGCGAGGCGGACCGTGCGCGTCCGCGGGTCGGGCACGAAGGACTACCTCGGTGGCGAGCTCGCGCCGACGGACATCGTCCTCGAGACGACCGCGATGCGCGGCGTCGTCGCGCACGTGCCGGCCGACCTCACCGTCACGGTCGCCGCGGGCACGACGCTCGTCGAGCTGCGCCAGACGCTCGCGGCGGCGGGCCAGGTGTTGGCGCTCGACCCGCCGCACGGCGATCGCGCGACGATCGGCGGCGTCGTCGCGGCGAACAGCACGGGCTTCCTCCGCGCCCGCTACGGTGGTGTGCGTGACCAGCTCATCGGGACGACGCTCGCCCTCGCCGACGGCACGGTCGCGCACGCCGGTGGCCGCGTGGTGAAGAACGTCGCGGGCTACGACCTCAACAAGCTCTTCATCGGATCGCTCGGCACCCTCGGCGTGATCGTCGAGTGCACGTTGAAGGTGCTGCCGCGGCCGGCGGCATCCGCGGGACTTCGCGCGCGATTCGCGCGCGCGGCGGACGCGTTCCGCGCCGCTGATGGCGTCGCCTCCACCTCCGCACGTCCGGCGTCGCTCGTCGTCGACGCGACCGGTCGTGGCGCGCTCGAGCTGCTCGTGCTCGCCGAGGGCGGCGCGCCCGCCGTGCGGCGCACGCTGGAGATCGCGGCGACGTCCGTGCGCGCGAGCGGGAGCGCGAGCGAGCCCGACGACGCGATCGCTGACGCGCTCGCGCCCCTGCGCGAGCTGCCCGCGGCGAGCGACGGCGTCGTCGTCCGCGCGAGCCTGCCGCCCGCGGCGCAGCCGGCGTTCGCGGACACGGCGATGCGGCTCGAGGGTTTCGCGCGGCTCGTCGCTGACGCGGCGACCGGCACGGTACGCGTCGCGCTTCGCGGCGACGACGACGTCCTCGTGCTGGGCGCCGACGCGATCGTCGCGGCGGCGCGCGTGTGCGGCGGTACGGCGCACGCCGAGCGCCGACCCGACTCGCTCCGCCGCCGGATCGCGGCGTGGGGCGACGGCGACATGCCCGGTCTCTTCCTCATGCGGCGGCTGAAGGAGTCGTTCGACCCGAACGGCATCCTCGAGCCCGCGCGCGGTCCGGTGCGATGACCGCCGAGCCGACCACGATGAAGGCGACGCCCATCGCCTTCTCGGGCTATCCCGACACGGCCGACGCGCCCGCGAAGGAGCTGCTGTCGCGGTGCGTCCATTGCGGCTTCTGCCTCCCGACGTGTCCGACGTACGGCGTGCTCGGCGTCGAGATGGATTCGCCGCGTGGTCGCATCCGCCTCATGCAGAACGTGTGGGAGGGCCGCATCGCGGCGGCGAGCGACGACTTCGAGAAGCACATCAGCGCGTGCCTCGACTGCCGCGCGTGCGAGACGGCGTGTCCGTCCGGCGTCGAATACGGGAAGCTCGTCGAGGCGACGCGATCGCAGATCGAGCGCGTGCGCGAGCGGTCGCCCATGGCGCAGCTCGTTCGAAGCTTCGCGTTCCGCGCGCTCATCCCCCAGCCCGCGCTCCTCGCGCTCTTCGCGCGCGTCTCGGTCCTGTCGCGGAAGATCGGCGTCGCGCGCGTGCTGCGGCTCATCGGCATGCGCCGCATGGCCGACCTGCTCGACCTCGTTCCCGACCGCGCGACGTCGCAGGCGCTCCCCGCGACCTTCGCCGCCGCCGGGACGCGTCGCGGGCGCGTCGCGCTGTTCCAGGGGTGCGTGATGCGTGCTGCGTATGCCGACACGAACGCCGCGACCGCACGCGTGCTCGCTCGGAACGGGATCGAGGTCGTGGTGCCCCAGGACCAGACGTGCTGCGGTGCGCTGCACGCGCACGCCGGTGACCGCGTCGACGCGCGCACGCTCGCGAAGCGCAACATCGCGTCGCTCGAGGCGCTCGACGTCGATGCGTTCATCGTGAACGCCGCGGGCTGCGGCGCGCACCTCAAGGAGTACGGGTGGCTCCTCAAGGACGATCCAGCGTGGCACGAGCGCGCCGAACGGTTCTCCTCGCGCGTGCGCGACGCGACCGAGCACCTTGCCGCCGTCGGCATCGTCGCGCGACCGGGCGCGCTGCGCGCGCGGGCTGCGTACGACGATCCGTGCCACCTCCTGCACGGGCAGAAGATCAAGGACGAGCCGCGCGCGCTGCTCGGCGCGATCCCCGGCCTCGAGCTCGTTCCGCTCGTCGAAGCCGATTGGTGCTGCGGCAGCGCGGGCACGTACAACGTGACGCAGCCCGAGCTCTCGCGCCAGCTCCTGGACCGCAAGGTGGGCCACATCCTGCGCAGCGGCGCGAACATGGTGGTGACGGCGAACCCCGGCTGCCACATGCAGATCGCGGCCGGCCTCCGGAGCGCTGGGTCCGACATCAGCGTGCTCCACGTCATGGACGTGCTCGACCGCGCATATTCGACCTGATGTCGCGGCTCGACTCGCACGACGTCGTCAACATCGCCGACCTGCGAAGGCTGGCGCGGGCCCGCCTCCCGCGCGTCGTGTTCGACTACGTCGACGGCGGCGCCGAAGATGAGGTGACGCTGCGCGAGAACGAGCGTGTGTACGACGACGTCACGTTCAGGCCGCGCGTCGCCGTGGAGACGCCGACGTGCGATCTCGCGACGACGGTGCTCGGGGCACGGCTTGCGCTGCCGTTCATCCTCGCGCCGGTCGGGAGCACACGGCTCCTCTACCCGCGCGGTGAGGCGCACGCCGCGCGCGCCGCCGGAGCGGCCGGCACGACGTACACACTCTCGACGCTCGCGGGTACGACGATCGAAGAGGTGCGCCGCGCTTCGAGCGGCCCCCTCTGGTACCAGCTCTACCTCGTCGGCGGGCGCGCCGTCGCCGAGGCCGCGATCGCACGGGCCGCCTCCGCCGGCTTCACCGCGCTCGTCGTCACCGCGGACACTCCGGTCGCGGGGCTGCGCGAGCGCGACGTGCGCAACGGCCAGAAGCAGCTCGCGTCGCGGCAGCCGCTCGCGATGCTCCCCTTCCTGCCGCAGCTCCTCGTCCGTCCCGCGTGGGTCGCGTCGTTCCTGCGCGACGGCGGTCTCATGAGCTTCCCGAACGTCGTGCTCCCGGGAGGTCCGATGGCGTACGCCGACATCGGCACGCAGCTCGAGGCGGCCGTCGTGTCGTGGAAGGACCTCGCGTGGATCCGTGAGGCGTGGCACGGCGCGCTCGTCGTGAAGGGCGTGCTCACCGCGGAGGATGCGCGCAGGGCGGTCGATGAGGGTGCGGACGCGATCGTCGTGTCGAACCACGGCGGCCGACAGCTCGACGGCGCCCCGGCGACGCTCCGCGTCCTCGGCGACATCGTCCGTGCCGTCGGCGGCCAGACCGAGGTGCTCATGGACGGCGGCATCCGTCGCGGCGGCGACGTCGTGAAGGCGCTCTGTCTCGGCGCGCGCGCCGTGCTCGTCGGCCGCGCGTACGCCTACGGGCTCGCGGCCGGCGGAGAAGCCGGGGTCGGGCGCGCGATCGAGATCCTCCGGTCGGAGCTCGTGCGCACGATGAAGCTGCTCGGGTGCGGATCGGTCGCGGCGCTCGACGGCTCGTACGTGGACGTGCCTCCGACGTGGCGATCCTGATCCCGTGACCGCCTCGAAGCTCGAGTTCCACCGAAAGCTCGAGCGCGCGCTCTCGTCGGAGCGGCTGCGCGTCGCGCTCGAGCGCGCGATGCCCGCGCTCGGCGAGCGGCGCGACGCGCGCATGAGCGAAGTGGACTGGCCCGCGCTCCGCCACGACCTCACCGAGCGCAAGCGGAGGGCGATCGACGCTCAGCCCGCGCTCATCGAGCAGTTCACGCGGGAGGCCGAGGCCGTCGGCGCGAAGGTGTACCGCGCCGCCGACGCGGAGGAGGCGCGGCGCGTCGTGACGGCGATCTGCCGCGCGAAGAAGGCGAAGCTCGTCGTGAAGTCGAAGTCCATGGCGACCGAGGAGATCCACCTCAACGAGCACCTCGAGTCACAGGGCATCACAGCGGTCGAGACCGACCTCGGCGAGTGGATCATCCAGCTCGCGCACGAGAAGCCTTCCCACCTCATCGCGCCCGCGATCCACAAGACGCGCGAGGAGATCGCCGCGCTCTTCTCGAAGGTCGTCGGCCGTCCGGTCCCCGACGACGCGCCGAGCCTCGTCGCGGTCGCGCGCGACCAGCTGCGGGATCGATTCATCAAGGCCGACGTCGGCATCACCGGCGGGAACATCCTCATCGCCGAGACGGGTACGCTCGTCCTCGTCACGAACGAGGGCAACGCGGACCTCGCGACGACGTTGCCCGCGGTCCACATCGCCGTCGTGGGGATCGAGAAGATCGTCCCGACGCTCGACGACGCGATGGCGGTCATCAAGCTCCTCGCGCGCAGCGCGACGGGTCAGAAGATCAGCACGTACACGCAGTTCATCACCGGCCCATCACGCTCGGCCGACATCGAGCTGAAGACGCAGGTCGGCGTCCACGGGCCGAAGGAGCTGCACTTCGTCCTCATCGACAACGGCCGGACCGCGATGCGCGAGGATCCCGCGTTCCGCGAGGCCCTCCGCTGCATCCGCTGCGGCGCGTGCAGCAACGTGTGTCCCACGTACCAGGTCGTCGGCGGCCACGTCTTCGGCCACGTCTACACCGGACCGATCGGCCTCGTCGTGTCGCCGTTCCACCACGGGCTCGACAGCGTCGCGTACGAACAGGCGATGTGCCTCGGCTGCAACGCGTGCGACACGGTGTGTCCGGTCGAGATCCCGCTCCAGACGCTCATCAACGACGTCCGTGCGAAGGCGGTCGAACGGACGGGCCTGTCGTTCTCGAAGCAGGTCGCGCTCTCGCAGTGGAGCGACCCCGAGCGCATCGACCGCACCGCGGGATGGCTCGCGATGCTCCAGCGTCCCTTCCGGCGAGGGTCGGTCGTGCGCTCGCCCTTCGGCGTGATCCGCCGCGAGAAGAGCCTTCCGGCCGTCGCGGAGCGGCCGCTCCATTACCGCGCGCGGGAGGTGACGCAGACGAATCCCGCGTCGCCGGTGATGCGCGTCGGCCTCTTTCCCTCGTGCATCGTCGACCGCTTCCTCCCCGGCACGGGGTTCTCGGCGGCGCGCGTGCTGCAGGTGCTCGGCGCGGACGTGCACGTCGTCGAGGGACGACGGTGCTGCGGGCTGCCGCATCTGAACAGCGGCGATCGCGCTCACGTGCTCGCGATGGCGAAGGACGCGATCGCGGCGCTCGAGAAGGTGCAGGCCGACCGCATCGTCGTCCCCTCGTCCTCCTGCGCGATCACCATGGCGCAGGACTACGTGCGCCTCCTCGCGGCCGACCCCGAGTGGGGCCCACGCGCGCGCCGGCTCGCGGAGCGGATGCGCACGTTCACGCGGGTCGCGCACGAGCTCGCGTGCGCATCGGGCGTGACGGGAAGGCAGCTCGGCCTCCGCGCCACGTATCACGACGCCTGCCAGTCGGCGAACGTGCTCGGCGTCCACGACGAGCCGCGGGACCTGCTGAAGCGCGTCGCGGGCGTCGAGGTCATCGAGATGCGGGACTCGTCGGTGTGCTGCGGCTTCGGGGGCACGTTCTCGTTCGAGTACCCGGAGGTAGCGACGCACGTGCTGGAGAAGAAGCTCGCGAACATCGCCGCGACGGGCGCGGACGTGATCATCACCGACAACCCCGGCTGCCTCACGCACATCCGCGGCGGGCTCGACGCGCGCGCGCGCACTGAGAAGGTGCGCCACCTGGCCGACGTGCTCTGGGACTCGCTCGCGCCGGAGAGCTAGGCGGCGCCGAGCTCCCGCTCGAGATTCTTGAAGAAGTCCTCGAGCACCTTGTCGCCCTTCTTGCGGATCGCGCCGGCCCCGAGCGTCGCGACCTTCCCGGTGATCTCGTAGCGGCCGGTCACGGCGATGTCGCTGCCTTCGTCGACGCCCGCGACGCCGAGATCGAGCGCGGCCGAGATCCGCGACGCGATCTGGCGATCCTCGCCCGACCCGCTCACCTTGAGATGACGCGCGGCGTCATCCGTCGCGACATCGATGGCGAGGTCCGCTGTGAGCGCAAAGGGGCCGACCTTGTCCTGCAGCACGGTCGTGTACCTCTTCCGGGGCTCGACCTCGCGCAGGTCGTGAACGACCGACAGCCACGACGCGACGCGCTGGAAGTCGAGAAGCACCCTCCAGACACGATCTGGAGGCGCGGAGACGTGGACCGTCCGCGAGACGTCCTGGAACATGGGCAACCGAAGTATCCCATCGGGGGCGAAGGCGATACAAATTCCATCGACTCGCGTACGATTGGCTCGCCACCCGGGCCCTTCTCTCTATCTATAAGGAGTGCGTGCAGATGAGCGAGATGACGCCGGCCACCGCCAAGGAAACCCAGCGCCCGTCCTTCTGGGGACGTGGTGCCTACGAGCTCTTCATCGAATCCGAGGGCATCCCGATCCACACCGGCGCCGACGTCCCCGATCTCCGCACCGCTGAGCTCAAGAAGTGGGCTCGCCTCGACGCGAAGGGCGCATACATCCGCCTCTTCGGCGCCGAGGACACCGACAACGCGTACCTCATCGAGCTCGATCCGGGTACGTCGAGCGCGCCCGAGAAGCACCTCTTCGAGGAGTACTTCTTCGTGCTCACCGGCCGCGGCACCTGCGAGGTGTGGAACGAGGGCGAGCAGCCGACGAGCTTCGAGTGGCAGGAGGGCAGCCTCTTCTCGGTCCCGCTCAACACGCAGCACCGGCTCCACAACGGCTCCGGCTCGCTGTCGGCGCGGCTGCTCGCCGTGACGACGATGCCGATCATGATGAATCTCCTCCACAACGCCGAGTTCATGTTCGGGTGCCCGTACGTCTTTCGTGACCGCTACGACGGCCGCAAGGAGTACTTCGACGGCGCGGGCACGCTCTACACCGGCCGTGTGTGGGAGACGAACTTCGTCGCCGACATCCGCCGCTTCCAGCTCAAGGACTGGAAGGAGCGCGGCGCCGGCGGCAAGAACATCCGCTTCGAGTTCGCGAACAACACGATGGTGTCCCACGTCTCGGAGTTCCCGGTCGGCACGTACAAGAAGTGTCACCGCCACGGCCCGGGCTACCACGTCATCCTTCTGAACGGCACGGGCTACTCGTACATGTGGCCCGGCGACGCGGACCTGCCGAGCGACAAGTGGACCGAGGTGAAGTGGAAGACAGGCACGCTCTTCGTGCCGCCGGGTCGCTGGTGGCACCAGCACTTCAACACCGGCACCGAGCCGGCGCGCTACCTCGCGATCCGCTGGGGCGGCAACAAGTGGAAGCTGGCGGAGTACCTCGACAACCAGGGCGTCGACAAGGACGTGAACGAGGGCGGCAACCAGATCGAGTACGAAGACCAGCAGCCGGTCATCCACCGCACGTTCCTCGAGCGCTGCGCCGCGAACGGGGTCGACGTGAAGATGGACGCATTCAAGGTCCGCGTGTGACCTGCGCGCGCTGACGCACTCGCACACGCACCACCACGCGCATGACGACGACGGTGGCGACGGCAACGTCGCCACCGAGCGTCTCCGTCTGCGCACGGTCGGCATCGACATCGGGACGACGACGTCGCACCTCATCTTCTCGGAGCTCGTCCTCGAGCGGCAGGGCGTCCGCCTGTCGAGCGCGTACGTCGTCGTCGAGCGTCGCGTCGTCCATCGCTCGGAGGTCCGGCTCACCCCGTACTCGTCAGCGCGGCGGATCGATACCGACGCGCTCTCGTCTTTTGTCGACGGCGCGTACGCGGCCGCGGGGTGGACGCGCGAGACCGTCGACACCGGCGCCGTGATCACGACGGGCGAGGCCGCGCGCAAGGAGAACGCCGCGAACATCGTCGCGCTCTTCAGCGGGCAGGCGGGCCGGTTCGTGTGCGCGACTGCGGGCCATCACCTGGAGGCCCTCCTCGCGGCGCACGGCTCGAGCGCCGTCGCGCGCTCGCGTGCGGCCGAGACGCCGGTCGTGCTCAACGTGGACGTCGGCGGCGGCACGACGAAGCTCGCGGTGTGCCGCGACGGCCAGGTGGACGAGACGGCGGCCATCGACATCGGGGCGCGTGTCGTTTCGTTCGACGAGCGCGGCGTCGTGCAGGCGATCACGCGCGCGGGACGGCGCATCGCGCAGGACGTCGGCGTGACGATCGCGCCCGGCGACCGCGTGGATCGTGCGACCCTCGAGCGCGTCGCGGATCGCATCGCGGACATCGCCCTCCGGGTCCCCGAAGGGACGCCGATCGACGGCGACCTCTGGCTCACCGAGCCGCTGCACGCGAAGGGGCC
>DATDNP010000172.1:0-22058 GCA_036518215.1 Candidatus Limnocylindria bacterium
GCGCACCCCGCGCCTCGGTCGGCGCGGGGTCCCCCGCGGCGCGGGGGCCCTCGGCGCAGCGGCCTCCGCGCGTGTAGCTACGCGCTCCGTCCGGCGACCCGTTCGCGCCGTGGCCCTGTCCTCAATGTCGCGTCCCGGGCCGTGGACCGGACGCCCCTCCCGCTGTACAGGCCGCGCCAAATCGGCGATCTCCTTCGCTGTGAGCGGGCGCCATTCGCCGGCGCGCAGGTCGCCGAGCATCAGCGAGGCGATACGGATGCGGACGAGTCGCTCGACACGGAGGCCGACGGCCGCGCACATGCGGCGGACCTGTCGCTTCCAGCCGGTGCGCAAGACGATGTGTATGCGACTTCCAGCGCGCGAGCGCTTCGCGATCGTCACGCGCTCGGCGCGGGCGATGCCCTCCTCGAGTCGGACGCCGCGCCGCAGTTGCTCGAGCGCCGCGGGCGTGATCTCGCCCACGACCGTGACGTCGTATTCACGCTCGTGGCCGTAGCGCGGATGCAGCACGTGCTCGGCCCATTCGCCATCGTTCGTCAGGAGCAGCAGGCCTTCGGAATCCGCGTCGAGGCGTCCGACCGGATACAGCCGCTCGGGAAGGTCGATGAGATCGACGACGCTCCGCCTGCCGCGCTCGTCGCGCGCCGTCGACATGACGCCCTTCGGCTTGTTGAGCGCGATGTGCCGGACCACCGCCACGTCCGTCCGCGCGCCGTCCACGTCGATGCGCGCGTCCGGCCGGACGCGGGTGCCGAGCGTCGTGACGACCTCGCCGTCGACGCGCACGCGTCCCTCGGTGATGAGGCTCTCGGCGCGCCTTCGCGACGCGACTCCGCGATCCGCGAGCACCTTCTGCAGGCGGATCACGTCGGCGTCGCGTCTCCCGCGGGCGCCGTCTCCCCACCCGGGATCGCACCCTCCGGGGTGAGCGCGCGCGGCAGCTCGTCGAGGCTCGAGAGGCCGAAGCACTCGAGGAACTCCCAGGTGGTGCCGTAGAGGATCGGACGTCCGGGCGCCTCGCGGCGGCCACGTTCCTCGATGAGACGCCGCTGCATGAGCGTGTAGATCGTCTGATCGCAGTTCACGCCACGGATCGCCTCGACCTCCGCGCGCGTGACGGGCTGGCGGTACGCGATCACCGCCAGCGTCTCGAGCGATGCGGGCGATACGCGCAGGCGATCCGCGCCGAGATACGCGGCGACGACGCTCGCCTGCTCCGGCGCGGTCACGATCTGCCAGTCGTCGCCCTCGTGCGCGAGCCGTAGTCCCGTCTCGCTGTACGACTGCGCGAGCTCCGCGAGCGCACCGTCGACCTGCCGGGGCGTCGCGCCGACGAGCTTCGCGATCTCGCCTCGCGACACCGGCTTCTCGGCGACGAAGAGGATCGCCTCGATCTGGTTGACGATGTTCCCTCTCACTCGGTCGGCTCCGTCACGATCGGGCGCTCCTTCTTCCTGATGACGATGTCGGTGAACAGCGCGTTCTGCTCGAGGTCGATGACGATGCGGCGGTACAGGTCGAGCAGCGAGATGAACGTTACGACAGCCCATCCGAGCGTGGGCGCCGGTCCGAGGAGCTCGGTGAACGTGATCTCACCCCGCTCTCCGACGATCGCCTCGATCTCGTTCGTGCGCTCCTCGACGGAGTAGCGCTCGCCCGGCGCGACCATCTCCTCCTCGCGCTGCCGCGTCGCGAGCGCGAGCACCCGTCCCCATGCGGCCGCGAGCGCGCTCACCTCACCGCCGCGCGGCGGGAGATCGACCGGCGTGCCGCCCTCACGGTGGAACGCACGCTCGCCACTGCGCAGACGCTCGCCGAGCACGCCGGCCCGCTCGCGGACGATCGCGTACTCCATGAGTCGCTGCCGCAGCTCCTCCTCGCTCTCGCCCTCATCCTCCTCGGCGAGCGGCGCGAGCGCAGGGAGCAGGCTCCTCGCCTTGAGGAGCACGAGGCGCGACGCGAGCGCGAGGAACGACGCGACCTCGTCCGCGGGAAGCGCCGGCAGCGCACGGACGCGCACGAGGTAGGCGTCGGCGAGATCGCCGAGCCGCACGGTGAGGATGTCGAGCTTCTTCTCCTCGACGAGCTCGAGCAGCAGCTCGAGCGGACCGTCGAAGCCTTCGATCGCGACGTTCGGCCCTCTGTCACCGAGCATCAGGGCATCGCCTCGCGGTCCGCGCGCGCGAGGAGCGCCGCGTCGGCGTCGGCGGGCCGCTCGTGGTGACGCGCGACGAGCCGCACGACGCGCTCGCTCCGGCCTTCGCTGCGCGCCATCTCGGCGCCACGGCGCGCGTGATCGAGGTACCGTGCGAACACGCCGTCGCCGCGCGCGAGGCGCGCGCGCACCCGCGGAGCGAACGTCTCGAGGAGCACGGCCGCAATGCGGTGCCAGAGGCGCGTCTGGGGTGGCTTCGCGCGGTCGTGGAGCAGCCCCGCGAGCACGAGCTCCGGATCGGCGCCGAGGTCGCGGAGGATCTCGCCGGTCCGCTCCGCGTGGCGCTCGTCGCCCTGCGCGACCCATAGGTAGCGCCACGTCTGCACGACCCGACCGAACACGATCATCCGCCGATCAGGAAGGACGTGAGCGCGCGCGCCGGTCCGAACACGAGCGCGGTGAGGATGCGCGGCGCGAGCAGAAGCACGGCGAGCAGCAGGAACGGACCGTACTGCTGGAACGTGCGCCATGAGTACTGCTGACGTGGCGGCAGGAGGCCGTACACGACGTTCGAGCCGTCGAGGGGCGGGATCGGGATGAGGTTGAAGATCGCGAGGATGCAGTTCATCTGGACGATGTACACGAGGATCGTCTCGTAGATGTCGCCGAGCGCCGCGGCGCTCCCGAACCGCAGCGGTAGGGCGAAGATCGCCGCGAGAAGCACGTTCGCCAGCGGGCCGGCCAGCGCGACGAGCGTGACGCCGAACGTCGTACGCAGGCGCGACTCGTTGAAGGGCACGGGCTTCCCGTATCCGAAGCCCGCGAGGACGAGCAGCAGCGTCCCGAACGGATCGAGGTGCGCCATCGGATTGAGGCTCAGGCGCCCCAGCAGACGCGCCGTGTCGTCGCCGAGGCGGTGCGCCGCGTACGCGTGCATGAACTCATGCACGGTGATCCCGAGGATGATCGCGATAGCGAAGGCGACGAACTGGATCGGATCACGGACCGGCGCGAAGAGCGACCCGGTGATGAACGCGTACCCGAGCAGCAGCAGCCCGATGATGAGAAGGGGGTTCATGCCGCCCGGACCGCCCATGCCACGTCGAGCGCCGATCACTTCTTGTTCAGTCTACGGATGAACGCGGTCAGCGACTCGCGACACGACCGAGGAGCAGCCGGCGCGGACGAACGCGTCGCGCGCTCCAGCTGAACGCGCTACGGACCTCCTCGACGGCGCCGGCGTCGTCCGCGCGACCCGCGACATGGACCTCCGCGAACGGCTGCCCACGCTCGACGCGGTCGCCGACCTTCGCGTGCAGCACGATCCCGGTGCGATGGTCCACCGGATCGCCCTTCTTCTCGCGTCCCGCTCCGAGGTGGACGGACGCGATCCCGACACGATCGGCGGCGATGCGCGACACGTAGGCCGTCCGTGTCGCCGTCAGCATCTCGACGCGCGGTGCCTTCGGCAGCCGGCCGGGATCGTCGACCACGCCGGCGTCGCCGCCCTGCGCCGCGACGAGCTCGCGCAGCTTCGCGAGTCCCGAGCCATCCGCGATCGCCGCGGCGATGCGCTTTCGCGCCGAGACGGCGTCCTTCGCACGCTTCCCGCGCACGAGCATCTCCGCGCCCGCGACGAGCGCGAGCTCGGTGAGGTCTGCCGGGCCGTTGCCGCGCAGCGTCGCGATCGCCTCTGCGACCTCGAGCGCGTTCCCCACGGCGCGCCCGAGCGGCTGCTCCATATCCGTGAGCTCGCACGTCACCGCGAGCCCGTGCGCGGTCCCGATCTTCACCATCGCCCGCGCGAGCGCGCGCGCGGTGCGCAGGTCCTTCATGAACGCGCCGCTCCCGACCTTCACGTCGAGCACGACCGCCTGCGCGCCGGCGGCGATCTTCTTCGACATGATGCTCGACGCGATGAGTGGGATCGCGGGGACGGTCCCGGTCGCGTCGCGGAGCGCGTAGATGAGTCCGTCGGCCGGGGCGAGCTCCTTCGTCTGTCCCGTGACGACGATGCCGATCCGCCCGAGCTGCGTGAGGAACTCTTCGGTCGTGAGGTCGACGCGGTATCCGGCGAACGACTCGAGCTTGTCCAGCGTGCCGCCGGAGAACCCGAGGCCGCGCCCGCTCATCTTCGCGACGGGCTGGCCGCACGCGGCGACGAGCGGCGCGACGACGAGCGTCGTCTTGTCGCCGACGCCGCCGGTCGAGTGCTTGTCGACGACGCGGCCGAAGCGCGACAGATCGAGACGCTCGCCCGACGCGACCATGCTCGCGGTGAGCGCGGCCGTCTCCCTCGCGTCCATGCCGCGCCAGACGATGGCCATGCAGAGCGCCGACATCTGGTAGTCGGCGACCTCGCCCTTCACGTAGCCCTGGACGAGGAAATCGATCTCGTCGGCGGCGAGCCTCCCGCCGTCGCGCTTGCGCTCGATGAGCTCGACCGCACGCATCCTAGAGGCGGCCGAGGACGCCCTTCACGACCGTCGCGAGGCGCGCGCCCGCGCGATCGGCGACCGCGAGCACCTCCTCGTGCGTGACGTGGTCGACGAGCCCCGGAAGGCCGGTCGCCATGTCCGTGACGGTCGCGATCGCGAGGATGCGCATGCCCGCGTGTCGCGCGACGAGCACCTCCGGCACGGTGCTCATGCCCACAGCGTCCGCGCCCCAGCGCCGCAGCATGCGCAGCTCGGCGGGCGTCTCGTAGTTCGGACCCGCGACCGCGACGTACACGCCCTCGTGGAGCTCCGGATCGACGGACCGCGCGAGCGCGCGCAGCTCCTCGGTGTACGCGCCGACCATGTCGGGGAAGCGCGGCCCGAGGCGGTCGTCGTTCGGCCCGCGCAGAGGATTCGTGCCCATGAAGTTGATGTGGTCGGCGATGAGCATGAGATCGCCGGCGTGGTAGCTCGGGTTGAGCCCGCCGCACGCGTTCGTCACGATGACCGTGTCGATGCCCCACGCCTTGAAGACGCGGATCGGGAACGTCACCGCCTGGATGTCGTAGCCCTCGTAGTAGTGCAGCCGACCCTTCATGACCGCGACGGTCTTGCCGGCGAGCGTCCCGACGACGAGCTCGCCGGCGTGGCCGGGCGCAGTGCTGCGCTCCCAGCCGGGGATGCGGTCGTAGGGGATGCGGTCCGCTCCCTGCACCTCATCGCCGAGCGCGCCGAGGCCGCTGCCGAGCACGATCGCGACCCGCGGCCGCTGCTTCGTGAGGGCACCGATCGCCGCGATCGCGGGGGCCGTGTCCACCGTCATATGCCTGGCTCCTTGAGGATCTTCTGTCGCAGGAGGGAGAGGAACGGTCGCGCGTGCGCGGTGCGCACGAGCTTCGCGACGACGCCGGCGCGACGCACGTTCACGCGGTCGCCTGCCGAGAGGTCGCGCTCGAGCTGCCCGTCGACCGAGAGGCGCGCCGGCTCATCCTGTACATCGAGGTCGAGCACCTGGTCCGGCTCGAACACGAACGCGTTCGCGAACGAGAGATGCGGCGCGATGGGCGCGAGCGCGATGGACTGGGCAGTCGGGAGCAGCAGCGGACCGCCGACGGAGAACGCGTACGCGGTGCTTCCCGTCGCGGTGGCGGCGATGACGCCGTCGGCCCAGTACACGATGAGCGGAGCGCCGTCGACCTCGACCGCGATGTGGATCGAGCGGACCGGTGCGCCGCGCGCGACGACCACGTCGTTCAGCGCGAGGTCGCGAACGACCTCGGTCCCGTTGCGCACGAGGCGCGCGTCGAGCATCGCGCGCTCCTCGAGCTCGTAGCGGCCCGCGACGACGTCGCCGAACGCCGCGTCGAACTCGTCGATCGTGACCATCGTAAGGAAGCCGAGGTGCCCGAGGTTCACGCCGAGCATCGGGATCGCATAGGGCGCGAGCGCCCGAGCGGCGTGGAGCATGGTGCCGTCGCCACCGAAGACGCACGCGACCTTCACGCCGTCGAGGGCCCCGGGCTTGAGCGCGCCGAGCGCGACATCCGATACGTCGTGGCCCGCGGCGCTCATGCGCCGCGCGGCGTCATGCGCCGCGGTCGCGGCGTCGGTGAAGTTCGGGCGGTAGCAGATGGCGACCTTCATGCCGCCGCGGCCTCCGCCTGAAGACGAAGCGCATCGGCGGCGAGCGCGGACGCGCCCTTGCGCGCGTGGACGAAGATCTCACGGTTCCCCTCGCGTCCCGGGAGCCGTGACGGCACGACCGCGACGACGGGCACGCCGTCCTCGGCGAACCGCTCGGCGACGGCGACGACGGCGCCCGCCCGCGCCGCGGGATCGCGCACGATGCCGCCCCGCCCGACGGCCTCGCGGCCCGCCTCGAACTGGGGCTTCACCAGCGCGACGACGTCGCCGCCCTCGCGCAGGTGCGGGAACACCGGCGGGAGCGCGAGGCGCAGCGAAATGAACGAGACGTCCGCGACGACGAGGTCCACCGGCTCCGGCAGGTCGACGCCCTCGCGCGCGTTCACGCCTTCCATGACGACGACGCGAGGGTCCGTCCGCATCTTCCAGTCGAGCTGCCCCTTCCCCACGTCGACCGCGTACACGCGGCGCGCGCCGCGCTGGAGGAGGCAGTCCGTGAAGCCTCCGGTCGACGACCCGACGTCCACGGCGGTCCGCCCCGTCACGTCGAGCGAAAGCTCGTCGAGCGCGGCGTCGAGCTTCTCGCCGCCGCGTGACACGAACCGGGGGCCGGCGTCGAGCGTCACCGCCGCGTCCTCCGCGACAGGCTGCGACGCATGGATGACGGGCTCGCCTTCGACGCGGACGGCGCCGGCGAGGATGAGCGCCTGCGCGCGCTCGCGGCTCGGCGCGAGCGACCGCTGGACGAGGAGCTGATCGAGGCGCACGCGATGGGCCACCACGCCCGATTCTCGCCTATTTCGCATACTTCCTTCCCATGCCAAAGCGCTTGCCACGAACGAGGACGCTGAAGGGCGATCCGCCGCTCGCGCACTATGACTCCGGGAGCGGCACCGAAGGCGAGCCCGCGATCCTCCTCATCCACGGGTCGCTCGCGCGGTCAGAGGACTGGGAGAACATCTTCCCGCGGCTCGCGACGCGGTATCGCACGGTCGCGTACGACCTTCGCGGGCACGGGAAGAGCGGCCGCGCGCCCGACTACTCGCTGCGCGCGTTCGGTGACGACGCGCTGCGCATGCAGCGCGGCATCGTGAAGAGCCCGGTGGTCGTCATCGGGGCATCTCTCGGCGCGCTCTGCGCGATCGCGCTCGCCGCGCAGGAGCCGGAGCAGGTCGCCGGCATCGTCCTCGAGGATCCGAACGTCGGGTACGGGAAGGCGTGGGACGCGTCTCAGTACAAGCCGCTGCGCGAGGCGCTCGACCATCTCGACGACCAGAAGGCATTCATGAAGGTCGTCGACGCCACGAAGCTCCCCTCACCCGGACCGCGCGGAGAGCGGACGCACGGCGAGCTCCGCGGCTTCTACGCGTCCGATCGCATGGCGACGTACCTGCGGGACATCGATCCCGCGTTCCTCGACTGGCGCACCTCGAGCGACGATGCGACCGCGCAGCTGGCCCTGAAGGAATGGCTCGCCGCCGTGAAGTGCCCCGTGCTCGTGCTCGCCGGCGAGCCCCGTCTCGGCTCGAACCTCGACGACGCCGGCGAGTGGAAGCTGAAGCAGGCGCTGAAGGATCTCACCGTGAAACGCTTCCCGGGGACCGGGCACTGGATCCATGGCTTCCGGCCCGAGCCGTTCATCGAGAACATCGAACCGTTCCTCCGTCGGCTCCGCACCGCGCCGTGAGCACGCCGTACGAGCGCGTGCGGGTGATCTGCATCCGCGATGGCGCCATCCTTCTCGTCCAGCATCGCGAGCGCGATGGCACGCCGTTCTGGCTCATCCCCGGCGGCGGGATCAAGGACGGAGAGACCGTCGAGCAGGCTGCGCTCCGTGAGATCTGGGAGGAGGCCGGCGTCCACGTCAGGCTCGTCGGCGAGGTCGCGCGTCCAGCGGAGCTCATCGGCGCGGGACCTGAGCAGGCCTTCGTCCTCGCCGAGGCGCTCGACGAGCCGCGCGGGCCCCAGCCTGCCGTCGACGGCGACGCGGTCTACGCGGTGGCGTGGCACGAGATCACGGAAAGCGCTCCGATCGGAGGGCTCACGCCCGCGTTCTGGACGCCGATCGGCGACGTTCTCCTGCGTCTCGTCGAGCGCCGGGGCTAACCCTTCGCCTGCTTCTGCAGTGCGTCGGCGAGCTGCGTGATGCGCAGCTCGCTCGCGTCGAGCTTCTTCGCGCAGCGCTCGTACAGCTTGATGCCCTCCTCGTAGAGGCGCACGGCCTCGTCGAGGTCGAGCGCGGGATCCTCGAGCTTCTCGGCGATGGCCTCGAGCCGCTGCAGCGACTCCTCGATGGTCGGCTCAGCCTCGGGCATCTCGCTCCACCCCTTCCACGCTGACGCTCGCGCGTCCGTCGCGCATGCGCAGCTTCGCGCGGTCGCCCTGCTTCAGCGCTGTGACGCTCGCGACGACGCGTCCGTTCGCACCCTCGACGATCGCGTAGCCGCGGCCGAGCACGTTGAGCGGCGACAGCGCGTCGAGCTGCCGCCTCGCGTGCACGAGACGCTGGCGCCGTAGTGGCACCAGGCGGCCGACGGCGCGGTCGAGCCGGCGGCGGTCCTCGTCGAGGCGCTGGCGGAACGTCGCGACGCGCGCCGCCGGGGCGCGCCGCTCGATGAGCCGATGCGCCGTCTCGAGACGCCTGCTGCGCGACGCGAGGGCGTCGCGCACGCGCGCGCCGATGCGGCGCATGTGCCGCTCCGCGGCCATCTGTCCGACTCGGGCATCCGGCACGACGAGCTCCGCGGCCGCTGACGGCGTCGGCGCGCGGACGTCGGCGACGTGATCGCAGAGCGTCACGTCGGTCTCGTGGCCGACGCCGGAGACGACGGGCCGCGGGAAACGCGCGATCGCGCGGACGAGCGCCTCGTCGTTGAAGGGCCAGAGCTCCTCGGCCGACCCACCGCCACGGGCGACGATCACCACGTCGAGGTCGCGGAGCTGCGCGAGCCCGTCGAGCGCGGCGATGAGCGACTCGGCCGCGCCCGTTCCCTGCACGAGCGCGGGCGCGAGGATGAGCTCGACGCGCGGATCCCGCCGCGAGACGACCGTCTCGATGTCGTGCAGGACCGCGCCGACCGGGCTCGTCACGACACCGATCCGGCGCGGACTCGCCGGAAGAGCGCGCTTTCGCTCGAGGGCGAAGAGGCCCTCGGCGCCGAGCCTTTTCTTGAGCGCCTCGAGCCGCAGGTACGCGTCACCGGCGCCGGCCGGACGGAGGTCGTCGATGCGCAGCTGGCAGCGGCCGTCGACGCGATAGAACTCGACCCATCCGTGCGCGAGCACCTTGGATCCATCGCGCGGCGTGAGCGGGATCTGCGACGCCTGGCTCGCGAAGAGCACGCACGACAGCTGTCCGACGTTGTCGCGCAGCAGGAAGTACACGTGACCCGCCGGCGAGATCCGCGCCTGCACGACCTCGCCCTCGACCCAGAGGTCCTTGAACTCGTCGCCGGACTGGATGTGCTCGGCCAGCCGCAGCGCGAGCTGGCCGACCCGCATGACGCGGCTAGGCGCGCTCGAGATACTCACCCGTCCGCGTATCGACCTTGATCTTGTCGCCGGCGTTCACGAAGAGCGGGACGTTCACCTTGAGGCCCGATTCCATCGTCGCGGGCTTCGTCGCGCCCGTCGCGGTGTCGCCCTTCAGGCCGAATTCGGTCGACGCGACCGTCATGACGACGGAGGCCGGCATGTCCACCCCGATCGGCTCCCCTTCGTACTCGTTCAGCGTGACCTCCATGCCGTCGGTGAGGTAGTTCACCGCGTCGCCGAGCTGGTCGGGATTCAGCGCGATCTGGTCGTACGTCTTCGTGTCCATGAAGTGGTACAGGCTGCCGTCGTTGTACATGTACTGGACGGTGCGGTGGTCGAGCCGTGCGCGCTGGAAACGCTCGCCCGCCTGGACCGTCTTCTCGATGAGGTCGCCCCGACGGACGTTGCGCAGCTTCATGCGCACCTGGGCCG
Organism: Candidatus Limnocylindria bacterium; assembly: GCA_036518215.1. Classification (GTDB taxonomy): domain Bacteria; phylum Chloroflexota; class Limnocylindria; order P2-11E; family P2-11E; genus CF-39. Next base: position 10,204 of record DATDNP010000172.1, read on the forward strand.
AGCCGCGGCCCATCTTGATGTGCTGGAACTCCACGATCTGGTAGAGCTGCCCGTCGATCTCGACGGTGATCCCGCGCTTGATCTCTCCGGTGCTGATCACTTCTTCGTGTTCTCCTCGATGAGCCAGCGGAGCGCGACCTCGTAACCGACGACACCCATGCCGATCACCTGATACGCGGTCACGTCCGTGAGATAGCTATGGTGGCGGAACGGCTCGCGCTTCGTCACGTCGCTGATGTGGACCTCGACCACCGGGAACGCGCACGCGGCCACGGCGTCACGCAGGACGACCGACGTATGAGCCAGCCCGCCGGGATTCATGATGGCACCGTTCGCGTCGGCGTGCCTCTGGAGGAAATCGATGAGCGCGCCCTCGTGGTTCGACTGGAACGTCGCGAGCTCCGCGTTCACCTCGCGCACGATGGCGCGGCATCGCTCCTCGATCTCGGCGAGCGTCGTCGTCCCGTAGATCTGCGGCTCACGCGTGCCGAGAGTGTTCAGGTTCGGCCCGTTCACGAGCAGGTAGCGCGTCATGCGCCCTCTAGGATGCGCGCCGCTGCGCGTAGGTCGCGCTCGCGCACGTCCGTCACCTCGCTGAAGCGGCCGATGCGGCGTGGGAGGATCCACCGGACCTTGCCCGCGCGCACCTTCTTGTCCCGCTGCAGGAGCGCCCACGCCGCGCGCGGCAGGCGTGCGCGCACGGGAAGCGCGGCCTTCGCGAGGAGCCGCTCCATCTCGGCGCGGAGCGCCGCGGGCGCGAGGCCGAGCACCTCGGCGAGGGCGCACGCGTAGACGAGACCGACCGCGACGGCCTCGCCGTGCCGAACGCTGTAGCCCGTCGCCGTCTCGTACGCGTGACCCATGGTGTGTCCGAAATTGAGGAGCGCGCGGAGCCCCTGCTCCGTCGGGTCGGCGGTCACGACGCTCGCCTTCACCTCGGCCGAGAGCGCGATCGCGCTGAAGCTCGCGCCGGTGTCGCCGGCGAGCACGCGCGGGATCGCGCGTTCCACGTGCGCGACGGACTCGCGGTCGACGAGGAATGCGGTCTTCACGATCTCCGCCAGCCCGGACGAGCGTTCACGCCGCGGAAGGGTGGCGAGCGCTCCCACGTCCACGACGACGGCATCGGGTTGATGGAACGCGCCGACGAGGTTCTTCCCCGCCGGTATGTCGATCGCGGTCTTGCCGCCGATCGAGGCGTCCACCATCGCGAGGAGCGTCGTCGGGACCTGCGCGACGCGCACGCCGCGGAGGTACGTCGACGCGGCGAAGCCAGCGGCGTCGCCGATCGCGCCGCCTCCGAGCGCCACGACGCCACCGTCACGCGCGATCCCCGCCGATGCGAACGCCGACCACAGCGACGACACGGCGCGGAGCGACTTCGCGCTCTCGCCGGACGGCGCGTTCACGAACGCGACCTCGAGGCCGGCCGCCTCGAGCGCGGCACGCGCGCGGTCGCCGAGGCCAGCGCGGACGTTCCGCTCCGTCACGAGCGCGACGCGGCCGCGCCATCCGCGGTCGGCGAGGTACTCGCCGAGGTGATCGATCGCGCCGCTCCGGACGACGATCGGATATCCCGCCTCGACGCCGACATCGATGCGCACCCCGCGCGTCGCCGCGATCCATCCGAGGATCGCCTGCGCGACCTGCTCCGGCGTCGCGCGCTCGACGTCGAACGTGACGTCCGTGTCGGCATACGCCGCGCGACGATCGGGGTCGTTGAGCGCGTGCTGCGCGCGCTCCTCGGGCGTGAACGGCTGATGCGGACGCTTCGCGAGCGTGGCCGCGATACCGCGCGCCACGTGACGCGCCGAGCCGCGCAGGCCGACGATGAGGCCAAGCTCGCGCATGCGCGCGCGGTTCGCCGGCCGCAGGGGCGACCCGCCTCCGGTATCGACGACGCACCACGCCGGCGTCGGGCGCAGCTTCGCGAGCAGCTGCGTCTCGAGATCGCGGAAGTGCTCGAAGCCGTGCTCCTCGATCGTCTCCTTGTTGCTGCGCCGCGTCCGCCGCTCGATGACCGCGTCGACCTCGAGCACGTCAGCGGCGAGCGCGTCCGCGAGCATGGGCGCGACCGTGCTCTTCCCCACGCCAGGTGGGCCGACGAGGAACAGGTACACGCCTAGCGCCGCTGGTCGATGGGCGCGAGGCGCGCGCGGTAGCGGTCGACGGCGGCGACGATGTCGTCGATGTTGTCCGCTCCGAACTTCTCGAGCAGCGCATCCGCGAGCACGAATGCGAGCATCGCCTCGGCCACGACACCCGCCGCCGGGATGACGCACACGTCGCTCCGCTCGACGTGCGCGGGCGACGGCGCGCCGGTCTTGAGATCCGCGGACGGCAGCGGCTTCATGAGCGTCGAGATCGGCTTGAACGCGACGTCGACGAGGATGTCGGCGCCGTTCGTTATCCCGCCCTCGAGGCCGCCAGCGCGATTGCGCGTTCGTACGAAGCGCCCCTGCTCGACCGCGATCGGATCGTGGACGGCGCTTCCGCGCTCGTGCGACGCGGCGAACGCGTCGGCGAACTGCACGCCCTTCGCGCTCTGGATCGACATGAGGGCCTGCGCGATGCGGCCATCGAGCTTGCGGTCCCACTGCGCGCTCGTCCCGAGCCCCGGCACGACGCCGGTGACGCGGAGCGCGGCCACGCCACCGAGCGTGTCGCCAGCCTCGCGCGCCGCGGAGATCGCGGCGACCATCTCGGCCGAACGGCGCGGGTCCGAGCAGCGGACCTCGCTTCCTTCGACCGCGTCGCGCTCGAAGGTGGGCGTGCTCTCGACGCTCCCGATCGCGCGTGTCTCGCTGCGGACCTCCATGCCGACCTGCCGCAGGATCGTCTTCGCGACTGCGCCGGCCGCAACGCGCGCGGCCGTCTCTCGCGCGCTCGATCGCTCGATGACGTCGCGCACGTCGCCGTGGTCGTACTTCAGCGCCCCGGCGAGATCGGCGTGTCCCGGGCGGAGGCGCGTCACCGCGGCGGGCGGATCCGCGACGGGTGTGACGCTCATCACGCGCTCCCAGTTCACCGCATCGGCATTCGGGATCTGGAGCGCGATCGGAGCGCCCGTCGTCTTCCCCTGCCGGACCCCCGCGGTGATCGTCACCGCGTCGCGCTCGATCCGCTGCCGCGCGCCGCGTCCGTACCCGAGCTGCCGGCGATGGAGGTCGGGATCGATGTCCGATGGTGCGAGCGGCAGGGCGGCTGGGACACCGTCGATGAGCGTGATGAGTCCCGGGCCGTGCGACTCGCCGGCGGTCAGGAATCTCATGTCCGCGCGCCCATCGTCATACCGGCCGCGGCAACGCCGCGCGCATCGCTTCGATCGGCGCCGGGACGCCGGTCCAGAGCTCGAAGGAGCGCGCCGCCTGATACAGGAGCATCACGAGACCGTCCACGACCATCACATCTTGAGCCTCGCGCGCGCGTCTGACGAGCGCGGTCTCTTCGGCCGTGGGCACGATGTCCACGACGACGTGCGGCAACGGGATCCCCTCGAGGGGATCATCGCCTGCGAGCCCGAGGGGCGTCGCGTTGACGACGCCGTCGACGTCCATCGGCTCGCCGCGGCGCGGCCAGCTCACGGCGGTCGGATGCTCCCCCCACAGCTCGATCTCGCGCGCGAGCTTCTCGGCTCGATCCGGGGTGCGGTTCGCGACGTGGACGCTGTTCCCCATCCGCAGCAGCGCGTACGCGCACGCGCGCGCCGCACCGCCCGCGCCGAGGAGCAGCACCCTGCGCCGCTCGAGGACGCCACGAATCGACATCTCGCAGCCGTACAGATCGGTGTTCGCTCCGACGAACCGCGTGCCACGCCGAACGATCGTGTTGAGCGCCCCGATGTGGCGCACGTCGTCGTCGACCTCGTCGACGAGGCGGACGGCCGCCTCCTTGTGCGGGATCGTCACGTTCACGCCGAGCACGTCCTCGGTCCGGAACCGCGTGACCGCCGCAGCCAGCGCAGCCGGAGCGACGTCGAGGACCTCGTAGCGGTGCGGGAGACGAAGCGCGGCGAACGCCGCGTTCTGCATCGCCGGCGAGAGCGAGTGCTTGACCGGATGACCGACCAATACGACGCGGCTCACCTACTTGTTCCCGTACTTGACCCGGTTCGCCTCCTGCTCGTCGAGCGTCTTCGCGAAGGCGTGGTCGCCGGTGCCGTCGTTCTTCGCGACGAAGTAGAGGAAGTCGTTCTTCTCGGGGTGCGCCGCCGCGTCGAGCGCGGCCTGACCCGCGCTCGCGATGGGCGTCGGCGGCAAGCCGGGATTGAGATACGTGTTGTACGGCGAGTCGAGCTTGAGATCGTCGAGCGTGAGCTCGCGCCAGTCGCCGAGCGCGTATTGGATCGTCGGATCGGCGTCGAGCTTCATGCCGATGTCGAGCCGGTTCTGGTAGACGCCGGCGATCGTCGCGCTCTCCTTCCGGTCACGCGCCTCGCGCTCGACGATCGATGCGAGCTTCACGAGGTCGTACAGCTTCATGTTCCGCGCCTTCGCCGCGTTCGCGAGCTCGCCACCCGCACGCTGCTCGAACTGCGCGAGGAGCGCGTCGACGATCTCGGCGGCGCTCGCGTCCGGACGGAAGAAGTACGTGTCCGGGAAGAGGAAGCCTTCGAGCGGCGTCTTGGGGTCGAGACCCGCGAGCACGGCGTTCGTGCGCGTTCCGACGACCGCCGCGGCGAGGAACTGATCCTTCGTGACCTTCGGGAACGCCTTCTCGACGGCCGCCGCGATCTCCGTGAGACGCCACCCCTCGATGACGCGGAGGACGGTCTGCTCGCCGGGCGCCTTCTCGAAGACCTTCGCGAGCTCGCGCGGCGTGAGCGCCGGCGACACCTGGTATGTGCCCGACTGGAGCGCGTCCTCGCGACCGGTGTCGTACAGCACGAATTCGAACGCGAGGGCGGATCGGATGACACCCTCCGCCTCGAGATGCCGGCCGATGACGCCCGCGGTGTCGCCGCGCGCGATGACGAACGAGCGCATCGTGCCGTTCGGATCCTTCGCGACGTCGAGCTCGCCATCGACGCGGGGCGCGACGATCGTGCGGATGAAGGCCTGACGCAGCAGCGTGTCGTGGTCGGTGACGTACGACACGAGGGCATCCTCGGCGACGGGACGCACCACGACGAGCAGGCCCACGACGATGACCGCGATGATCGCGAGGAACACGAGCGGTCCGCTCGATCCCGATCGTTTCCGCTGCGGGCGCTGCCGCGACGACATCCCGATGCTCGGTCCGCGCGCCGGCGGCCCGCTCATCGCGCGCGGTGACGTCCGGCGAAGAAATCCTCCAGCAGCACGACGGCGGCGCCGGCATCGAGGTCGTCGGCGCCGCGCCGCGCGGCCTCGGCGGTCGTGAAGCGCTCGTCCACGAGGTCGAGCGGCAGCCCGAGGGATCGCGCGGACTCGGCGAACGCGCGCACCCGCGTCGCCTGATGGCCGGTCTCGCCACGGAGCGTCAGCGGCAGGCCGATCACGAGCGCGGCGACCTCCTCTTTGGCCACGATCTGTCGCAGGCTGTCGAGGTCGGCCGCGACGCCGCGCCGCCTCAGGGTCCGCAGGGGACGAACGAGACCGAACGCGTCATCGCCCACCGCGAGGCCGATCGTCCGATCGCCGACGTCGAGGGCAAGATACCGCACGCGTTAGGGCGACGCCGACGAGGCCGAGCCCTCGGTCTGGATCCGGATGCGCGCGTCGAGGAACGGCATCCGCGGCCACTGTCCCGGCCACGTGCTCACGCGGACGAGGCGCAGGCCGCGGTCGGCGACGACCGTATTCACCTCGTCGAAACCGCGGCCGGCGAGCGCCGCACGGATGGCGCCCTCGTCGGGCGCGCGATATTGCGCGGCCTTCACGCGCACCCGCCAGTGCACGCCGTCATCGGCAACGGTCGGCGTCCCGACGAGCTCGACGACGGCCGTGTTGGCCAGGAGCTTGTATCCCGGATCGGCCTCCTGCGCGAGCTTCGCGGTCGCCGTCGCGTTCGGCTCGCTCTCGGGGATGCTGTACGCCACCGCCGTCCCGACCGCCGTGAGCTCGAACGTCGGCGCGTCCGTCGGAAGATCGTTCTTCCCGACGATGTCGGCCGCCGCCGTGAGGCTCGAGCGCTTCACGAGGACGCCGTACACCGTGCGGTGGTCGGACTGGGCCTGCTTCTTCCACGTCTCGACCTGCGCGTCCGCCTTCGCCTTCAGCTCAGCGTCAGCGCGCGAAGCCGCGAGATCGTAGTCGGCGAGCTGCACGACCGCGTACTTCTTCGTGTCGCCACCGGTCGTCGGATCGTTGTTCGTCACGCTGTACTGACCCGCGGCGGACGGTGCGACGGTGATCCTGTGCGCGGCGACGTTCCCCTTCGTCCCGGGATCGACGGCCTCGATCGCGATGTCGACCGTCCCAAAGCTCACCGATGGCGGGAAGACCTGGATCTGGCTGTGCGGTAGGACCTTGTCCTCGGTCGTCACGAACTTGATGCCGTCCGTCGTCTGGACGACGGTGCCCTTCGGGATGCGCACGTCGTTCGTCGTCTGGCTCGTGAAGTGCTCGGTCCCCTTCGCCTTGATGTCGTCGGTCCGGGTACCCGTCGCGGTCCCGGTGAACTTCGCCGTCACCTCGGTCTGAAGCGTCAGCGCGTTGATGTCGGCCTGCGCGGGACTGTTCGGGCCCGCGCGAAGGTCGTACTCGATCGGGCCGAGCGGCCCCGAGACGGGCGCCACGACGACCGTCGCCGTCGGTGCGACGACCGCGAACAGCACGAGCGCGGCCGCGAAGAGCGCGCCGAACACGGCGAGCGGCCGGGCGCGCGACGGAGCGCGCGGCTCGGCCGCGACGATCGCGGCGCGGCGCGCCTTGCCGAGCGGCTCGGTCGAGTCGAGCTCGTGACGCTCGAGCGCCGCGACGCTCGCGAAGGCGGGCACGTGCACCGACGCGGCGAGCGAGCGCGCGCGTGTGTCGGCCGTGACGAGCGCGATGCGGCGCGACCCCGCGGCACGGCGGAGCACTTCGAGGAACACCGCGCTGCGCAGCATCGGCGCCCCGGCGGCGACCGAGAGCACGAGGTCGTCGGCGCCCGGCGCGCCGCGAAGGCGATCCATCGCGTCGAGGACGCCGCTCCGCGCGCCGAGGTCGACGACGTGGCGGCCCGCCACGTTCACGCTCATGCCTCGTACACCCCCGTGGCGAGCGCGACGGCCCCGGCCGCGACGAGATCGTCCGCGTGGAGCGGTAGGTCGCCGAAGACGCGCGAGGCCATGCCGACCGTGAGCGGCGTCGTCTCGACGTCGTCGCCGCGGATGTCGCTCACCGCCTTGCCGAGCGCGGCCGGCAGCGCGCGCAGCGTCTCCGGGACGCCGACGAAGATCCAGCGGCCGGGCGGCGGGCCGTCGACGCCGCGGAGCGACGCCACGACGCACTCCGCCCACACGCGCGCGTCGTCGTCGCGGCGTTCGGGACGTTCGGCGATCGCGGTACGTCCGAGCGCGAAGACGCGCGTCGCGGCAACGCGGCTCTCCCGCAGCACGACGATCGACGTCGCGTCGGCACCGAGCCTCACGACACCGCCGTCCGTGATGCCTGACTCCGCGAGAAGACGGCCGAGCGCGTACGACGCGGAGACGACGCCGCCACGCCGCCGCGTCGCCTCGAGCGCCGCCGTCGCTGCGCCGGTGATCACGAGGGGAGCGATGGTCACGTCGGTCCATACCTCGACGAGGCGTCCGCGATGTCCGACGAGCGAGCGCAGCACGCGCCCATCGAGCGCGAGCGCGGCGACGTCGTCGTGCAGGCGCGCCGCGGGCGTCCCACGGAGCGCGGCGTCGTCGAGGATCGCCGCCTGGGCGCGCGCGGTCGCGTCCGCGGTCGCCTCGCGGATCGCGCGTGACTCCTCACCCGTGCTCACGGCCGAGCTCGAGTCTTCGCGCTCGAAGGCGGTCACCATATGGAACGTCCGCACGTCGTCGCCGTCGATCGCGACGACCGAACGCTCCGCTCGCTGTGCGTGCTCGGCGATCGCGAGCGCGTTCCGCAGCGCGTCCGCGGTGACGTCCCGGTCGGCGACGAGACCTCCGCTCACGGCTGATTCCGCGAGCTGCGCGTCGGCCCGCCCGACGACGCGAAGCCGAGCGCCCTCCTTCGCGGCCACGACGACGTGCACGACGCCCGCGGACAGGTCGATGCCCGCGGCCGCCTGGCCACGCGGGCCGGCGGGCCGCGTGTCGCGAGCGGTCGGGGTCGTCCTAACTGCGGTCACGTCCTCCGTTCAAACGTTCGCGGACCGCCGAACGTGCCGCTTCGATCGCCTCAGGGAGGCGCGCGGCGTCCTTTCCACCCCCGGCGGTGGCCAGCTCGGCCCGCCCGCCGCCCCTCGCGTCGATGACGAGCTGGAGCTGCTTGACGAGCGCGTTCGCGTCCACGGCCTTGGTGAGGTCCTTCGTGACCGAGACGACGAGCGAGGCGGCGCCGGCTTGGACGCCGCCGAGGACGACCACCCCGGAACCCATGGACTCGCGGATCCGGTCGGACACGGACAGGAGGTGCGCGCGGTCGCCGTCCCCGACGTTCGCGGCGACGATCTTGGCGCCGTTCACCGTCTCCGCCTTCGCGAGGAGATCGGCGGCGAGCGCGTCGATGCCGCTCTTCTGCGCGGCCTGGAGCTCCTTCTGGAGCCGCTCGCGCGACTCGGCGAGCTGCTGCACGCCCTCGGGAACGCGCGCCGGAGGCACGCGGAGCGTCGCGGCACTGCGCACGAGCCGGTCGCGCATGTCCTTCACTTCGCGGAGAGCGCCGACGCCGGTCACCGCCTCGATGCGGCGGACGCCCGCGCCGATGCTCTCCTCCTTCGTGATGAGGAAAAGGCCGATATCGCCGGTGCAGTGGCAATGCGTCCCGCCGCAGAGCTCGCGGCTCGTGGGACCCGCCTCGACGACGCGGACGACGTCGTCGTACTTCTCGCCGAAGAGCGCCATCGCGCCCGTCGAGAGCGCGTCCTGCAGCGGCATCACCGTCGCGTGCACGTCGGCGTTCTCGAGGATCGCCCGGTTCACCTCGTCCTCGACGCGCTGCAGCTCGTCGGGTGTAAGACCGCGGCCGAAGGTGAAGTCGAATCGGAGGTTCGGCGCGTGCACGAGCGAACCCGCCTGGTGCACATCCTCACCGAACATGCGCCGGAGCGTCGCGTGCAACAGGTGCGTCGCGGTGTGGTTCCGCATCGTGTCCCGACGGAGCTCCTCGTCGACGACCGCCTTCGCGGGCGCGCGCAGACGCAGCACGCCGTCGACGACCTTCGCGCTCATGACGATGACGCCGGGGGCGGCCGTCTGCGTATCGGCGACGAGCGCGCGGCCCTCGTCGGTCGTGAGCGTGCCGCGATCGCCGACCTGGCCGCCGCCCTCGGGGTAGAAGGGCGTCCGGTCGAGGACGATCTCGACGTCGCTTCCTTCGTAGGCCATCTCGACGCGCTCGCCGTTCACGACGAGCGACAGCACCGTGGCGTCGCTCGCGAGCTCGTCGTAACCGCGGAACTCGCTCTTGATGCCCTCGGTCTCCTTGAGCATCGCGTAGAACTGGCCGAACTTCATGGCGTCCTGCGTGAACTTCGCGCTCGCGCGGCTGCGGCTGCGCTGCGCCTGCAGCAGATCGTCGAAGCCGGGCTCGTCGATCGACATGCCGGCGCCGCTCGCGATCTCCTCGGTCATCTCGCGCGGGAAGCCGTACGTGTCGTACAGCCGGAAGACCGTGTCGCCATCGATGAACTTCTGACCCGACCCCTTCGCGCGATCGATCGCCTCGTTCAGCAGCGCGAGCCCGTTCGCGAGCGTGCGCTCGAACTTGGCTTCCTCCTCGGTGAGCAGCTCGGAGATGCGATCGCGCGCCGCGGTCAGCTCGTGGTGGTGCTTCTGCATCGTCTTCACGACCTCCGCACCCAGCACGGGCATGAACCCCGTCTTCATCCCGAGCTTCCGGCCGTGCATCGCGGCGCGGCGGATGAGCCGGCGCAACACATATCCGCGCCACTCGTTCGATGGCGCGATGCCGTCGGCGATGAAGAACGTCGCGGCACGGGAGTGTTCGGCGACGATCCGGATGGAGAGATCGACGTCCTGCGACGAGCCGTACCTCTTGCCGGAGAGCTGCTCGATCTTCTTGACGAGCGGCTGGAACAGGTCGGTCTTGTACGCGTCCCCGACGACACCCTGGAGCACCTGCGCCATGCGCTCGAGACCGGCGCCGGTGTCGATGTTCTTCTTCGCGAGCGGCGTCAGCGTCCCGTCCGCCTTGCGGTCGTACTGCTGGAACACGAAGTTCCAGATCTCGAGCCAGCGTCCGCAGTTCTCGCTCGGGTCGCACGTGTGCGGACCGACGCCCGGCTGCGGCCCGCGGTCCACGAACACCTCGCTGCATGGGCCGCACAGACCCGTCGGTCCCGGCGACCAGAAATTCGTGTCGTCGCCGGCCTCGAGATCGCCGAGCCGGAAGACCTTGTCGGGCGTGAGGTACGCGAGCTCCTTCGTCCAGATATCGAAGGCCTCGTCGTCGGTCTTGTAGATGGTCGCGACGAGCGTCTTCGGGTCGAAGCCGAACTGCTTCGTGAGAAGCTCCCACCCCCACTCGATGGCTTCCTTCTTCCAGTAGTCGCCGATCCCGAAGTTACCGAGCATCTCGAAGAACGTCTGGTGGTAGCCGTCCTTGCCGACCTCGTCGATGTCCGTCGCGCGGAACACCTTCTGGACCGTCACGATCCGCTTCGCGGGCGCCTGCTTGCGTCCGAGGAAGTACGGCACCAGCGGCTGCATGCCCGCGCTGGTGAAGAGCACGCTCGGGTCGTCCTTCAGGACGAGGGGCGCGCTGGGCAGCCGCGCATGGCCCTTCGCCTCGAAGAACTTGATGAACCGCTCGCGGATCTCAGACGATTCCAGCTCGTTCGCTCCTTCGCCAGTTACGAAAAAACGCGGGGGGCGACCACTCGGGTCACTCCCCGCGTTCCCCCTTGCCCTACCTGAAGGAGTCTAACGAATCAGATCAGCCGTTCGTGCCCGATTCGCCCGAACGAGAGGCCTTCTCCCACTGACGCTTCGCCTCGTCGGCGAGCTCGCGCCCCTTGAGCTGGGCCTGCGCCGAGAGGTCCTGCGCGACGCGCTGGAGCTCGTCGGCTCGCCGCTTGAGCTCCTCGCTCCGCTGGCGCAGCTCCTCGCGCGTGATGTCACCCGGCTTCGGTGCGTACAGCAACGCGATCACGGCTCCCGTGAGCAGACCGAAGAAGAAGCCCATAGCGCACTCCCCTTATCGATGCTCTCGCGTGCGTTACCGCCGACGTTAGCGCTTCCCGCCGCGCTCCGCGACGGCAAGGCCGACGCCGGCGACGAGCGCCGCGAGGACGGCGAACAGGAGCTGCGCATCGCCGAGCACACCCACACGCGTGCCGGTGATCTCTCCCGCGCCCTGCGCGATCGCGACCGCGGCGACGGCGAGGAGCCAGGCACGGGCGAGCGACCGAGGCCGTCCGAGCGCGGCGCGGAGCGCAGCCGGGATGCCGATCGCCACGAGCGCGAGCGGCACGAGCGCCGGCGGCACTACGCGGCGCGCTCGCCGCGCGCGACGGTCCGCAGCTTCGCGGGCAGCGCGAAGAGCGTGAGCGCACCGACCTCGCGCACGCGCTGCGGGGTCACGTCGACGAGGTCCATGCGAACCAGCCCGGCGAAAGCGAAGAGCGGGACAAGGAAGAAGTACGAGAAGAGGCTGCGCCATGCGAAGTAGAGCGGGATGAGCGCGAGCGCGATCCCCATCTCGGGGCTCGAGCGACGCGTCCGCCACGCGATGACAAGACAGGCGAGCATTGCGATCGCCTCCATCGCGAGG
>DATDNP010000173.1:0-4762 GCA_036518215.1 Candidatus Limnocylindria bacterium
CCAGCGTTGTTCACGAGGACGTCGAGCTTCCCAAAACGTTCGACCGCGGTGTTGACGATGCGCGTCACGTCGTCGATCTTCGTGACGTCACCGAGCACGATCGCGACACGCTCATCCTTCTCGAATTCCTGAAGCCCAGACGGCGCGAGGTCGGCGGCGACGACGCGCGCTCCCTCCTGAACGAATCGCTCCACCGTCGCCTTGCCAATGCCGCGATCGGCGCCCGTGATCACGGCGACCTTTCCATCCAAACGCATGGAGACACCTCCACGACGATGGTCGGCGGATGCGCGCCCGGCGCCTACCGTCCGACGGCCTCTCGCGACAGGCCGTTCGGCTGACACATCCACTGCGCTCTGCGGGACGTATGAGGGACATGCGCACGCTGATCGCGATCCTCGTGACACTCGCGCTCGCGTCGGCCTGCGGCGGCACGACGGGTGGGACGCCGGCAGGGTCGCCGGCGCCGAGCGTCCGGGCCGCGCCGCTCAGTACGCCGCTCCCGTCGGGCCACCCCGACGTGGATTACTACGGCTACTAGGAGGCGGCGGCACGAGCGGGCTCGTGCGGACGCCGACGACGTAGCCGACGAGCGAAGCGAGTACGGCTACTAAGCGACCTCGTCGCGGAACGCCTCGAGCCGCGCGCGCATCGCACGGGTGAGGGCGCCCTCGAGGTACGTCGGCTGAAGACCCGACGCCCAGTACACGAGGCCGCGGCGCGTCGGCTGTCGGGTCTCGGTCATGGTGCGCAGGACGATGCCGCGACCGACACCGACGAACTCGAGCCAACCTTCCCAGAGACCGGTCGGCGCCGCGCGCCCATGCGCCTCAGCCACGTACGTGCGGCCCTCCGCATCTCGGATCGTGCGCGCGAAGCGATGGATGAGATCGACCATGCCGCACCGGTCGCAACCGGCGTGCCGCAGCGGGCTTAGCGGCGGCCGCCCCCTCGCATCTGCTCGAAGCACGAGCTGCAATACACCGGCTTGTCGCCCCGCGGCTGGAAGGGAACGCGCGCTTCACGGCCGCAGTTGCTGCAGGTGGCGGTGAACATCTCGCGTGGCCCGCCACCACCACCCATGCCCTGGCTCGCCCGGCGTGCGGAGCGGCAAGAGGGGCAACGGCTGGGCGGGTTCTGAAGACCACGCGATGCGTAGAACTCCTGCTCCCCGGCGGTCCACACGAATTGCTGGCCACAGTCGCGACAGGTGAGGGTCTTGTCCTGGAAGCTCACGAGACTCGGTCCTTTCTGGCCCCGAGGTACTCGGAGCGCGCCGCAAGTGTAGTGGCCGACCGAGCCGCGCTCGTCGGCGCACACCTTGCACGTTCGTCGAGCGAGAACTCAAAGGAGAGAGGCCGATGGCGAAGGGCAAGACGAAGGATGGCGAGACGCTGCGGACGAAGGATCGCGACACCATCGAGCAGTGGGCGGAGGAGCGAGGAGCGAAGCCCGCGACCGTCCCCGGCACGGAGCACGGCGACCATCTCGGCGTGCTGCGCTTCGACTTCCCCGGATACGGCGGCCAGGACCTGAAGCACGTCTCGTGGGACGAGTGGTTCAAGACGTTCAAGGACCGCGACCTGGAGTTCGTGTATCAGGAGACGACCGCGGACGGGAACCAGAGCAACTTCTTCCGCCTGGTGAATCCCGATCGCGAGGACGCTTAGCGGCGCTCGAACGCGAGACGCGCGCCGAGACCGATGAGCACGACGCCGGTCACGCGCTCGAGGATGCGGCGGAGCGTCCCACTCGCGAGCGCGCGCGCGACGCGGCCGAGCACGTACGCGTACGCGGTGAGCCAGAGGAGTCCCATGACGGCGTGCACCGCGGCGAGGACGAGGGACTGCGCGAGCACGTTCCCGCGCGGATCGATGAACTGCGGCAGGAAGGTGAGATAGAACACCGCGACCTTCGGATTCAGCACGTTCGAGAAGAGGCCCTGAACGAACGGGCCGGCCGAGCGCGATGACGCGACCGCGGCCTGCGGCACCTCGGGATGGAGTGACGCGCGCAGCGAACGGATGCCCAGGTACGCGAGATAGGCCGCGCCCGCGAGCTTGACCGCGGTGAACGCATCGGCGGAGGTCGCGAGGATCACCGAGAGGCCGAGGGCGGATGCGGTCGCGTGGACGAAGAGCCCGCTGCAGATCCCGACCGTCGTCACGAACGCGTCCGACCGTCCGCGCTGCAGCGTCACCTTCGCGACGAGCGCCATGTCCGCGCCGGGCGAGACGGTGAGGAGCGCGAGGACGAGTGCGGCGGCGGCGATCCCCGGCGGGATCATCGGCGCTGACGTTCGATGCGGTCGATCACGTGGTCGCGCGCTTCGAGATCGAGCGGCGTGCCGCGCTCGCTCAGCTTCTCCGCGATGACCTCGCGATGCTGGACCGTCCGGTTCGCGCCGAACTTCAGCTTCGCGCGCACGTCCGTCACGCCGAGGACGATGCCGCGCACGCTCGGGATGAGCTGTCCGTAGCGGTTCGGCCCGGGCTCGACGGGCGCGTGCCTGCCCTCCGGCTGGAAGTGACCCAGCTGACGCTCGAGGATCGACGCGATCTCGGCCTCGTCGTCGGTCACCCGCACGTCGCACGCGAGCTGGACGGCGGCGTAGTAGGAGGTCGGTACGCCGTACTCGTCCTGGTTCCAGTGGCCCGGGATGAACGTGTACGCGCCGAACACGGAGAGCAGCGCCCTCGGCCGCTCGGCGAGCGCATCCCACACCGGATTGGGGCGCGCGAGGTGAAGGACGACCTCGCTCGCCCCATCCCACACGAAATGCGTCGGCACGACGATGGGGAGATCGCGACCCTCGCCAGGAGCGATCAGCTCGCCGAAGTCGTGCGTGCGGAGGAACGCGCGCCATTCGTCGTCCCCCATCGGCGCGTCGTGTCGGTGGATGAGCACGTCCTCATGATGGCCGATATGCAGCGCGCCGCCGCGCTACTCGGCTAGCCGGCGCGCAGCTTCCCGAGCTCTCCCCACATCGTGGTCGCGAAGGCGACCGCGACGGCGACGAGCCATGCGCCGAGGCTCGGCGGCGCCATGTGCAGGAGGCTCGCGATCGGCGGGAACACCTCCACGAGGACGAGGGCCATCGCGGCGCCGATAAGGATCGGGAGCATGACGCGGTTCCCGCTCGGTCCCACGCGCCACACCGGCCTGCGGTCGGCTCGCTCGACGAGCACGAGGAGGATCTGGCCGATGACCATCGTCGCGAACGCGAGCCCGCGCGACTCGTCCTCGCTCATCCGTCCGAGCGCGATGAGGTAGACCGTGAGCACGCCGATCGTGAGCGTGAGGCCGCGCGCCACGAGGCCGGCGATCTCGCGTCGCTCGAGGAGACCGGCATCGCGGCGCCGCGGCGCGCGATGCATCACGTCCGCGTCGCCCGGATCGGCCTCGAACACGAGCGCGACCGTCGGATGGAGCACGAGCTCGAGGAAGACGAGATGGACCGGGAGCAGGAGCAACGGCGCGCCCGCGATCGGCACGACGAGCGCCGAGAAGAGCAGCGGCGCGTGGAACGACACGAGATAGCTGAACGCGCGTCGGAGGTTGTCGAAGATGCGGCGACCGTCGCGGACCGCGGCGACGATCGTCGAGAAATCGTCGTCGAGAAGGACGAGCGTCGCCGCGCTCCGCGCGACCTCGGTCCCGCGCCTCCCCATCGCGATCCCGATGTCGGCCTCGCGCAGGGCCGGAGCGTCGTTCGTCCCATCGCCCGTCATCGCGACGACCTCGCCCTCGTCGCGGAACGCGCGGACGAGGCGGTACTTCTGCTCCGGCCGGGCCCGCGCGAACACGTCGGTCGACGCGACGAGCTCGCGAAGCCGCTCGTCGGACGCCGCGTCGATGTCGTCGCCGGTCGCGACGCGCGCGCCGATGCCGAGACGCTGCGCGACGGCGCTCGCGGTCGTCGGATGGTCGCCCGTGATCATCACGACGCGCACCCCTGCCTCGCGGCACTCCGCGATCGACCCGGCGACGTCCGGCCGCATCGGATCCACGAACGCGAGCAACCCGACGATCTGGAGCGTGCTCTCGTCGCGAGCGCGGTCGCCGTCGTCGGCCGCGCACGCGCTCGCGGCCACGGCGATCACACGCATACCGTCCGCGGCGAACCGCTCGTTCGCCGCATGGGCCGCGTCGCGCACGGGCGCGGGCGTCGTCCCGAGGGACGCGATCCCTTCGAGGGCTCCCTTCGCGTAGACGGCGAGGGCGGCGTCGCGCCGCCACACGTGCGTGAGCGTGCGCGTCCGCGGATCGAAGGCGTGGTCTCGGACGAGCTGTCCGTCGTGGAGGTGCCCGACGTCGACGCCGTGCGTCGCCGCGGCGCGGATGATGGCCTGCTCGAGCGGGTCGTATGGCTTCGGCTCGGATGCGAGCACGGCGGCGGCGAGCAGGTCGCGCTCGTTGACGCCCGGCGCGGTCCACTGGTCGGCGACCTCGATCGTGCCGAGCGTGAGCGTGCCCGTCTTGTCCGAACAGATGACGCTCGTCGCGCCGAGCGTCTCGACGCCGACGAGCCGTCGGACGAGCGCGTTGTCGCGCGCGAGTCGCCACGCGCCGAGCCCGAGGTACAGCGTGAAGACCATCGGGAACTCCTCCGGTATCGCGGCCATCGCGAGCGAGACGCCGGCGATGAGCGCCTCCGCCGGCGAGTGGCCACGTGCGAGCTCGACGACGACGACGGCGAGGCAGAACGCGGCCGCCAGGATCGAGAGCTGCACGAACAGCCGGCGGATCACGAGCTGGAGCG
>DATDNP010000174.1:0-2690 GCA_036518215.1 Candidatus Limnocylindria bacterium
CGCGATCACCGGCGTGTACGTCCCCTTGTATGGCGAGGTCGAGATCGGCGCGCCACTCTTCGTCGCGCTCGCGGTGTTCGCGATCGTCGCGATGTCGAACGGCGTGAACCTCACGGACGGCCTCGATGGCCTTGCGGGCGGGACCGCCGTGTTCGCGTTCCTGTCGTTCGCGTTCATCGCGGCGGCGCGCGGCTTTCCGTGGCTCGTCGTGTTCTGCAGCGCGATGGTCGGTGCGCTCCTCGCGTACCTCTGGTTCAACGTCCACCCCGCGGACTTCATCATGGGCGACGTCGGCGCGCTCGCGCTCGGCGCGACGCTCACGACGATCGCGCTCACGACCGGGTTCATCCTCCTGCTGCCCATCGCGGGCGTGATCTTCGTCGCGGAGACGATCTCGGTCGTGCTCCAGGTCGGTTCGTTCAAGCTGCGAGGTAAGCGGATCTTCCGCATGTCGCCGCTCCACAACCATTTCGAGCTCATCGGATGGCCCGAGGAGAAGACGACCATCCGCTTCTGGCTCATTGGGGCGCTCGCCGCGATCGTCGCAGCGATCCTGGCGTTCGCGACGCCGAAATGACGCTCACCGCTCGGCACGCCTGGCTCGAGCGCGACGGCCTTCTGTGGTCGCCGATGCTCGGCATCCTCGGCCTTGTCGCGGGCTTCACGACGCGCGCGCAGGGGAGCATGGCCGGCTCGAATCATCCGCTCGAGACGCAGGCCGCGAACCGCGCCGCGCTCGCGGAGCGTCTTGGGTTCGACGAGGTCGTGCGTACGAAGCAGGTGCACGGACGCGACGTCGCGCATGTGGAGCGCCTCATGGAGCCGTGGCCGGTCGCCGACGCGATGTGGACCGAACGATCCGGCGTGCTCCTCGGCATCGCCGCCGCTGACTGCGTGCCGGTGCTCGTCGCCGATCCGCGCGGCCCGATCGGCGCGGCGCACGCGGGATGGCAGGGCACGACCTTCGGTGTCGCGACCGCGCTCGTCGAAGCGATGGTCGACGGAGGGGCCCAACGCGGTCGCCTCGTCGCCGCGCTCGGGCCGTCCATCGGGCCGTGCTGCTACACGATCGACGAGCAGCGCGCGGAGATCGTGAGCGCGCGCATCGGAGGCGACGCGCTGCGCGAGACCGTCGTCGACGGCGTCCGCCGCTACGTGTTCGACCTCTGGTCGGCGAACGCGGCGCAGCTTCGCGCGGCGGGCGTCGAGCGCATCGAGGTCGCCGGCCTCTGCACGCTCTCCGGCGGCGCGGACCTGTGGTCGTACCGCGGCCGGGGCTCCGATGGCGTCTACGGGACGCAGCTCGGCTTCATCGGCCGCGGCGGGGCGCGGCCGCGGTCCGGGGAGCCGACATGAGCGTCATGTTCGACGCGCCGATCGACCGCGAGGACCTGCGCGGCAGACGCGTCACCATCGTCGGTCTCGGCAAGGGGCGCACGAGCGCCGGGCTCGCGCGGTTCCTCGTCGATTGCGGGGCTCGCGTCACGGTCACCGATGCGGCCCCGCGCGAGGCGCTCGCCGAGGGCATCAAGCGGCTCGGCGATACGCCCGTGGAGCTCGTGCTCGGGCCATCGAGCGACGACGCCGCGCTCGCCGATGCGGAATTCGTCTTCGTGATCCCAGGGATCCGGCCGCGCTCGGCGACGATCCTCCGTGCGCTCCAGCGGGACATCCCGGTCCTCACCGAGATCGGCCTCTTCTTCCGGCTCTGCCCCGCGCCGATCGTCGGGGTCACCGGCACGAAGGGGAAGACCACGACGACGACGATGCTCGAGCAGATGCTCGCGCGCGGACCTCGCCGCGTCGTGACCGGCGGGAACATCGGCCGCTCGATCATCCAGGAGCTCGACACGATCCGGGCGAACGACATCGTCCTGCTCGAGCTGTCGAGCTTCCAGCTCGAGACGCTCGGCGTGAGCCCGCACGTCGCGGTCATCACGAACGTGAGCGAGGACCACCTCGACCACCATGGGACGCGCGAGGCGTACGTCGCCGCGAAGCGGAACATCGTCGCGTGGCAGGGGTCGCAGGACATCGCCGTGCTCAACCTCGACGATCCGACGGTCGTCGCGATGCACACCGGCTGCGCCTCGCAGGCACGCGGATATTCGCTCACGCTCCGGCCGAAGCGCGGCGGATACCTCGACGCGAACGGCATGCTCGTGCTCTCGGGTCCGTCGGGAGTCGTGCCGCTGCTGGCGGCGCGCGAGCTTCGTGTCGTCGGCCGGCACAACGTCGCGAACGCGCTCGCCGCGGCGATCGCGGCGGACGCGATGGGCATCGCGCCGAACGACATCGCGGGCGCGCTGCGCGCCTTCGAAGGCGTGCCGCATCGGCTCCAGCGCGTCGCCGAGATGGGCGGCGTGCTCTTCGTGAACGATTCGGCCGCGACGACGCCCGCGGCGACGCTCTCGGCCCTCGACGCATTCGAGCGCCCTGCCGTCGTCATCCTCGGCGGCGTGTCGAAGGGCGTCGACTTCGGTCCGCTCGCCGGCCAGGTGACGCGCCGCGCTCGTGGCGCCGTGCTCCTCGGCAGCGCGTCCGACGACATCGCGTCGGCGCTCGACGCCGCCGTGACGGGGCCGGGGCCCGGCCGGCTGCCGGTGCGCCGCGCGACCGATCTCGCGAACGCCATCGCGCTCGCGCGCGAGCTCGCGCGGCCGGGTGACGTCGTGCTCCTGTCGCCCGCG
>DATDNP010000175.1:0-23706 GCA_036518215.1 Candidatus Limnocylindria bacterium
GCCGCTCGACGCCGCGGCGGTCGACGCGGACGACCCCACCGCGCGCGCGGTCCTCCGGGTCGTACACCGTCGGCGCGAGCGCGTCGAACGCCCGCACGATCGCGCGCGCGAGGTCGATCGCCTCCTGCTCCGGCGCGACGAGCACGAAGTCGTCGCCGCCGACATGCCCGACGAAGGTGTTGTTCACGGTCTCGGAGAGCGACGTGAGCAGACGCGCGAGCTCGACGATGAGCCGGTCGCCACGCGCGAAGCCGTAGTGATCGTTGAACTCCTTGAAGTGATCCAGGTCGCAGTAGATGCACGCGGCCGCGTCGTCCTCATGCAGATGACGTTCGATCTCGCGCGAGATCGCGAGGTTCCCGGGAAGGCCCGAGAGCGGATTGAGCGCACGCAGCTCACGCGCGCGGCGGAGCGCCGTGTCGACGCGAGCGATGAGCTCCTCGAGCTCGAAGGGCTTCGTGATGTAGTCGTCGGCGCCTTCCGCGAACCGCGCCGCCTTGTCGTGCGTCTCACCCTGCGCGGTCACGAAGATGACGGGGATGTAGCGCGTCCGAGGCATGCGCCGCAGCTCGCGCTGCACCTCGTCGCCGCTCATCCTGGGCATGAGCACGTCGAGGACGACGAGATCGGGCGCGAACGCGTGCGCCTTCGCGACGGCGTCGCTCCCATCGATGGCCTCGATGCAGTCGTACCCCGCATCGGTGAGCGCGGTCACGATGACGTCACGCACGGCGGTGTCGTCGTCGACGACGAGCACGCGGCTGGTCACGTGCCGCAATGGTCACGCGACCTGAACGCCGAGGGCAATGAGAAAAGCGTCTCAGGACGCTCGGCTCGCTCCGTCGCCCGGTGAGCGGTCCTGACGGCGACCGGGTCAGGCGGCCTTGCGCGATGGCGTGGGCAGCGTCGTCTTCGCCGCGGCGAGGAGCAGGCGCTCGTGCGCATCGGCCATCGTGTCGAGGTCGAACCGATCGCTCGCGTCCGCACGGATGAGCGCGCGTTCGATCGACCGCGCGACCGGCACGGCCCCGACGAGCGCGTCCTCGTCGCCCGGTGTCACGAGGACCCCGCCGGTGCCCTGCGGGACGACCTCGGGGAGGGCGCCGCGCGCGTACCCGACGACCGGGCATCCCGCGAGCTGCGCCTCAGCGGCGACGAGACCGAACGCCTCATCCCATTCGACCGGCATGAGCGTGACCGCGGCGCGCGACATGAGCGCCCACACGCGCTCGCGCGGAAGCGCGCGGAACACGTGCACGCCATCGAGCAGGGGGACGACCTCGCGCGCGAAATAGCCTCGGTCGTACACCTCGCCGACGAGGACGACCTCGAGGGCGGCGCGGCGTGCGACACGGATCGCGGCAGCGGTGCCCTTCTCCGGAGTGATGCGGCCCGCGACGAGCGCGAAGGGCTCGGGCGCTCCGAGCATCGCGGGGAACTCGGGGACGCCGTTGGGGATCGCGCTCACTCGGCGCGCGCCCGCC
The DNA here is from genome assembly GCA_036518215.1 of Candidatus Limnocylindria bacterium. GTDB lineage: Bacteria > Chloroflexota > Limnocylindria > P2-11E > P2-11E > CF-39. Next base: position 1,485 of record DATDNP010000175.1, read on the forward strand.
GCGACCCAGCGACGCGCCGAATCGTGTGACACGGCGACGAGCAGCGGGTTGGTCGCCCGCACGGCGTCGACCACGGTCGGCTCGGTCGGATTGAGATGGAGCGTATGCACGGTCGGGAGATCGCGCGAGAGGTCGAAGGCCTCCGCGTCGAACGCGTGCTGTGAGACGACATCGGGCGCCCACTCGCGCACGTGCCAGAAGAGCTCCTCGAACGCCGACGTGAGCGCGCGATTCGGGCCACCCGCGCGGCGTCCCGCGACGAGGGCGGAGTCGCCGGCGCGAGGATCGACCGCGATGGGCGCGAGCTGCACATCCTTGAGGTAGCTCCCTTGGGCGCAGAAGACGACGACCTCGTGGCCGCGCGCGCTGAGCGCTCGCGCGAGCTCGGCGATGACGACATGGCTCCCGCGCGCGGTCGCGTCGGAGAGCGGCGCGACGAGGGGCGCGACGAAGGCGATCCTCACCGTGCCGAGGCGCAGATCGTCAGGAACTCGGCCCGCAGCGACGCGTCGTCCTCGTACCGGCCGCGCCAGGCCGTGCGCTGCTCGAGCCCGTCTTCGAAGACGACGCGCAGCCCGGCGCAGTGGTGCGAGGCTGCGATGAGGGTCGCGATGCCCGCCGGGCGCACGCACACCTCCAACATGCTCGCGATCCGGGCGGCGATCCGCCCGTCGTGTGTGCGGGTTGCTTGGCGGACCATCCGGATCAGTGCGGACGGGCCAAGACGCGCTCCCGTCGGCACGTAGCCGACGAACGCGCGGCCGAAGTACGTCTCGCCGTGGCGCTCGCAGCGCGCGACGAACGTGATCGGCCCGTGCACGACCTGTTGGAGCGGTGGGGCTTCGCGGATGGCCGCCGAGAGAAGAGCGAGTGCCACGAGTCGGTTCCCAGTGCACTCGCTATGCCTTGCCCGTTACGCCGCGTAAGCACGCCACGCTTGGCCGGTGGGCGAGGAGGGATTCGAACCCTCACGCTCTTTCGAGCACGAGACCCTAAATCTCGAATGTCTGCCGTTTCATCACTCGCCCGGTACAAGCGTAGCGGTCTAGTGAGCCGCGCTTGCGACCTCGGCCGCGGCGGCGTCGAGCCGGGCGAGCACGTCGCGGGGCGACCGGCGCTCGTGGCGAGCGCGCAGGACGGAGAGCCGGCGCACATAGGCCTGCGCGTCCGTCTCGCGCTGACCGAGCGCGCGGAGCGTCGTGTCGATCTGCTGCGCGTGCTCCGCGATGTGGACGGCGAAGCGATGAAGGCGGAAACGGAGATCGACGTCGAACGCCACGTCCACGGGGCCGTAGCGGGTCGGACGATCGAGCGCGGACGCGTCGAGCTGTGCGAGCGCGTCGTCGGTCTCCATGCGCCGCCGCGCGAACGCGAGGGCGATCGCGAGCGCATCACCGGTCGTGTCGGCGGGATCCGCCTGTGGCCGCAGCTCCGCGGGCATCGCCACGGGCTGGTCGTCGCTCCGCGTGACCGCGTACACGCAGTTCGCGCGGTACGAGCGCTCGACGCGGATCGCATGCTCCATCGTCTGGCGGACCGACCACTCCTGCGGCGCGGGCGCGGTATCGACGAGCGCGTCGGGGACCGCGACGAGCAGGCCGCGGAGGTCCCCGAACGCGGCCTGCGCGATCGTGAGGACGCGCGCGGCGTCGTTCGTCGGCGTCGGCGTCGTGACGAGCGCGTCCTGCTCGAGCCACATGAGATAGAAGAACGCGTTGCGGAGGTCGGCGGGTCCCTTCCCGGGCCACATCCACGCGCGCTCGAGCGACGCGTCGGGGATCGCGGCGAGCGCTCGGAGCGCGCTCTCGAAGCTCAGGCTTTCGTCCTCGCCTCGATGTGCGACAGACGCTCGATCACCTTCATGAGCGCGTGGTTCCCGTCGCGCCCCTCACCCGCGGCCTGGAGCGCGGTGTAGAGCTCGTGCGCGAGCGACGTGCCCGGCAGCGCGAGGTGTGCCGCGTACGCGTCGTCGAGCACGAGGCGGAGGTCCTTCTGCTGGAGGTCGACCATGAAGCCGGGCTTGAAGTCGCCGGCGAGCATCTTCGGCGCGTAGTTGTTCATGGCCCACGACGATCCGGCGCCACCCGCGATGATCTGACGCACCTTCTCGAGGTCGATGCCCTGCGACGCCGCGAACACGAGCGCCTCCGACACGCCGAGGTTGTTCAGCGCGACGGCGATCTGATTCGCGAGCTTGCACGCCTGGCCCGCGCCGTGGCCGCCGATGTGGACGATCGTCTTGCCCATCGCCTCGAAGATCGGCTTCGCGCGGGCGACGTCCCTGTCCTCGCCACCGATCATGATCGACAGACGCGCCTCGATCGCGCCGACCTCGCCGCCCGACACGGGCGCGTCGAGCGTCGCGAACGGGGGCTTGTTCCGCGCTGCGCGCTCGGCGAAGTCCTTCGTCGCGGCGGGGGAGATCGTGCTCATGTCGATGAAGAGCATCCCGTCGTGTGCGCCGGACGCCACCCCGTCCGGGCCGAACACGGCGGCCTCGACGTCGGGCGTGTTCGTGACCATCGTGATGACGACGTCGCTCCGCTCCGCCACCTCGCGCGGCGTCTTCGCGATCGTCGCGCCGTCTTTCGCGAGCGGCTGCGCGCGAGAGAGCGTCCGGTTCGTCACGGTGACCGCGTATCCGGCCTTGATGAGGTTGCGCGCCATCGGCGCGCCCATGATCCCGGTGCCGACGACGCCGACGCGCTCCGCCATCAGTTGTCGCGCTCCACGTTCCCGTTCTCGCCGTCGGTGTGTCCGTTCTCGTCGCGCTGCACGAAGATGGTCCGCTCGCCCTCCTCCTCGACGACGAGGAAGGTGTTCTCGTCCTCCTGGTCGACGTTCACGGACGCGACGAGGAGGTCGTCGGTGACGTGGACGAACCCGTGGCTCCGTTGCAGCTCGTTCGCGATGGCCTCGGAGAGGCTGTCCTCCTCGAACGAATCCATGACGAGCGCGCGCGCCTTCTTCACGAGCGCGAAGAAGTCGAGCGGGTCGAAGCGCTGCTCGTGCCCTAGGAGCACGGCCGTCCCGACCTCTTCATCGCCTTCGTGGATCTCGTAGAAGAACATCCGGCTAGACTGTACTCACTCCATGGCAGACACCCCCACGACGACCACGCCCGCCGACCGTTCGTTCCGCCACACGGTGACCCGTGAGCCCGGCGCGCGCGTCGTGCTCGACGTGGACGTCGACGCCGACCGGCTCAGCCGGCAGGCCGACCGCGTGTTCGAGCGGCACAACCAGAAGGCGAGGATCCCCGGCTTCCGGCCCGGCAAGGCGCCGCGCGCGATGTACGAGCGCCAGTACGGCACGGAGCATCTCTGGACCGAGGCGGCCGAGGATGTGATCGACGAGACGTACCGCGAGATCCTCGACCTCGAGGACATCGACCCGATCGACACGCCATCGGTCGAGCTGACCGAGCTCGAGCCCGGCAAGTCGCTCAAGTACAAGGCCACCGTCGTCGTGAAGCCGGACGTCGACCTCGGCGACTACGCGGCGCACGGCGTCACGGTGGAGCCGAAGCCGCCGACGGACGAGGACATCCAGAAGACGATCGACTCGATGCGCGAATCGCACGCGCACCTCGCGCCGGTCGAGCGCCCGTCGCAGGTCGACGACATCGTCACGGTCGACATCGACCTCAGCGTCGACGGCAAGCAGATGCCGCCCTTCGCGCGCAACGCGCACGTCGAGGCGGGCCGCGAGTCGACGGCGATCAAGGGGCTCGGCGACGCGTTCGTGGGCCTCACCGTCGGCACCGAGAAGAAGGTGGACCTCACCTTCTCCGACGAGGTGACCGACGCAGAGGTGCGCGGCAAGACGGGTACGTTCGCGATCCGAGCGAGCCAGATCGCCGAGAAGATCGTCCCCGAGCTCGACGACGACTTCGCCAAGACGGTCGGCGTCGGCAGCGTCGACGAGCTCCGGCGTGCGGTGAAGAACGAGCTCGCGCATTCGGCCTTTCACGAGGCGCGCGACGAGGCCGCGGACAGATTCATGGAGCACGCGCTCTCGCAGGCGAAGGTCGAGGTGCCCGAGCTGCTGGTGCAGGACGAGCTCGACCACCTCATCGCGGATCTGAAGGCGCGCGTCCGCGAGCAGGGGATCACGTTCGAGCAGTTCCTCCTTCAGGCGCGCAAGACCGAAGAGGAGATCCGCGGCGAATGGCGTGAGGCCGCCGAGCGCCGCGCGAAGGCGATGCTCGTGCTCGACGCGATCGCGAAGAAGGAGAACATCACCGTCTCCTCGAACGAGCTCGCGTCGCAGGTCGCGATGACGCCGCTCGCCCAGCAGGACCCGAACGCGCTGCGCGATCCGGTCGTGCTCGCGTCGTTGGCACGCTCGATCCGCAATCGCAAGACGGTCGACAAGATGATCGGCCTCGAGTCACCCGAGGCGGAGTCGGAGGCGATCACAAAGGCCGGCGGTGAGGCCGCCGACTTCCACGGCACCCGCGCGGCGCCGAAACCCGAGGAGCCGAAGATCATCGTCCCCGAGAAGACGGACGCCACCGCGGAGGGCCGTGAGGCGATCCGCGCGATGCTCGAGAAGAAGTAGGCCGCCGCTCAGCGCGCGGTGTACGCGCGCAGTCACCCTAAACGAGGTACTTCTTGAACCAGTCGATGGTCTGGACCCAAGCCTTCTGCGCCTGCGCCGCGTTGTAGCGGTCGGGTCCGTTCGTGTCGTTGTGGAAAGCGTGATTCACGCCCGGATACACGGTGATCTGGTATGGCACGCCGGCCTTCTTCAGCTGCTCTTCCATCTGCGGCGCGGTGGACGTGATGCGCGTGTCGAGCTCCGCGTAGACCGCCGACACCGCCGCCTTCGTCTTAGCGAGGTCGGTGTAGTTCGACGGCTGCGGACCGTAGAACGGGACACCGGCCTTCACGTCGATCCCGGCGCAGAGGACGTTCCATACCTCGCCGCCGCCGAAGCAGAAGCCGACGATGCCGATCGTGCCGCTCGTCTGCGTCGCGAGGTACGCGATCGCGGCGCTATGGTCCTTCAGCTTGTCGGCTGTGCTGCGCTTTCCAAGCGCCGCGTTGTACGCGGCCTGATCGGTGAGCTTCGCGGCACCGCCATCACGCGCCGCGAGATCGATGTTGAGTCCGACGAACCCGGCGGTCGCGACGCGACGCACGACGTCCTTGATGTGCTCGGTCTGGCCCCGATTCTCGTGGACGACGACGACGCCCGGCACGCGTCCCGAGAGGTTCGGCTTCGCCATGTAGGCGAGCAGCGGCGCGCCGTCGCTGCCGCGCACGTCCGGCTGCGACACCGCGATCCGCGGATCGTCCGGCTTCACGGTGACGCCGTCGGTCGTCGGCGACGCGGGCGGCGTCGCATAGGGGCCCGCGGCGACAAAGCCGGCGGTGGCGCTCGCCGCCGAGGAGGCGGTCGCGGAAGGCGACGGCTGCGCCCGTGGCGACAGGTCGCACGCGGCGAGGATCGTCGCGGCGGCGGCGGCGCTTCCCGCGATGAGGGCGACGCGGCGGAAGAGCTCACGGCGCGGGATGAGGCCGTCGCGGTAGTCCTCGACGTGCTCCTCGATGAAGTAGCGCTGGGTCTCGTTCAACTCGCCCATATCCCCGGTATACGTCGGGACGGGCGAAATGGGTCAGGGCCGGGGCGGGCTACACACCCGTCCCCGGCCCTGCGACGCGAGCTAGAGGGCCGCGAGGATCTGGTTCAGAAGGTTCGTGAGGCCGGCGAGCGCACCGCCGGTGGCGCCGGTGTTGTCGAGCAGATGCGCCACGGCGCACAGCAGGTTGCCGAGGAGATTGCCACTGCCCTGCTGGGCCGTGATGTTCAGATGGATCGGCGACAGGTCCACGACCAGACCGAGCAGATCGAGATGGATCGCACCGATGTCGAGCTGCAGGATCTGACAGCTACCGCTCACCGAGGTGACCGGGGCGCTGAAGGGCTCGTTCGTGAGGTTCAGGACCTGGCCGGTCGTCGTCGTGACCGTACCGGTGATCGTTCCGACGGCGGTCAGGACGCCGTCCACGACCTGGAAGCCCGTGATCGTGGCGACGGCGTTCGTGCCCGTCCCCACGAGCGGGATCTGGAGCGTGCCGGTCTGCTGCTGCGGGCTCGCGGAAGGTGTCGGAGAGGCGGCGAGCGCCATCGCGGGAGCCGCGACGAGAAGCGCGGCGGCGAGGGCGAGCGCGCCTAAAGCGGTACGACGCATGGACTGTCCTCCACTGCTATGTGCGCCCGAAGATTTGAGCGCCGCACGCCGTGTCCGCATGTCCCGCACCGTCAACGGCGGGTCAATGCGTCGCTTTCGTCACGACACGGCGACGACGCAGACAGGGCCCGGCGCAGCGTCGGCCGGGTTCAGACCTGGTGCGCGGCGGTACGCGCGGGCCACGAGCGAACGCGCGGCCGCACCCGCGGAGCCGGCCTGTACATGGTGAGATGGCTGCCAGGCGTGAAGGCGGGCAAGACAAGCGGGAGGCCTGGATGTGATCGCCGTGCGTGCGCGGGAGAAGCAGATGGGCGCGGACCGGCCGCTAAACGCGCCTGTGAGAGTGCGACCTGTCGCGCGCCCGTGCCGCGGTTCGAAGATGAGGAGGGTCCGTGAGCGATCTCGACGCAGGGCGCATTCCCGCCGACGCGGAGCGCGTCCGGGCCGGCCGCGGCGATCGAGCCGCGCGTGCCCCAGGAGCGGATGAGGATGTCCTGCGTCCTCCTTGATGCCTTCCTCGGGCCGGGATCGTATCGGGTCGTGGGTACACTGAGAGCATGACCCGAGCGAGGAGGGATGACGTGCCGACGACGAATTACGTCCCGATGGTCATCGAGCAGTCCGGACGGGGCGAGCGCGCCTACGACATCTTCTCCCGCCTGCTGAAAGAGCGGATCATCTTCATCGGCGACGCCATCGAGGACACGATGGCGAACCTGATCATCGCGCAGCTCCTCTTCCTCGAGTCCGAGGATCCCGAGCGCGACATCTACCTCTATATCAACTCGCCCGGTGGAGTCGTGACGGCGGGGCTCGCGATCTACGACACGATGCAGTACCTGAAGGCGCCGGTGTCCACGATCTGCGTCGGCCAGGCTGCGTCGATGGGAGCGGTCCTGCTCGCCGCGGGCGCGAAGGGCAAGCGCTACGCGCTGCCGAACTCGCGGATCATGATCCACCAGGGCTCCGGTGGCTTCCGCGGCAACACGCCCGACGTCCTCATCCAGGTGAAGGAGCTCGAGACGCTCGTCGACAAGCTCATGCGCATCCTCGCGCACCACACCGGCCAGGATGCCGAGAAGGTGCGCCGCGACGCCGAGCGCGACCGCTTCATGAGCGCCGAGGAGGCGAAGGCGTACGGGCTCATCGACGACATCTTCGTCGGCAAGGAGTCGCTCATCTCCATCGCGAAATCGGAGGAGAAAGAGCGCATCCCGGCGGGGTCTCGCTAGATGACCACGACCGCGAAGGGCGGGAAGCCATACCGCTGCTCCTTCTGCGGCAAGAGTCAGGACCAGGTCCGAAAGCTCATCGCGGGTCAGGGCGTGTACATCTGCGACGAGTGCATCACCCTCTGCCGCGAGATCGTGGACGAGGAGTTCATGGAGGCGCCGAAGGCGCGCACCCTCGGCCAGAAGATCCCGAGCCCGCGTCGCATCAACGAGATCCTTGACCAGTACGTCATCGGGCAGGACAAGGCGAAGCGCGTCCTGTCCGTCGCCGTCTACAACCACTACAAGCGCGTCTCCGCGGGGCACCGCGTCGACGACGTCGAGCTCGGCAAGTCGAACGTCCTGCTCATCGGCCCGACCGGCTGCGGGAAGACGCTCCTCGCGCAGACGCTCGCGCGCATCCTCGACGTGCCGTTCTCGATCGCCGACGCGACGAGCCTCACCGAGGCCGGCTACGTCGGGGAGGACGTCGAGAACATCCTGCTTCGTCTCATCCAGGCGGCCGACTTCGACCTGAACCGCGCGCAGCGCGGCATCATCTACATCGACGAGATCGACAAGATCGCGCGCAAGGGCGACAACCCCTCGATCACGCGCGACGTGTCCGGTGAGGGCGTGCAGCAGGCGCTCCTCAAGATCCTCGAGGGCACGGTCGCGAACGTCCCGCCACAGGGCGGGCGCAAGCATCCGCACCAGGACTTCATCCAGATCGACACGACGAACATCCTCTTCATCTGCGGCGGCGCGTTCGAAGGTCTCGAGAAGATCGTCGAGGCGCGCGTCGGCAAGAAGACGATGGGCTTCGGCGCCACGCTGCGCGACAACACGAAGGAGACGAGCGAGATCCTCGAGCAGGTCATGCCCGACGACCTCCTGAAGTACGGGCTCATCCCGGAGTTCGTCGGACGTCTGCCGGTCATCGTGCCGCTCATGGCGCTCGACGAGAACGACCTCATGCGCATCCTCACCGAGCCGAAGAACGCGATCGTGAAGCAGTACCAGAAGTTCCTCGCGCTCGACAAGGTCGAGCTCCAGCTCACCGACGAGGCGCTGCGCTCGGCCGCGCAGGGCGCCGCGAAGCGCAAGACCGGCGCGCGCGGGCTGCGGACGATCATCGAGGAGGTCCTCCTCGACGTCATGTACGAGATCCCGTCGCGCAACGACGTCCGCAAGGTCGTCGTGACGCCCGAGGCCATCGACGGGAAGGCGAAGCCGCTCCTGCTCAGCAAGAACGAGCAGATCGTGCTCGAAGGGGACGAGGCGACCGCCTAGCCTCGCATGCCGAAGCTCTACTACGCGTCCCCGCGCGACCTTCCGACCACATCGCCCGCGCCGGGTGTGCGCGGACACGTGCTGCAGCTCGAGAAGGCGACGATGATCATCTTCGACCTCGATCCGAAGACCGTCGTCGAGACGCACAAGCACGACGTCGAGCAATTCGGGACCGTCGTGAAGGGTTCGCTCGCGATGGCGATCGCCGGCGAGCAGCGGATCCTCACGCCGGGCGACACGTATCGCGTCCCGGCCGGCGCCGCACATGGCGCGCGCGTCTTCGAGGAGGCGACGCGAGTCGTCGACGTCTACACGCCCGCACGCACCGATCTGTTCGCGGCGGAGCCGAACAAGACCTGACCGGAGCTACGCGCGCGCGCGCACGACCGCGTACCCGCTGAGGAAGACGCCAACGACGAGGAACCCGAGGGCGATCGCGCCACCGATCCAGGCGTCGTAGATCGCGCAGAAGCCACCGTTCGCATTGAACGCCGCGCACTGTGCGAGCGAACGCGACCAGAGGAACACGAACCACAGGCCCGTGGCCGTGAATGAGCCGCCGAACGTGGGGATGGCGCGGACCCGCGCGAGCCACAACAGCATGACGACGTAGGTCATCACGCCGATCATCGCGAGCTCGAGGAGCGCGAGCGTGCCGGCGATGCCCGCCGCGAAGCCGAGGAGCCACGCCGAGCCGCCACGCATCCGCCGGCGATCCTTCATACACTCAGTCTCGCGTGTCCGAGAAATCCATCGTCCAGCTCTTCGATCTCTCCGAGAAGGTCGCCGTCGTGACCGGCGCGGGCTCCGGCATCGGCCTCGGCATCGCGCGACGACTCGCTGAGGCTGGAGCCGCCGTCGTCATCAACGACGTCGACGCGGGGCGAGCGAAGGCCGCCGCCGGCCGTCTTCGCGGCCGCGGCTACAGCCAGCTCGAGCCGACGGCCTCGGACGTCTCGACACCTGAAGGCGCGAAGGCGGCGATCCAGGCCGCGGTCGCGCGCTTCGGCCGCATCGACATCCTCGTGAACAACGCGGGCATCTATCCGACCTCGCCGTTCCTCGAGCACACCGCTGAGCTCTGGGATCAGGTCGTGAACGTGAACCTCCGCGGTCCGTTCCTCTGCTCGCAAGCCGCGGCGCGCGAGTTCGAGCGGCAGGGCAAGGGCGACGCGATCGTGAACATCGCGAGCGTCGTCGGGCTCGTCGGCTCGGGCCCGGCCGCGATCGCGTACACCGCGTCGAAGGGCGGGCTCATCGCGCTCACGAAGACGCTCGCGCGCGCGGTCGGTCCGTTCGGCGCGCGCGCGAACGCCATCGCGCCCGCGGCGATCGAGACGGAGTCGGCGCAGGGGATGCTCGACCGCACCGCCGTGGCGCGTCAGCCCGTGGGCCGCTTCGGAACACCGGACGACGTCGCGCTCGCGGCGCTCTATCTGGCCGCGCCGGCATCGGATTACATCACCGGTGAAGTACTGGTCGTCGACGGCGGGTATCTGCTCGTCCAGGCCTGATTTCGCGTGCGCGTCGCCCTCTGACCGTGAACTGATACCCGCGCGCGTGACCGCTTCCTATGCTGCCTGTCACGGCAGTCGAGGTCGTCCCTCGGGACGCGCTTCTCCTGGCACGCGTGATCGCTGTGGTGGGTGCCGTCGTGTGGCTTTTCGTCGGCGGCGCAGCGCTGACTCCGCTCGCCCTCGTGACGCTCGCGTTCCTTCTCGTCACCTCGCTGCTCCTGTGGCGTGATGACCGCCGGCGTGGCTTCGCCGCGCCCGTCTCGCGGGTCCCCGTCTACGTCGTCTTGGGCGATCTCCTCGCCGCCGGCGCGTGGATGGCGGCGAGCGCGCCGAACCGCACGAGCATCGCGTTCGTCGTCGTGCTCGCCGTCGGTGCGCTCGCCATGTTCCGCCTCGGGCAGCTCGGCGTCGCGCTCACCGGCGGCGTCTATCTCGTCGCGCGTGTCGCGCAGGAGCTCATCCGCATCTCGATGGACATTCCGACGCCGGTGCCGCAGCTCATCGCCGAGGCCATCGTCGCCGGACTCGTGCTCATCATCCTGAGCGCGACGGTCGGCCACTACCGCGACGAGCAGCAGCGCGGCGAGCGGGCGCTGAGGCTCGCGCGGAGCCTCGAGCGGATCGCGAACGAGCTCGGCCAGGTGACGGACCCCGGCCCGCTCTTCCACACGATCGCGGCGAGCGCGCTCACGCTCGTGGACGCCGCTCACGCGACGATCGATCGCCGGCGCGGCGAGGAGTTCTGGGTGGTCGCGGGAGCGGGAACGGGAGAGCGCGCGATCGGGGTGCACGCGCCGCAGGATCGCGGCATCGTCGGCGCCGTCGTACGAACGCGCCGGACGGTCGCGATGAGCGACTACACGCAGGACGCCACGGCCGTCGAGGCCATTCGCGCGCTCGGCGTCCGGTCCATCGTCGGGGTCCCGATCGTGGTCCAGGGCGAGATCGTCGCGACGCTGACGATCGGCCGGCTGTCGGTGTCGCCGTTCGACGTCGAACAGCTCGCCGCGCTCGACGGCCTCGCCGCGCATGCCGCGATCGCGCTCCGCAATGCGCGGCTGCTGGAGCTCTCGCGGCGTCTCGAGGCGCTGTCGCGTGACGTCGCGACCGACACCGCGGGGCTCGAGCAGGTGGTGCATCACATCGCGACCGAGATCGCCGGGGCGTACGACGCGGGCATCGTCACCGTCGCGCGGGTCCGCGGCGATCAGGCGCGGTCGCTCGTCCAGATCGGCGTCGAGGATCCGTCCGGCGCGCGCTTCGACAAGCCGGGTCCGCTCGGCGAGGCAGTCATCGCGCGGCGTGAAGCCGTGGTCGTGCGCGACTACGCGACGGAGTACGCGGACGCCGATCATCCCGGCGCCGCGGAATCGCGACGGGCCGGCCTGCACGCCGTGATGGGAGCGCCGGTCATCGTCGAGGGCGAGGTCATCGGCACCGTGATGGTCGGCACGACCGATCCGTTCCGCTCGTTCGACGAGATCGACAAACAGGGACTCATCTCGTTCGCGCAGGTGACCGGCGCCGCGCTTCGTGCGGCGCACGAGCGCGAGGACCGCGATCGCCGCATCCGCCGACTCTCCGCTCTGAACGTGCTCGGGTGGCAGCTCGCCGCCGTCCACGAGCCGTATGAGATCGCGCGGCTCGCGTACGAGGCGGCGGCGGGGCTCGGCCCGCGAGACGCGTTCTACGTCGCGCGCTACGACGGCGACAAGCGCGAGTTCGACTTCGTGCTGCAGGCCGACGGCGAGGACGTGTGGCGCGGCGAACGCTATCCCCTCGGGAATGGCCCGACGAGCCAGGTCGTCCATACGCACGAGACGTTCGTCGACGGCGGCGCCGTGCACGTGCCGCTCAAGAGCCGCGGCCGCCTCGTCGGCGTCCTCTCGAGCCGCTCGAACGGCGCGGACGTCTTCGACGGCGAGGACATCGTCGTCCTCGAGTCGCTCGCGAACCACGTCGCGACCGCATTCGAGAACGCCGAGCGCATGGCGCAGATGCGCGAGCTGTACCTCGCGTCGGTGAAGGCGCTCGCCGCAGCGGTCGACGCACGCGATCCGTACACGCGGACCCACTCCGCGCGCGTCTCCGCGCTCGCGCGGGCCGTGGCCGAGGACATGCGGCTCGATCCCGACGCGCTCCGTCGCGTCCAGCTCGGCGCGCTCCTGCACGACATCGGCAAGATCGGCATCCCGGACGCGATCCTGAACAAGCCCGGCCCGCTCACGCAGGACGAGTGGGTGCTCATGCGCACGCATCCGTCGGTCGGCGCGTCGATCCTCGCGGCCGTCGAGCCGCTGCGCGACCTCGTGCCGATCGTGCGGTGCCACCACGAGCGCTACGACGGCCACGGCTATCCGGAGGGGCTCGGCGGCGACGCGATCCCGATCGAGGCGCACATCGTCTCCGCCGCCGACGCGTTCGAGGTCATCGTGAGCCGGCGCGCGTACAAGCAGGCGCAGACGGTCGAGTTCGCGTGCGCCGAGCTCCTGCGTTGCCGCGGCACGCAGTTCCATCCCGACGTCGTCGACGCGTTCCTGCGCGTCGTGGAACGCGACCGCCAGCAGGGCGCCGGATATCTACGCCGCGTCGCAGGCATCGAGCAGGAGGAGATCGAGAACGTGCCCGGTCCGGGCGGCGTCCTCGAGCAGTTCGCCGCCACCGCGAACGCGCACGGCCGCCAGCTCGCGATCCTGCAGCGGCTCGCGTCGGAGATCAGCGCCGTGCTCGACATCGACGAGCTCGCCGGCCGACTCCTCCGCATCGTGTGCGAGGCGATGGGGTACGAGAACGGCTTCCTGGTCACCCTCGATGACAGGGGCGAGCTCGTCGTCCGCGCCGCGGTCGGTCCGTCGGAGCGGTATGTGGGCCAAAATCTGGCGAAGGGAACGAGCATCAGCTGGTGGGTCGTCGAACACGGCGTGCCGCAGCACGTCGTCGACGCGCAGAGTGACGCGCGCTTCTACGGTCCGCCGGACATCAACACCGTGCTCTGCGTTCCGCTGCAGCTCGGCGACGAGCGCGTCGGTGCGCTCGGGATCGAGAGCCCGCGCGTCCAGGCGTTCGGCCGCGACGACGAGGAGCTCCTCATCGCGGTGTCGCATCAGGTCGCGGCCGCCCTGCGCGTCGCGAAGCTGCATCAGGCGGCGAAGCACGCCGCCGCGACCGATCCGCTCACGTCACTCCCGAACCGCCGGACGTTCTTCGACCGATTGCACGAGACGCTCGCGCAGGAGGCCGGCGCGCCGGTCAGCGTCGCGGTGCTCGACGTGAACGAGCTGAAGCAGCGCAACGACGAGCACGGCCACGCGGCGGGCGACGACGCGCTCGTGCGCATCGGCGAGATCCTCACCGCGGGCGTCCGGGACGCCGATCTCGTGGCGCGCATCGGCGGCGACGAGTTCGCCGTGCTGTTCCCGGGCGCGCCGCAGCTTGTCGCCGAGCGCATCCTGCGCCGGCTCGCCGAGCGCATCGCGCAGGACACGCTTCCGGACGGCAAGCCGCTCCCGACCGTCGCGTGGGGCGTCGCCGACGCATCGACACGCGCGCTATCCGTCGACGAGCTCGTCGACGCCGCGGACCGCGCGATGTACCGCCAGAAGCAGAAGACGAGGGCGCGCGCCAGCACGGCATAGGTCGCGCGCATGAGCGCGATATCATTGAGGCCGTCGGCTGTGACCGAGAGAAGACCTCACCCGCACCGATAGAGAAGGCGCGTCACCGGCTGGAAGCGCGCCGCGGCGAGTGGGAGATGGAAGTCGCTCGCGAGCCGGAGCGCTGGTCCCGATAGAGACCCAATGAGGCGCGTCGGATGACGCGCGAAGCCTGGGTGGTACGACGGCGCTGTTCGTCCCGGGACGAACAGCGCTTTTTGTTTGCCCAGAACGGAGAAGGAGGCGACCGATGGCGACAAAGACGATCCCCACGCCGCCCGCGTCAGTGCTCGACGAAAACGGAAAGAACTTCCGGCCGTCGGTCGTCGAGCCGGAGCTCTACGCCTGGTGGGAGCGCTCGGGCTTCTTCACGCCGCCCGCGGAGGCGAAGCCCGGCGAGAAGACGTTCGTGATGATGCTCCCGCTCCCGAACGTCACCGGCGACCTCCACATGGGCCACGCGCTCGGGTTCGGCGGGTACGAGGACCTCATGGCGCGGTGGCACCGCATGAATGGCGAGTCGACGCTCTATCTACCGGGCTCGGACCACGCCGGCATCATCGCGCAGCTCGTCGTCGAGCGTGAGCTCGCGAAGGAGACCGATCGCCGCGGTCTCACGCGCGAGCAGTTCCTCGACGAGATGTGGAAGTGGATGCGCTTCTATCAGCCGCGCATCTACAAGCAGCTGCGCCAGCTCGGCTGCAGCCTCGATTGGTCGCGTCTCCGCTTCACGATGGATCCCGACATGCAGCGGCGCGTCCGGATCCACTTCACCCGTCTGTACAAGCACGGTCATCTGTATCGCGCCGATCGCATCGTGCATTGGTGCCTCACGTGTCAGACGACCTACTCCGACCTCGAGGCGCTCCACGTCGAGCGCACCGATCAGCTGTCCTACGTGCGCTACCCGTGGGCGGAGCCGATGCCGGAGGGAACTCCCGACGTGATCGTCGCGACGACGCGTCCAGAGACGATCGTCGCGGACACGGCCGTGGCGGTGCATCCCGACGACGAGCGATGGAAGCGCTTCATCGGGAAAGATGTGCTCGTGCCGCTCGTCGAGCGGCGCGTGAAGATCATCGGCGACGAGGCCGTGGATCCGGCGTTCGGCACGGGTGCGCTGAAGGTGACGCCCGGCCACGATCAGACGGACTTCGAGATCGGGCAGCGGCACGGTCTGCCGATCATCAGCGCGATCGACACGAAGGGAACGATGACGCCGGCGGCGGGCATCCTCGCGGGCGCGCACCGCGATGCGGCGCGCGCGAAGGCGATCGAGCTCCTGAGGGAGAAGGGGCTGCTCACCAAGCAGGAGCCGATCACGCATGCCGTCGGCATCCACGATCGCTGCAAGACCGTGGACGAGCCGCTCGTGCTCAAGCAGTGGTGGATGGCGATGAAGAAGCTCGCGCAGCCCGCGATCGAAGCGGTGCGGAGCGGGAAGATCGAGATCATCCCGAAGTACCAGGAGAAGATCTACTTCGAATGGATGGAGAACATCCGTGACTGGGCCATCGCACGTCAGATCTGGTGGGGCCACTCGATCCCGGCGTGGTACTGCCAGGACTGCGGCGAGATCGTCGTGCCGGACGAGGACGCGCCCGACCCGACGCGCTGCCCGAAGTGCAAGAGTGACGATCTGAAGCAGGACCCCGACGTGCTCGATACGTGGTTCTCGTCGGCGCTCTGGCCGCACACGACGCTCGGCTGGCCCGAGAAGACGAAGGACCTCGCGCGCTTCTATCCCGGCACGATGCTCGAGACGGGCTACGACATCCTGTTCTTCTGGGTCGCCCGCATGATCATGATGGGCATCGAGAACATGGGCGACATCCCGTTCCGCGCCGTGTACCTGCACGGTCTTGTCAGGGTCGGCGGCGAGAAGATGTCGAAGTCCAAGGGGAACGTGGAGAGCCCAGTCGGTGTGATCGAGGAACGCGGCGCGGACACGCTCCGGTTCGCGCTCGTGAACGGCGTGTCCGCCGGCGCGGACAGCCAGCTCTCCGAAGGCAAGCTGCAGAACGCCGGCGAGTTCGTGAACAAGCTCTGGAACATCGGCCGGTACGTGCTGCGGACGCTCGAGGCGCATCCGCAGGCGGGATGGCACGCGGACCAGAGCCCCGCCGGCGATCCCGCGCTCGGCCCCGCCGAGCGGTGGATCCTCTCGCGGACGGAAGCTGCGGTCGACGAGGTGACCCGTCTCATCGATACGTACCACTTCGGCGAGTACCTCACGACGCTCCAGCAGTTCGTGTGGAGCGAGTTCGCCGACGTGTACCTCGAGCTCAGCAAACAGAGCCTGCGCGATCCGAAGCGCGCGCCGGGCGCGGCGCGGACGCTCGCGTACGTGCTCGACCGTGTCCTGCGGCTCGCGCACCCATCGATCCCGTTCGTCACGGACACGCTCGCGCTCCAGCTCTGGCGCGCCATACCGACGAGCGATGGCGCGCCGTCGCTCGTCGTCGCGAAGTGGCCGGTCGCCGGCGCCCGCGACCTCGAGCACGAGGAACGGTTCGCCGCCCTCGCCGACGTCGTGCGCGCGATCCGCAATCTGCGGCAGGCGGCCGGCGTCCGACCCGGCACGCGCGTGAAGGCGACGCTCGGAGGCGAGACCGCGTCGATCCGTGACCTCGCCGACGCGATCGCGCACCTGACGCAGAGCGACGTGTCGTTCGGGAGCGGCACGGGGCCCGCGACCGTGGTGCGTGCCGTCGAGGTACGTGTCGCCGCGGAGCACGATGCCGGCGAGCAGCGCGCGCGGCTCGAGAAGGAGCTCGCGGAGGCGCGCGACCTCCTCACGCGGTCGCGCGAGCTGCTCGCCCGTCCGGGCTTCGTCGACAAGGCGCCCGCCTCGGTCGTCGCCAACGAGAAGTCGAAGCTCGCGGAGCGCGAGGAGCGCGTCCGCTTCCTCGACGAGGAGCTCCGTCGGCTGAGGTAGAGCGTCCGGTCTGGCGCGAATCGGAATTCGCGAAGATCTGGGCCGCGGGCGTCGTCTCGCAGCTCGGATCCGCGGTGACCGATCTCGCGCTACCGCTTGTCGCCGTGCTGTCGCTCCATGCCGGCGCCGCCGAGATGGGCATGCTCGGCGCGTCCGAAACGGCGGCGTTCATCGCCGTCGGCCTGCTCGCGGGCGTCATCGTCGACCGCAGCAGCCGCCGTCTCGTGCTCGTGCTCACGGCCCTCGGCTCCGCCATCGTCGTCGGATCGGTGCCGGTCGCCGCGCTCGCGGGCGGTCTCACGATGGCGCAGCTCTACGTCGTGTCGTTCGCCGCCGGGTGCCTCATGGTCATCGAGGGCGTCGCATTCCAGGCGATCCTCATGCCGCTTCTCGGACGCGAGCGTCTCATCGAGGGGAACGCCGCGCTGCGCGCGAGCGACAGCGTCACGGCGATGGTCGGCCCGAGCCTCGCAGGATTCCTCGTGCAGCTCCTCACCGCGCCGATCGCGATCGTCGTCGACGCGCTCTCGTTCGTGTTGTGCGGCCTGCTCACGCTCGTCGTGCGTGTCGAGGAGAGCGTGCCGGCGCGCGCGTCGCTCACGCGCGTCGGCCAGGAGATCGTCGAGGGCCTGCGCTACGTCCTCGGCGAGCCATCCCTCCGCGGGCTCGCCGCGGGCGGCGCGGCGCACAACTTCTTCAGCAACGGCGCGATCGTCGCGCTCTACGTGCTGTACGCGAACCAGCTCCTCGGGCTGCCGCCGGTCGCGCTCGGCATCGTCTTCGCCTTCGGCGGACCCGGCGCGCTCTTCGGCGCCATCGTCGCGGGCCGCTACGGGCGACGGTTCGGCATGCGCGACACGCTCGTGCACACGCAGCTCCTCACCGGCGTCGCGCGCGCGTTCGTGCCGCTCGCGGCGCTGCTGCCGTATCCCGCGATCGCGCTCGCACTTGGAGAGCTCGTCCTCGGTGCCGCGCGCTCGATCGCGAACGTGAATCAGCTGTCGATGCGGATGTCGCTCACGCCCGACCATCTGCAGGGCCGGATGAACGCGAGCGTGCGCTTCCTCATGTGGAGCGTCGTTCCGTTCGGCGCGCTCGCCGGCGGCTTCGCCGCGCAGCGCTTCGGGCTCGTGCCGACCCTCGTCGTCGCGGCCGCCGGCACGACGCTCGCGTCGTTGCCGTACCTGCTCATCCCGCCGACGGAGCGCGCCGCGTAACGTTCACGCCCTCGTCCGCGACCTCCAAGGCCGCGCCGACGGCTTCGTCCACACGGAGCGCATTGCCTTCCTCCCACGCGCTCCGCCAGGAAGCCGGGTCGGCGCGAGATCGGGCGCGCTCGATGAACGACCGCGTGATAGAACGCTCGAAGGGCGCAGGCCGCGACGCGATCGTCGTCTGGACCGCGTGGGCCGCACCGTCGAGGCGCGCGCTTCGCTCGGCGTCCCCCGTCGCGGCCGCGATGCCCGCGAGCGCGTCGAGAGCCTCCGCGACTCCGAGCCGTTCTCGTTGTGCGGCGAACCCGCGGAGTGCGTCACGAGCGAGCGCATCCGCCGCGCGTACGTCACCTCGCGCGAGGGCCGCCTGCGCCAGCGCAAGCCGCATGCGGGCCGCGAATGTCGCGTCGCCCAGCTCCAGGTACGCGGCGAGGCCGTTGGCATACGCCTGCTCTGCCGCCTCGAGATCGCCCGAATGGAGCAGCGCATTGCCGTAGTTCAGATAGGACGTGCCAAGCTGCCAGCTCAGGCCGAGCCTCTGGCAGATCTCCAGCGATCCGCGGAGCGGCTCGAGCGCATCGCCGTATCGGCCTTCGCACATCGCGACCTGTCCCGCGATCGTGAGGGCGTTGCGAAGATCCATCTGATCATCGCCACGGCGTGCGACGACGAGGTCCTGCGCTGCAAGCTCCGCCATCCGCGCGTAATCGCCCTGCGGGAATGCGATGAAGGCCGTGCCCCAGAGCGCTTTCGCGCGCAGGCCATCGGGGACGCCATCAAGTCGCAAGGCGGCTTCCGACCAGCGTCGACCCTCGGCGAGCTCGCCAGTGTGGCGCCAGTATCTCCACAGAGCGACGACGAAGCGATGAGCCAGCACCGCCTCGCCGTTGGCGATCGTCCACGCGATCGCGGTGCGCAGGTTCCCACGCTCGACGTCCAGCCGGCGGACCCACTCCTCCTGCTCGGCGCGAACGAGGTTATGTTCGGCCTCCTCGGCGAAAGCGAGGTAGTGGAGCGCGTGGCGGCGCGCGATCAGCTGGGCCTCGTCGGTGAGCTCGGCGAGTCGCTCCGCGGCGTACTCGCGGATCACGTCGAGCATCCGGTAGCGCGCGCCACGCGCCGCCGGATCGAACACCACGAGGCTGTGATCAACGAGCGTGCTCAGATCGTCGAACATCGCGGCGTCATCGACGCTGTCACGGCACACGTCACGCATCGCTGGGACGTCCCAGCCGTCTCTGAATGCGGAGAGGCGCCGAAACAGGATCTTCGCACTCGGCGCGAGCAGGCCGTGGCTCCAGCCGACGGCGGCGCGCATCGTCCGATGACGTGGCGGAAGGTCCACTGGCCCGCGCGTCAGAACGCCAAGGGCGTCAAGCTCCACGGCGAGCATGTGGAGGGGGATCGTCTTCGCGCGCGATGCCGCAAGCTCGATCGCGAGAGGCAGACCATTGAGACGGCGGCAGATCTCAAGCACCGCGAGGGCGCCGTCCTCATCGAGTTGGTGCCGCGGATCGAGCGAGAGCATCCGTTCGACGAAGAGCTCCGTCGCGGGCCAACGGCGCAGGTCCGCCACCGGATCAGGGCCGAGCGCTTCGGGAACGTCGAGAGGAGGCACGGGGAACTCGAGCTCGCCACGGACGTGGAGCGGCCGACGACTTGTGACGAGGAATCTCGCCGCCACGACGGCTTGCAGGAGGGAGGCGACGTATCCCGAGGCCTCGTGAACGTGCTCGAACGTGTCCAGGACGACGAGCGAACGTCGGGACCGAAGCGCTCGTTCGACGACCGACTCGACGGCCCCGCCCGTCTCGGCGACCCCCAGCGTCCGCGCGATCGCGGGCGCGACGAGCTCGGCGTCGCTCACGGCATCAAGTTGTACGAAGATGACTCCGTCGGGGAACGTGCCGCGCAGCCGGTGCGCCGCTTCCGCCGCGAGCCGGGTCTTTCCGATGCCGCCTGGTCCGGTCAGCGTAAGCAGCCGCGCGTTGGACATCGCGAGCGCCTGCGTGATGGCGCCGAGCTCGCTGGCGCGCCCGATGAGCGGGGTCGGGACGACGGGTATCGTGGGCACGCGATCGTCATGCGGACGCGGCCTGCCGCGCAGCAGCGCCTCGAGCTCGGCGCGACGATCGGGCTGGATCTCGAGCGCATTCGACAGACGCCGCGCGGTGTCGGGGTAGACAGTCACGCGCAGGCCACGCTCGATGTCGCTCACCGTGCGTGCGCTGATCCCGGCCCGCTCGGCGAGCTCCTCCTGCGTGAGCCCCGCCGCGGCACGCAGGCGCCTCAGCGCCGCGGAGAGCCCGTCCTCGCTCTCGGCTCGCATCGCGCAATCCTAGATTCGCCCGCCGCGCTGGGACAGACCGGCTCGAAGTCGGTGGGTCAGTCGGTGAGTGCTCCTCATGGCCGGAGCTGTGGACGAGCTCGATGATCGTCGCCGTGAACACCGACCGGGAGAGAACGACCGTGTACCGGTTCTTCCGCGACGTCGTCGGCCGTGGCGAGATCGACCTGCTCGACCAGCTCGCGGTCGCCGACTACGAGGACCACGTCGCTCTTCCCGGCCAGGGCGACGGCCGTGACGGTCTCAAGCGACGGATACACGTGATCCGGGCGGCGTTCACTCCCTCTCAGGTGCTGCACGACGTCGTCGTGGATGGCGACCTCGTCGCGGTCCGGTGGACGCTGACTGGCGTGCACGCCGGGCCGTTCCTGGGGATCGCGGCGACCAACAGGCCGGTCCGGTTCGACGGCATCGATCTCTATCGCATGCGTGACGGACAGATGGCGGCTCACTGGAACGTGGTGGACATGCTCAGCTTCTATCAGCAGGTGACCGGGACCACCAACAAAACGGAGGCAGACGGTGTCTGAGATCGAGAACAAAAGGCTCATCCGGCGCTACTACGACGAGGTCCTGAACCTCGGCAAGCTCGAGGTCCTGGAGGAGATCGCGTCGGTCGATCACGTTGAGCACAACCCATTGCCGGGACAGGCGCAGGGCATCGAGGGCCTCCGGCAGCGGGTGTCCTTCCTCAAAGCGGCGTTCGATCCGCGCTTCACGCTCCAACACGTGATCGCGGAAGGCGAAAAGGTCGTCGTCATGTGGTCGAATCGCGGCACGCATCGCGCCGAATTCTTCGGCGTTCCCCCGACAGGACGTACGGTCGATGCGACAGGCATTGACGTTCACATCATTCGCGACGGGCGCATGGCCGAGCATTGGGACGTCGTCGACATGCTGGGGATCCTCATCCAGATCGGCGCACTGCCCGCGCCGGCGTCGGCAGGCGCGAGCTAGGGGAGCGCGTCGCGCGAGGTGACCGTGACCGTCTCGTAGCCGAGCGATCGTACGAACGCGGCGATGGTCCGCTCGGCGTTGTCGCGGGCGCGCGCGAGGATGCCGGTGTCGATCGCGTTCTGCTCGAGGCTCTTCTCCGCCTGCTGCCGCGCGCGCGTCTCGAGGTCCTCGTGTCGCTGCGCGAGCGCGTCGGTCGTGCGCGCGTAGACCCAGCTGTGCTCGTTGTCGAGGCGGGTCGAGAGGACGTGCGCGGGCGGCAGCGTGATGCGGACGAAGCTATGCGCCTGATCGACGACGACGTCGCCGTCGGCGAGCTCGTTCAGATCGACGCCCGCGGTCACCTCGCCGACGGCGACGAAGAGGATCGCGTCCTGCGTGTGGATGAGCCCGAAGAGGAGCGACTGCTGATCGCGCAGGTCGATGACGCGCTCGACGTGGTACTCGACGCTCTCGAGCCGCGCGAGGTCCTTCACCGCCGTGACGACGCTCGGCGTGTAGCGCAGGGTCGTCGCGTCCGACGGGCGCGAGACGACGAGCGCGGCCACGAGGCCGACGAGGGCCGCGACCGCGATGACCGCGGCGAGCGCGAGTGGCAACGCCCGTATCCGGATGGTCATGCGTCGGGGAGCCGCACGACCGCTGCCATCGCCGCCCCGATACGAAAAGAGGGCGCCGGATGACCGGCGCCCTCTCCATCGTCGCTAGGTCGAAGCGATTACTGCGCGTCCTTCAGGATCTGGTTCGCCGTCGTGGCGGCGTCCTTGAGCGCCTGGTCCGGCGTGGCCTTGCCCGTCATGACCGACACGTACATGTTGGTGATGACGTCACGGATGTCCTGCTGGCCGCGCACGTTCGGCTCGGGGATCGAGTTGCCGATCGCGTCGTAGGACTGC
>DATDNP010000176.1:0-20349 GCA_036518215.1 Candidatus Limnocylindria bacterium
GTGCGCGGGCGCCGAAGCGCCCGCGCACGTCAGGTGCGGCCCTAGTAGATCAGCGATCCATTCGCGCCGATGGCACGCGGAATGATCCCGTTCCCGATCGCGGCACGGTCGAGGTCGGTGATCACCACGCCGGGCGCCTTCAGGAGCGCGTCGACGTCGACCAGGCCCTCCTCGTCGCTCAGGTCCTCGATACCTTCCGAAGCTCGTTCGGCCTCGATGGCAGCGATCACCTTCGCGGGAAGGCTCGGCAGGATCGTGAAGGACGCGTGCATCCCCGCGGCGTAGTGGCCGGGCTCGTTGCAGATGAGCACGTACTTGCCCGGCTCCAGGGACACGGTGAGCGTCCCGGTCGTACCGGGGGCGATGTCCTCGATCTCGTCGACGTGGCCGACCTCTTCGGCCTTGCCGGGCTCGTCCGCGCTCGGCGGCAGCGCGCCCTCAGCGAGATCGGTCTTCAGGACGACGAACTCGTGCATGACCGTGCCGTTGTTCGTCACCGAGAAGGTCACCGAGCCGCGCGTCGCGAAGGAGCGATCGAGAGCGATGGACATCTCCTTGAGCGTCGCCGCGACCGGCGTCGTGACGGTGAGCGCTGCGTGCATGCCGGCCGCGTAGTGGCCCGGCTTGTTGCAGAGCAGGACGTAGTGTCCGGGCGTCAGCGTGACCGACAGGCTCGCGGTCGCACCGGGGAGCACGGGGTCGACCTCATCGACGTGACCGATCTCCGCGGCCTTTCCCGCCTCGTCTGCGCTCGCCGGGAGGCTGTCCTCGGCGATCTCGGTCTTGAGGATCACGAACTCGTGCTCTGCGCCGCCCTTGTTCGTGATGTCGAAGACGACGGGGCCGGCGGACACCGTGTTCGTGCTGAGTACGACGGACATCTCGTTGAGCGTCACCGCGATATGCGTCGCGCCCGCGGTGGTGTCGGACGCCGCGAGTGCGGGCCCGGCGGAGCAGATCGCCGTACCGCTCGCGAGGATCATCGCTGCGATGAAGGCCACAAGGCGTCGCATGGTCATCCTCCTCAATTCACCACGAAGCCGGTGTGCATACCGATGAGGTAGTGCGCCGGCTGGTTGCACATCAGGACGTAGTTGCCGCTCGCGAGCGTGAGCGTGAGCGTGTACGAGCCGCCGACATTGATGACCGGCGTCTGCGTGACGAAACCAGGCTCGCTCATGGTCCCGGGCTGTGACGGGTTCGCCGGGATCTGGTTCTGCGCGATGTCGGTCTTCAAGACGACGAGCTGGTGGATGACCGTGCCCGCGTTCTTGATGACGAACGTGACGCTTCCGGATCCGGTCGATGCGCGGTCCAGCTTGATGGCCACATCGACGAGCGTCACGGCGATCGGTCCCGCGGCGGCGGGTGCCGCGGTCGGCGCGAGCGTCGGCGCCACCGTCGCTGCCGTGGTCGGCGCGGTCGTCGGCGCGGCCGTCGCGGTCGTCGCAGCGTCCGTGCTCGCCGGGGCGGTCGAGGGCTGCGGCGCGCTCGTCGTGGCGGCTGCTGCGGTGTGATCGTGCGTCGCGGCCGCGGGAGCGGTGGTCGCTGCGGCCGCCGTCGCGAGGCTACGTGCCGGTGCGGTGGACGGGCTCGGGAGCGGCCCTGCGGCCGCCGTCGAGCAGGCCATCACGAGCGTCGCCAGTCCGGCGACGAAGACCCGCGTGATGAGCGGGGAGCGCTGCGATCGGTCCATATGAGTGCACCTCCGCGGTGCACGCTAGGCAGGCGACCTGACGGACCTGCGTACGCCTTTCACCCGAATCTGACAGTCGTCTGACAAAAGCGCGCTCGCGATGCGACGGTCGGGCGCGTCAGTCCTTCGCGAGCTCGTATCCGATGCCGCGACGGGTGAGGATGTAGCGGGGCGCGTGCGGATCGTCCTCGATCTTCACGCGCAGCCGCCGGATCGCCGTCTGGAGCAGCTCCGTCGCGCCCGGATACGCCGGGCCCCAGACACGCGACAGCAGGTCGTCCTGCAGCATCACGCGGCCCGCATTCTCGGCGAGCTCGGCGAGGAGCCGGTATTCGCCCGGCGTCAGCTCGACGTCACGCCCACGAAGCGTCACACGGTGCTCAGCGAACGCGATGTGCAGGTCGCCGCTGTGGAACGTCGCAGCCGTCGGTCGCGCCGCGCGCGAGCGCCGCAACACCGCGTCGACGCGCGCGAGGAGCTCCTCCGCGGCGAACGGCTTCGTGACGTAGTCGTCCGCCCCAACGTCGAGTCCGCGTATCTTCTCGACCTGCTCGGCGCGCGCGGTGAGCATGATGATGGGCACGTTCGAGTAGGCGCGGACGCGTCGGCACACCTCGTACCCGTCGATGTCAGGCAGCTTGAGATCGAGGATCACGAGGGACGGCTCCTCCGCCTCGACCGCGTTCAACGCCGACAGTCCGTCGACCGCCTGGCGCACGCGGTAGCCGCGGCGGACGAGGTTCATCTCGAGGAGCTCGCGATAGCGGCGCTCGTCGTCGACGACGAGGACCGACGTCTGCATCACTGCGGCACTCCAGCGCCGGCCGCCGCGAGCGGCAGCGTGAAGTGGATCGCGGTCCCCTGCCGTCCCGGCCGCGCGCCCGGCCAGGTCGGACTCTCCGCCCAGATCAGCCCGCCGTGCGCCTCCACGATGCCGCGGCTGATCGCGAGTCCGAGCCCGGTCCCTGCGATGCCCCGCGTGCGCGCGATCTGACCGCGGTGGAACCGCTCGAACACCGCCGAGAGCTCCTGCGGGGCGATGCCGACGCCCTCGTCGATGACGCTCACGATCGCCTCGGCCGCGTTCTCGCGCGCACGTACCACGATGCGTCCGCCGTCAGGCGAGTACTTGATCGCGTTGTCGAGCAGGTTGTAGAGCACCTGGCCGACACGCCTCGGGTCGGCGCGGATCGGAGCGAGCGCGTTCCCCGTGACGACGAACTCGTGATGCGGCGCGCGTATGCGGATCCGCTGGACGGCCTCGTCGATGAGCGGGCCGAGCAGCGTCGGCTCCGGGCTCACGCTCAGTGACCCCGACCCGATCTTGCTCATGTCGAGAAGGTTGTCGACGAGCTCGCGCAGCTCGTCGCTCGACTGCGCGATCACCTCGACGCAGCGGCGCGTCATCGCGCGGTCCTCGATCGCGTCGGGGAGCAGCAGGCTGGTCGCGTATCCCATGATGAATCCGAGCGGCGTGCGGAGCTCGTGCGACACGGTCGATAGAAACTCGTCCTTGAGGCGATCCACCTCTGCCTCGGCGGAGATGTCGCGCAACACGTGCACGACGCCGGCGGGCTGTCCGGCCTGGTCGTGGATCGGGGACCTCGTGATGGACACGGGGACGTCACGGCCATCGCGCCTCCGGAGCGTCGTCTTCAGGAGGCCGGCGGTCGCGTCCGCGCAGGCGCCGATCACCTCGCTGCACGGTCTCCCGATCGCGTCGTACACCCGCCAGCCCGTCAGGATCTCGGCGGACGGGTTGAACGCGGTGATGCGCAGGTCGAGATCGGTCGTGATCAGGGCGTCGGCCATCGATGCGATGATGCCCTCGTAGCGGCTCTTCTCGAGCGCGAGGTCGCCGAGCGCGGTATGCAGCTGGCGCCGCATGTGGTCGAACGCCTGCGCGAGGACGCGTACCTCGCCCTCGCCGCCCTGCGGCACGACCGTATCGAGGTCGCCCGCGGCGATCTCCTTGCTCGCCGCGGCGAGCGCGAGGATGGGTCGTGCCACCCGCCTCGTCGTCAGCCACACCAGCAAGAGCGCGATCGCGAGCAGGAGCGAGCCGACGAGGACGATCTGGGTCTGCCAGCGGTTCGAATCAGCCGAGAGCTCGGCATCGGACCCTCCGAGGGCGAGGGCCCAGGGCACCGTCCGCAGCGGGACGAACGCCATGTCGTGACGCTGTCCCTGGTCGGCGGGGTCGACGGACCCGACGGGTGCGGTGAGGCCGACGGCGCTCTGGTGCTGCGCGAGGAGTGGGACGTAGAAGTCGGGATGCTCTCCTGGGCCGAGGTCGCGCTGCGCCTCGGACGACACGAGCACGCGATCGCCGCCATCGACGAGCTCCGCGTGTCCCGAGTTCGCGAGGCCGCGCGCGCTTGCGACGAGGTCGTGGATCGGCCCGGCGTCGGGTCTCAGCAGGATCGCGAGCGCGCCCGCGGGACGTCCCGCTCGGTCGAACACGGGCACGGCGAGGATCGCCGCGACGGAGCCGCCGACATCCTCGGCGCCCGACGCGAAACGTGGACTACTCGAGACGGCGCCGGCGAGGTGCAGCTGGTCGGCCGCGCTCGCGATCGCGCTTGCGTCGGCCGAGCTCGCCCAGAGGACGCGGTCGCGGGCGTCGAGGAGCGCCGCGCCGCTTGCGGACGATCCGTTGTCACCGAGGGCGTCGGTGAGCACCGCCAGGCGGCGCGCTTCGTCGTCTCCGGCCGCGGTGAAGAGTGCCGACGTGCGCTCCAGCCGCGTGTACTGGAGGTCGACGACCGAATCGATCGCGCCTGCCGTCGACCTCGTGACGGCGAGCCACCCGTCGAGCGTCTGGCGCTTGGCGTCGTCGGCGATGGCCGCGCCGAGCATCCCGAAGACGACGAAGATCGTGACGAGGCCGACGACCACGAGGCTCCCGATCTGCCAGCGGAGCGGCAGGCCGGAGACGCGACCGGGCAGCTGTCGGATATTTCCCCGCATATCCGTAGTGTTCTGCCCCGACGCGGTCTGCCCGGCGTGGGCCATACGTCACCAGTCGGCCGGAGAACGACCCTCCCGGCGCTCCCTTGCGCCATGCGATACGCGACCACGGGAGCAGGTCGCCCGTAGAGTCTTCTGGTCCTCGTCCGAGAGTGCGAGGCATCCGGTGATGTCCTCGGTCTTCAAAACCGTTGTGGTGGCGCTTCGCGTCGCCAGGTGGGTTCGACTCCCATGCACTCTCGCAGCGGCGGCAGCCCTCGGCACGCGGCGGATCGCCGTGTCGGGCGAGTCCGCCGGTGCCTGGGCGCGCACGAAGCTCAGTGCGCGAAGGCGGCGGGGAACTTCGCGATGATCCCGTCGGAAAGCGTGTCGGCCATGTGCAGGATGTGCACGTGCACCGCGTCGTACGCCGCGACGTCGCCGGTCCAGTCCGAACCGAAGCGCGCGACGGCCTCGGCGAGCGTCTGGTCGAGATGCATCTTCATCTCATCGTCGAGCAGCGCGAGCGACCACTTGTCGTTCGCGGCGGCGAGAAAGACCGCGATGTCGTGCGCGTTCGCGTACCAGGCGGCCTTTGCGGACGCGAAGGCGTTCGTGTCACCCGCCTTCGCGGCAGTGAGCAGCTGCCCCGCTATGAGGATGTGCTGACGCAGGAGGCCCGTGAGCTGCGTTCCGGCTGCATCGCCGAAGTACGGCTTGATCGCATCGCCGATATCCGTCTGGTTTCGCAGCAGACGCGCGAGGGCGGCATCGCTGTCCGGCGTGCCGGCGATCACGTCGACGATGACCATCCGCGTCCAGACGATGTGGTCCTCCCATAGCTTGCGCATCGCGGCACGGAAGGCGGCCTGATTCGAGATCGCGCTCGCTCCGTTATGCGCGGACGAGTCCGCATTCGCGGTCGCGTACCACGATCCGCCGGTCGCGAGCAGGGCAAGGGCGAGGAACGCGCCGAGCAACCTGAGCCTCATGGAGCACCTCTTTCATCCGCGGCCTCCGCCGCTTGCCTGTAAAACTTATAGACGTTAGTTTTACATCCGCGGATGGCGAGATGTGTGCCGACCGCCCACGTGCCGTGGCCCGTTCGCGTGTGGCGCGCAGGGGCGACTAGTAGGCCGCGACCTCCACCTTCGGCTCCTCTTTCTGAGCGTCCGCCTTCGTCTGGTGCACCGTGTTCGGCGCGTGCTGCGGCGGCGCGTACACGGTGAAGAGCTTCATGGGCTCGTCACCGAGGTTCTTCACGTTGTGCCGTGTGCCCTTCGGCACGCAGAAGATCGAGCCCTTCTCGAACGCGACCTCCTTCCCCTCGATCACGGCGACCCCGGTCCCCTTCACGAGGTACAGAAGCTGGTCCACGTCGTCGTGGACCTCTTCGCCGATGTCCTCGCCGGGCCGCAGCGACATGATCACGAGCTGGCTCTTCTCGCCGGTGAAGAGGACGCTGCGGAACGCCTCGCTCTCCTTCGCGTGGTCCTTCACGGCGATGACCTTTGCTTCGGGCATCTGAACACCTCCGCGCGGATGTCGGATCTGCATCTCACGCTCGTGCCCGCAGTGTCTGTCGGCTATCGGGAAAGGGCCGACACCAACGCAGGGCGAACGGCCATGCCGTTCGTCCCCTGATGTTGGACTTTCGTTGCACGTCTGTGGCATGGTCGCAACTCGTGCCCGCCCCAGGGCGCAGTGACACGGGGAGTTGGGGTCCATGCATCTACGCAAGCTCGGCATCGCCATGCTCGCGGTCGTCGCGCTGCTCGCCCAGAGCACGCCGGCGCGAGCCGACGCCATCCACGATTCGTTCGTCAGCACCGTGAACGCATACCGTGCGTCACGCGGCCTGCCGACGGTCGTGGTGAGTCCGACACTGCAGAAGGCCGCGCAGTGGATGGCCGAGGACGTCGCGACGAACGGCGTTCCCGCCATTCCGCACATCTCGAGCGACGGTCGCACGCCACAACAGCGCATGTCCGACGCCGGCTATCCGGTGTCGAGCGCGCGCACGTCCGAGATCATCGCGTGGGGCGCACCGACCGTCACCGGTGCGATGAACCTCTGGCTCAACTCGGCGCCGCACTACGCCGTCCTGAACGATCCGCAGTACGTTGCCGCAGGGTTCGGCGTCGCGTGCTGGGGCTCGTATCCCTGCGTCTGGGTCGTCGACTTCGGCAGCGTCGATGACCGCGCGTCCGCCGCGAGCCAGGCGCTGTCGTCGCCGTTCCACGCCGCGTTCTACGCGCAGTCGCCGTGGCCGACCGCGTCGCCGGGGCAGACCGTCCAGTGGGTCGTCGCCTTCACGAATACCGGAAGCGCGGGCTGGCTCGCCGGCTCGACCGAGCTGCACGTCGGCACCAACGACCCGCAGGACTCGCTCAGCGTCCTCGCGACCTCGTCCTGGCTCGATCCGAATCGGCCCGCGCGTCAGACGACCACGTGGGTCGGTCCGGGCCAGCAAGCCTGGTTCGTCGTCACGCTGAGGGCGCCGTCGCAGCCAGGTACGTATCGCCTGTATCTCCGGCCGGTGATCGATGGCGTCACGTGGCTCGAGGACGTCGGCGCGTACGTCGACCTGACCGTGCGGTAGCCGGTGCGACGCCGTCGTGGTCCGGATCGCGGGCCGCGGCGGCGTCGGCCGCGCGTGTGCAGACTCTTCGGGTGTGAGGCTCCGCAGCAAGGAAGAGGTCGCTCCCGAGCTCCAGAACGAGGCGCTGGATGAAGCGGCGGCCGCCGAACCCGGTCGGACGAGCGCCCTCGCGGCCCTCGAGTACCGCGACTACCGCGTCTTCTGGTTCGGCCTCGTCGTCTCCAACATCGGCTCGTGGATGCAGATCTACGGGCTCGGCTGGCTCGTCGTGCAGCTCGCGGTGCGTGATGGGACCGCCAACCTCGGTCCCTTCTATCTCGGTCTCGTGGGTCTCGCGCGGGCGATCCCCGGCGTCGCGTTCGGGCTCTTCGGCGGCGCGGTCGCCGATCGCGCCGACCGCCGCCGGCTCCTCATGGTGACGCAGTCGAGCGCGGCGATCGTCGCGGCCATCCTTGCGGCGCTCACGATCAGCGACCGCATCAACATCGTCGAGATCATCCTGCTCTCGGCTCTCACGTCGATCATCTTCTCGTTCGACGCGCCGACGCGGAACGCGATGGTCCCGCGACTCGTTCCTCCGGAGCAGCTCATGAGCGCCATCGGTCTGTCGTCCGCCGCCTTCAACGGCGCGACGCTCGTCGGACCGCTCATCGGCGGCGTGCTCATCGTCCCGTTCGGAGTGGGTGGGCTCATGCTCGTGAACGCGATCTCGTATCTCGCGGTGATCGTCGCGCTCTTCCTCATGTCGCCCCAGCCGATCGTGCCGACGGCGCGCACGACCTCGATGTTCGACTCGATCCGCGAGGGCGTTCGGTACATCCGGCGCGAGCCGGTCCTGCGGTGGGTGATCCTTCTCGCGATCGCGACCGCCGTGCTCACGCGTCCGTACATCCAGCTGCTTCCGGCTGAAGCGCAGTTCCTCGACGTCGGCGCCGTCGAACTCTCGTTCCTGCTCGCGGCGTCGGGAGTCGGCGCGCTCGCCGGCGCGCTCATCACCGCCGGGCTGGGCGGTTGGCGTCGCCGCGGCGCGCTCCTCATCGGCGCCGCGTTCATGCACGGGCTGCTGCTCGCGCTCTTCGGCGCGCAGCACGGGCTCGTCGGCGCGATGGTCGCGGTCTGCCTCACGAGCCTCGCCGTCATGGTGTTCCTCGGGATGGCGAACACGCTGATCCAGACGCGCACGCCCGATCATCTGCGCGGCCGAGCGATGAGCGTGTACACGATGATCTTCATCGGGCTCATGCCGCTCGGTCAGATGGTGCTCGGCTCCGTCGGATCGCTCGTCGGCATCAACGTCGCGTTCCTCGCGGGAGGCACGCTCGTCGTTCTCGTCGCGCTTTACGCCGCGCTGCGTGTCCCCGCGCTGCGCGGTGCGCTCGCCGATCTGCATCCACGACTGGTCGCGCGCCCGGGCTAGCGGAGCCCCGTTTTTCCTCGCGTTTTTGGCGTCTTGACGATGATTGCCGCCGTGCCTATGTTCTAGAACAGATGTTCTAACAGCTCTGGAGGCCAGGCCAGGGCGCGTAGGGGAGCGACGTGGGAGCGACCGGGCTGGCCGATGCGATCGCGAGCCTCGAGACCCGCTATGGGGCTCGTGCGGTCGTACGCGGCGACGTGGCGGCACGGCAGGACGGGGAACGGCGGATCCAGGCCGGGACGTCCCTCGACGCGGTCACGGGCGGCGGCATCCGTGCCGGCGAGCCGCTCGCCTTCGTCGGGCCGGCCACGTCCGGGAAGCAGGCCCTCGCGCTCACCGTGGCGGCCGCGGCCCAGCGCGAAGGCGGCATGGCGGCGTGGATCGATCCCTCCGCATCGTTCGACCCGTCTGCCGCTCTTCGCGCGGGCATCGATCTCGATCGCCTCGTCGTCATCCGCGCGCAAGATCCCGACGACGTGCTCCTCGCGGGCTCGGCCGTGCTCCGCAGCGAGGGCTTCCGCCTCGCCGTCGTCGACGTCGGTCCGTCGTTCGCGACGCGCTGTCGCGTCGACGATCTCGCGCCGCTCCTTCCGATCGTCCGCGGCTCGCCCGCCGCGCTGCTCGTCGTGGCCGAGGAGCGCGGGCGCATCGCGTTCCCGGTCATGCGTATCGAGCCCATCGCGTGGCAGCTGCGATTCGGGCGCACCGCGGGCTGGTCCTTCGCGACCGGTGCGCCCGCCTCGCGCGAGCGCGCGCTCTTCTGCCTGACCTCGCTCGACGCCCCGCCACGCGATCTCGGACTCAGATCCGAGCTCTCGGAGGCAGGCGATGGCGCACTCCGCGACGAGCATCTGCGCCCAGCGCGCCCGTACGCAACGAGCACGCTCGATGAGCGGGCGCGCGTAGCCAGCCGCGAGGAGCGGAGTGTGGCGTCGCCTGCCATCACGGAGCTCGCCTCGTGATCGCCGCCGTCGTCGTGCGCAACGCGAGCGATCGTCTCCACGCGCGCTCGCTCGCGGCACTGCGGGCGCTGCTGCCGCACGTCGGGATCGTCGCGCCCGGTGTGTACGCGTGCGACCTCGCGGGGACCGAGCGCGTGCTGGGCGCTCCCGTCCGCGTCGCGCGTCTCGTCGTCGAGCGTCTCTCGCGCCTCGGCGTGCCGGCGTCGGTCGCGGTCGCGACGACGCCCTTCGTCGCGCGTGTCGCGGCGGAGCGGACCGCCGATGGTGACGTGCGCCTCGTCCCGGAGCCGCGCGAGTTCCTCGCGCCGCTGCCGATCGAGGTGCTGCCCCTCGAGCCGAAGCTCACCGACGAGCTCGGGCTCCTGGGGATGCGAAGCGTCGGAGACTTCGCCGCGCTCCCGCGCGGTGCGGTCGCAGGTCGCTTCGGGCGTGGCGCCGCGCGCGCCCACGCGCTCGCGCGCGCCGAGGACGAAGAGCGCGTGCGCGCCGATCCGCCGCCGCGCCGCATCGCGGTGCGCCGGGTGTGGGAGGACGCGCTCGCGTCGCGCGACCAGCTCGTCTTCGCGCTCCGCACGGCGCTCGACGAGATCGCGTCGGCGCTCGCCGCCGACGGGCTCGCCGCGCTGCGCATCGCGGTGCGTCTCGAGCGCGAGGACGACGAGCCGCTCCGCATCGAGCGCGCGATCCTCCCGCCGACGCGCGAGAGCGCCGCGCTCCTCCGGTCGGTGCGCTGGGCGCTCGAGGAGCGCGCGCATCTCGGCCGCATCGTCTCGTGCACCGTGGAAGTGCGCGAGGTCGAGCCGGCGCGCGGCCGTCAGCTCGGGCTTTTCGCCGCCGACGGTGCTCGGTGGGAAGAGGCGATCGCGAGCGCGCGATACCTGCGCGAGCGGCTCGGACCGGGGCGCGTCCTCCGCGCACGTGTGACCGGCGCCGACGCGCGTCTGCCGGAACGGGCCGCCGAATGGAAAGAGGTCATCTCATGACGCGTCTCTTTGCCGAACCCATCGCGGCGCGACTGGTGTGGGACGAGGGCGAGCTCACGCTGCTGCAGATCGCGGGGCGTCGCTTCCCGGTCGTGGAGATCGTGCGGCGCTGGCGCGTGGAGGCGGAGTGGTGGAAGGGCGGTCCGGCGCGCGATTACCTCACGCTCCGGACCGCCGACGGCATGGTCTGCGACGTGTACACCGAGCGCACCACCGGCGCGTCCTGGCTCCAGCGCGTGATGGACTGATGTCTAGGCCACGCGCTCGATCAGTGAACGTGCCTGCTCGTCGCTGAGATCCTGCCCATGGATCAGCTTCGCGTGCTGCTGCGCCATGCGGACGATCTCGTCCTCATCGCGGCTGCGCACCTCGAATCCGCACGGACAGCGGAGGCTCCTGATGTCGGACACAGCGACGTCTTACCACTGATTCCAGTCGGAGTCGACCCAGACGTGCACCTCGGGGTCGCCCTCGAAGAGCTTCCCGAAGAAGTCCTGGATCTGCGGCGACGACGCGAGCTTCTGGAATCCCTCGACGCTCGACCACGTGTCGATGCCGAGGAACGCCTTGGGGTCCTGCGGATCGAGATAGATCTTGTGCGTCAGGTCTCCCGCCTGCCGCGCCATGTCCTTCGTCGCGCCGGTCACCTGGTCGTGGAGCTTCTTCGCCTCGGCGGGCGTCCCGCGGAGTCGCGCGCGCACGGTGACGGTCACCTTCATGTCCAGACCTCCAGCGATGATGTGAGGCGATCGTGGCGCGCCGACCTTGTGGTTTCCTTGTGGCGTGCGCGTGCTCATCTGCGGACGGCTCTCGATCGAGGACGGCGCGACGGTCGTCGGCGAGACCGCCCTCCCGGGCCGGCTCGGACGCCGGCTCTGGTCGTACCTGGTGCTGCATCGCCGGCGTCCCGTCGGCCGGAGCGAGCTCGTCGAGGCGCTCTGGGGCGAGGAGTCGCCGGAGGCCGAGGATGCGAGCCTGAACGCGCTCACAAGCCGCGTGCGGAGCGCGATCGCGCCGTTCGGGAAGGAGCGTGCCGAGCTTCGTGCGTCGACCGGCGCGTACTCGCTCTACCTCGCGCCCGACGCGTTCGTCGACCGCGAGCGCGCCTGGACGGCGATCCATCACGTCGAGGCGATCCGGCGCGAGGGCAAGGTCCGCGAGGCGTGGGCCGAGGCGATCATCGCGAACGAGATCGCGGCGCGCGGCTTCCTGCCGGGAGAGGACGCGCCGTGGATCGAGGCCGAGCGCAGGACGCTGCGCGACATCGAGCTGCAGGCGCTCGAGGCGGTGTGCGACGCCGAGCTCCATCAGCGTCGTTCCGCGGAAGCGGAGCGCGTCGCGCGCCGGCTCATCGCAGCGGACGCGCTCCGGGAATCGGGATACCGCTATCTCATGCGTGCGCTCGCGCAGGACGGCAATGCGGCGCAGGCCGTCGCGGTGATGGAGGAGTGCCGCCGCGCGCTTCGGGCGGTCTCCGTCGAGCCGTCGGCCGAGACCGAGCGCGTGTTCCGGGAGATCGTCGGCTAGGGGACGACGTCCGCCGATGAGCGGGTACGTCGAGCTCCACACGCACAGCAACCACTCCTTCCTCGACGGCGCGTCGACGGAAGAGGACCTCGTCGCCGCGGCCGTCGAGCGCGGCATGGACGCGCTCGCGCTCACCGACACGAACGGCCTCTACGGCGCGGTGCGCTTCTGGAACGCCGCGAAGGAGGTCGGCCTCAAGCCGATCTACGGCACGGAGCTCCAGACGCTCGACTTCGGCCACCTCGTGCTCATCGCGAAGGACGAGACGGGCTGGCGGAGCCTCTGCCGCGTCGTCTCGAAGGCACAGCTCGCCGGCGAGAAGACGAAGCCACGCGCGACGCTCGAGCTCGTGCGCGAGGACCCCGATGGCCTCTTCGCCCTCACGGGCTGCGCGCACGGCCAGGTGCCGCGGCTCGTACGCGCGGGCGACCTCGACGCGGCGCGCGAGGCGCTCGCGACGCTCGCCGGCATCTTCGGCGAGCGCTGCTTCGTCGAGCTCTCGGACCATCTCGACCCCGACGACCCCGCGCTCTGCGACGCGCTCGCCTCGCTCGCCGCGGAGCAGGGCCTCGGCGCGGTCGTCACGAACAACGTGCATTACGCCTGGCCGTCGGGCCGGCGCCTCCACGACGTGCTGCGCTGCATCGACATCGGTGTCACGCTCGACGAAACGGGCGATCGGCTCAAGCCGAACGGCGAGTACTGGCTGAAGGACGAGGCGGTGCTGCGCGAGCGGCTCGGCCGCCACGACGAGGCGTTCCGCAACACGCGCCTCATCGCGGACGCGTGCACCCTCGATCTCGCGGCGGTCGGCCCGGGTGGCGGCAAGGAGCTCGCGGAGAAGGGGATGACCGGCCGCGACCGTCTCCCGGGCTTCGCGGTGCCCGCCGGCCACACCGCGTTCTCGTTCCTCTACGCGCTCTCGCAGGAGGGCGCGAAGCAGAAGTACGGGCGCATGACGCCGCGTGTCGCGAGGCAGCTTTCGCACGAGCTCGACGTCATCGAGCGCTGCGGGCTCGCCGAGTTCTTTCTCATCAACTGGGACATCGTCCGGTTCTGCAGGGAGCGCCGGATCCCGGCGCAGGGTCGCGGCTCCGCCGCGGACTCGATCGTCGCGTACGTGCTCGACATCACGAAGGTCGATCCGATCGCGCACG
The DNA here is from genome assembly GCA_036518215.1 of Candidatus Limnocylindria bacterium. GTDB lineage: Bacteria > Chloroflexota > Limnocylindria > P2-11E > P2-11E > CF-39. The sequence continues at coordinate 13,294 of DATDNP010000176.1, forward strand.
ATCTCCTCTTCGAGCGCTTCCTCACCGAGGACAGCCGCACGATGCCGGACATCGACCTCGACATCGCGACGAACGATCGCGAGGAGGTCATCCAGTACGTCTACACGAAGTACGGCGAGCGCTACGCGGCGATGGTGTGCAACGTCGTCACGTATCGCGCACGGTCCGCGTCACGCGAGGTGGCGAAGGTGCTCGGCTTCCGCGAGGAGACCATCGACCGCATGGCGCGCTCGATCGACCAGTACCACGTCGACCCGACGCAGCGCCCGTCGGCCGCGATGCATCCCGCGTACAAGCACCCGAACCGCGAGGCGGAGCACGGGTATGAGGCGCCGCGCACGCTCCCCGACACGCTCGAGGAGCTCGCCGCGACGATGGATGAAAGGGAGCGCGCGCGCTTCCCGCTCTTCCGCGAGCTCACCCTCGCGATCGCTGACTTCCCGCGGCACCTCTCGATCCACAACGGCGGCATGCTCATCACGGCGCAGCCGCTCATCGACACCGTGCCCATCGAACGCGCGACGATGCCCGGCCGCAACGTCGTGCAGCTCGACAAGCGCGATGTCGAGGACCTCGGGCTCGTGAAGATGGATCTGCTCGGCCTGCGCACGCTCTCGCTCGTGAAGGACGCCGTCGCCGACATCGAGGCTCGGCACGGCGAGCGCCTCGAGCTCGGGACGCTGCCGCTCGACGACGAGGCCGTGTATGACCTCATCTGCGAGGTCGACACGATCGGGCTCTTCCAGGTCGAGTCGCGCGCGCAGGCGCAGGCGCTGCCGCGCGTGCGGCCACGCACATTCGCCGACATCGTCGTGCAGGTCGCGATCATCCGGCCCGGCCCGCTGCAGGGCGACATGGTGAACCCGTACATCCGTCGCCGGCAGGGACGAGAGCCAGTGGCGTACGCGCACCCATCGCTCGAGCCGATCCTCAAGGAGACGCTCGGCGTGATCCTCTTCCAGGAGCAGATCCTCAAGGTCGCCATGGCCGTCGCGGGCTTCACGCCGAGCGAGGCCGACAAGCTGCGCCGCGCGATGAGCCGCGCGCGCTCGACCGCGGACATGGAGAAGCTGCGCGGGCCGTTCGTCCACGGGGCCGAACGGAGCGGCGTCCCCGAGGACATCGCGCACGAGGTGTTCCGCCAGATCGCCGCGTTCGCGGAGTTCGGCTTCTGCAAGAGCCATGCGGCCGCGTTCGCGCTCACCGCGTATCACACCGCGCATCTCAAGCTCTACTACCCGAGCGAGTTCTACGTCGCGCTCTTGAACAACCAGCCCATGGGCTTCTACTCGCCTGCCGTGATCGCGGGCGACGCGAAGCGCCACGGCGTCGCGATCCTTCCGGTCGACGTGAACCGGTCGCACGCGAAGGCGGTGTGCGAAGACGCTGAGTCGCGAGCGGGAACCCCTCCGCCCGCGGGGGCCCTCGGCGACGGGCTTCGCGATCTCTCTTTCACGATCAGTCGTCATCGCACGTGCCGCACTCACGACGTGCGACTCGGATTCACGTCCGTGAAGGGACTCGGCGACGCCGAGGCGGCGGCGATCGTCGCCGAGCGCGATCGCGGCGGCTCGTTCGGGGACTTCGACGAATTCGCGCGTCGCGTGGGACTCAAGGAGGAGGCGCTGCGGAATCTCGCGCTCGTCGGTGCGTTCGACGCGTTCGGCGAGCCGCGTCGCGCGCTCCTGTGGCGCGCGCGCGACGCGCACCGCACCTCTCCGGCGTTCGTGCGGCCGGCGCTCCCGATGCCGCCGTCGCGGGCACCCGAGCTCGCCGCGCTCACCGAACGCGAGCGCGTCGCGCTCGACTATCGCATCACCGGCATCCCGACGGGGCCGCAGATCATGCGCTTCTATCGCGAGCAGCTCGATCGCCGCGGCGTGTTCACCGCGATGGCGCTCGCGGAGCGAAAACACGGAGAGCTCGTGTCGGTGGCCGGCGCGATCGTCGTGAAGCAGCATCCCGAGACGGCGAAGGGACACGTCTTCCTCTCGCTCGAGGACGAGACCGGGATGGCGAACATCATCATCCGGCCGGCCACGTACAAGCGGTTCAAGCGCGTGCTGGACGCCTCTGCCGCCGTGGTCGTCTCAGGATCCGTGCAGCATGTCGATGGCGTGATTTCGGTACTTTCCGCGCGGCTCGAGGGCCTCGATCTGTTCATCGCGCTACAGAGCCGCGACTGGCACTGACCGGCGGGTATCGGCCTCCGGTCAAAGCGGTAGCAGGCCCTTGTTCGCGCAGGCCCTTCACTCCCAGACTTCCGCGAGGTAACAGCAGCTAGGCAGGCGCAGGGACGACCGCGCCGAACGCGGGCCGGGGAACGCAGGAGATGGGGATGGAAGCCACGGATCGTCGAACGCAGGATCTGCTCGACTCGATCTTCCGCGTCACGACGGAGCTCGTCCGTGGCGAACGGGCGTCGCTGCTCCTCCGAGACGACGAGACGAGCGACTTCGTCATCGCGCGTGCGCTCGGCCTCGCCGAGGACGTGCAACGCCATGTCCGTGTCCGTTCGGGTGAGGGCATCGCGGGCCGCGTCGTCGCATCGAAGCGCGCCCTCCTCGTGCGCGGCGCGGACGACATGCCGCTACCGGCGGGCGACGGGCAGTACCGGTCGAGCTCGTTCGTCTCGGTGCCGGTGCTCGTCGATGACGAGCCTCGCGGTGTGCTGAACGTCGCGGACCCGCGCGACGGGCGTCCGTTCGAGCAGCACGACCTGCAAACGCTCGAGATCCTCGCCGGGCACATCGGCGCCTGCCTCGTGCAGCAGGAGCAGGGCGAAGCACTTCAGCGTCTCGCCCAGACGGATCCCCTCACGTGGCTCTTCAACCGCCGTCACTTCGACAAGCGGCTCGAGGCGGAGACGAACCGCGCCCTCCGCGCCGAGCACATGCTCGCGCTCGTCATGATCGACGTCGACAAGTTCAAGACGATCAACGATCGCTTCGGGCATCGCGTCGGCGATCAGGTGCTCAAGGCCGTCGCGTCCGCCATCAAGCAGGCGGTCCGCCTGTACGACGTGCCGACGCGCTACGGCGGCGATGAGTTCGCGATCATCCTTCCCGAGGCCGACACCGAGGTCGCGTCGCGCGTCGCGCGCCGCATCGTCGAGAAGATCGATCAGGTGAACCTCCCGGGAGAGATGCGCGACGCGGGGATGCCGATCCGGCTCTCCATCGGCCTCGCGACGTTCCCGCGTCCGCTTGCCGACCCGACCGAGCTCGTCGAGTCCGCCGACATGGCGATGTATCGCGCGAAGGCCGCAGGCGGTGGCGTGCGCGTGTGGGAGCACTCCTTCGCGGAAGGGCCGCGCGGCGCGATGCGCTCGGGCCGCGTGAGCCTGCCGCCGGCGCCATACCTCGCCGACCCCGCGCGTCTCGCGACGCCCGAGCTGCAGCAGCTGATCCCGTCGGCGCTCGCGCTCGAGTGGAACGCGGTCGTCGTCGGGCGAGAGGGGGCCGTCCTCACGGTGGCGATCCCGCAGCCGAACACGGCCGCGGTCGACGCGCTCTCGAAGGCGACTGGATTCGCGATCTACCCGGTGTTCTCGAACGCGACGGATCTCGAGGCCACGCGCCGGCGGCTCGCCGCGGTCTAGCGCGGCTCGACTCGCTCCCTAGACCCCGGTCTTCGGACGCGCCTCGTCGCGCGTGACGCCGCCCTCCGCGCCGCGGAAGAGGTAGCCGACGCCCGGTACCGTCTGGATCACGTCGCGCGATCGGCCGTCCTGCGTGAGCTTCCGCCGCAGGCGCGACACGTTCAGCTTCACGAGGTCGCCGCCGACGTCGGCGTCGTACCCCCATACGCCCTCGAGGATCTCCTCCTGCGTGAGCACGCGTCCGGGATTCGCCATGAAGTGGCGCAGCAGCTTGAACTCCGTGGGCGAGAGATGCACCGGCACGTCGGCGGCGGTCACGAGATGCGTCGCCTCGTCGAGGATGAGATCGCCGGTGCGATAGACGGCCGGTGCGGGGCGGCCGCGCGTCCGCACGGATCGCCGCAGGATCGCCTTCACGCGCGCGACGAGCTCCTTCGGACGGAACGGCTTCGTGATGTAGTCGTCCGCACCGAGCTGAAGCCCGCGCAGGATGTCGCTCTCGTCCTGCCGCGCGGAGAGCAGGAGCACGGCGACGTGGTCGTCGACGTGCCGGATCCGCTCGAGCACGACGAAGCCGGTGAGCTTCGGGAGATTGATGTCGAGCACGACGAGGTCGGGCCGCTCGCGCCCGACGGCCTCGACCGCGCTCTCTCCGTCGTACGCACGCACGACGTCGTAGCCCTCGCGTCGAAGCGCGTAGTCGAGAAGCTCGACCAGGTCCCGGTCGTCGTCGACGACCAAGAGCTTCACTCGGTCCCTGCCTCCTCCGTGAGATGCCTCGCTTTCGGCAGCGTGAAGTGTACGGAAGTACCGCGGCCGGGCGCGCTCTCGACGCTGATGTCGCCGCCCTGCGCGTGCACGATCGCGCGGCAGATGGTGAGGCCGAGACCGAGGCCGCCGGCTTGGTCGCGTACCTCGCGCGAGCGGAAGAAGCGCTGGAAGAGCCGCGTCTGCTCGTCCTCGGGGATACCCGGGCCCTCATCGGTGACCGTCACCCGTACGAAGCCGTCGCGCGACGCGGCGCCGACGCGGATCGTCGTGCTCTCAGGTGAGTACTTGCTCGCGTTCGCGATGAGGTTCGCGAGGACCTGCGCGGTCCGTCGCGGGTCGGCGAGCACGCGGTCGGAGTCCGCCGGAAGGTCGGTCTCGACGCGCTGCCGCTTGCCGTCGAGGAGCGGTTGGACGAAGACGAGCGCCTCCTGCATCGAGTGCCGCACGCTCGTCGGGACGGCCCGCACCTGAAAGGTGCCCGCCTCGATGCTTCCGGCGTCGAGGAGGTTCTCGACGAGGTGCTCGAGGCGCAGCGCGCTCCGCCGCAGGGTCGCGACCATCGACCCCAGCTCGTCGCGCGGCATCGAGAGCGCGTCCTCGATGAGGAGGTCGAGCGTCGCCGAGAGCGCCGCGATGGGGGTGCGCAGCTCGTGCGCGACCTGGAGAAGGAAGTCCTCCTTCAGCCGCAGGAGCTCGGCCTGGGCGGTCACGTCGCGAACGGTGTGGAGCGAGCCGCGATCGCCGAGCGTCGTGCTGATGATCTCGAGCACGCCCATGCGATCTTCGCGCGGGAACCACGCACGACGCACGCGATGCCCCGGCATGTCCTGCACGGTCGTCGCGCCGGACACGAGGAGCAGCTCCTCGAAAGGGGTCCCGACGAGCGCGTCCTCGCCGAGGATCCGGAAGGCGGCCGGGTTCGCGCTCACGATCGTCCCTCGCGGGTCGGTGAGCAGGATGCCGTCGGTGAGCGCGACGAACGCGTCCTCGACGTCGACCGGCGCGATCGCGCGGTCCGTCGCGCGCCGCCCCGGGGACCGCCGCCGCTCCCGCTCGCTCACGACGGGATGCGCGGCTGCGTGGCTACCGGCGTCGCGCCCATGTGCTCGGGATGCTAGGACACAGCGACCGCGATAATCACGGCGGGGAATGGGCATCGGGGCGCGGCTCCTGCGCATCCGTGCGGGCGAGACGCGCATGGCGCTGACGCTGGTCGGCCTCATGCTCGTGACGTCCGCCGGCGCGGGCATCGGCGGGACGGCATCGGACGCGCTCCTCTTCGCGCGTTACGGCACGGCCGCGCTGCCACAGCTGTATCTCGCGCTCGGCGTCGTCTCATTCGTGTGCGCGCTCGGCGTCAGCGCGGTGTTCGGACGCGTCCGAAGAGAACGCGTATATCCCGCGGCGCTCGTGGCGCTCGCCGCGCTGCTCGTCGCGGTCCGCGCGATCCTCCTGACGGGCAGCGATGCCGCATACCCGGTCATGTGGCTCGCCGCCAACGTCGTCCTGATGCTGCAGGGCATCGTCGCGTGGGGCGTCGCGTCGTGGCTCTGCGACGCGCGACAGGCACGACGCCTCTTCCCCGTCGCGAACGCCGCGAAGATCCTCGGAACGATCGTCGGCACGGCATCGGTCGGCGCGTTCCTCGTGGTCGCCCGTCTCGACGATCTCCTCATCGTGTGGTCGGTCGCGCTCGTCGGCGCGCTCCTCGTGGTCGTGCGGATCCGTGGCGACGCGCCCGCGACGCTCGTCAGGACCGCGACGCCTCTGCGCGAGGAGCTCCTCATCGGATTCCGGATCGTGAGGACCTCCTCGCTCCTGCGATGGCTCGCGGTCTCGCTCGTCCTCTTCTCGGTGCTCTTCTTCGCGCTCGCGCTGCCCTTCACTCGCGCGGCGCGCGCCGCGATGCCCGACGAGCGCGACCTCGCGTCGTTCCTCGGTGTGTTCAACGCGACGACGACGGCCGCGGCCTTTTGTGCCTCGCTCTTCGTCGCCGAGCGCTTCTACGCGCGCTTCGGGGTCGTGAACGCGATCCTCGTGTTCACGCTCATCTACCTCGCCGGCTTCGTGACCCTCGTCGCGACCGGCAGCTTCCTCGTCATCGCCGCGATCCGCTGGATCCAGATGGCGTGGCTCGCGGGGATGGCCGATGCCGCCTACCAGGCGCTCTTCAATCCCGTGCCGCCGGATCGCCGGGACCAGATGCGCGCGTTCATGGAAGGCGTGCCCGGACAGGCGGGCATCGCCCTCGCGGGCCTCCTTCTCATGACCGGCGATCTCGCGTTCGATCCGCGCGCGGTCGCGCTCGGCGGCGCGGTCGCCGCCGCGGCGACGTTCGCGGTCATCTGGAGGACGCGCGGCGCGTACCGCGAGGCGCTCGTGTCCGCCCTGCGCGCCGGACGGCCCGAGCCGTTCCTCGGCGCCGACGACTCCTACGGACGGCTGCTGGCGGACCGCGCGGCGGTGCGCACGCTGCTCGGCGGCGCCCGTTCGGAGGACGTCGCCACGCGGCGCGCGTCGCTGCAGATGCTTGCCGACGTCGCCGTACCCGAAGCGCGCGACGCGCTGCTCGCCGCCGCGACCGACGACGACGCCGTGGTCCGCGCGCATGCCCTCCGCGGCGGCGCGCGGCTGGCGCCGCAAGCGTTCGTCGACGCGGCGCGCGACGCGCTCGCGATGCCCGA
>DATDNP010000177.1:0-15193 GCA_036518215.1 Candidatus Limnocylindria bacterium
TTCGCGACGGGCTTCCCCTCCTTCGTGACGACGCGCGCGTCGATGACATACCCGCGCTCGCCCTGGCTATCGGCCGTGACGCGGACGGTCGTCGCCGCCTTCGCGTTCGCTGCGGTGATGCCGCTCCCGGGGAGCGTCTGCGGGGCCGTCGACGCCTGCGGCGACGGCATGGTCTGCTGCTGTCCGGACTGCTGTCCGCCGACCGAGAGCATCGCGCGCTGACCGAAGAGACCGCGCACGAAGGAGCCGTTCGCCGCGACGAGCGCGACAGCCACGATGGCGGCCGCGAGAAGTACGAGATTCCGCTTCCTAGTCATCTCCGTCTCCGTATGCCGGGATGGCACCGCGCAGCGGCGCGGGTTCGGGGGCGCCCTCGACCTCTTCCATCTCGTGGACGGACATGACCGGGAAGATGCGGAAGAGGACCATGAGGCCGAGCGGGATCGCCGCGACCGAGCCGAGCGTGATCCCGAGCTCGACCCAGGTCGGCTTGTAGAGCGCGAACGGCGAGACCGTCGTCGTCATGCCGGGAATGAGCACGATGAGGTAGCGCTTCAGCCACATCGCGCCGATCACGAGCAGCGATGCGAGCGACGCTCGCGCGATGAAGAAGCGTCCGGAGAACAGGACGAGCGCGATCGGCAGGACGAGCCCTCCGAGGACGATCGCCCAGAACATCGGCGCGAATGCGCCGACGAAGAGCGCCTGCAGGATCGCGCCCGAATCGCCCTGCTGCGTGTATCCCTCGGTCAGGTACTCCGCGACCATGAAGTAGAGGTACGCCGCCGCAAGCACGATGAGCAGGTACGAGAGGTAGCGGAAGTGCTTGACGGTGATGAACTGCTCGAGGCCATGCAGCTTCCGGAGCGCGGCCACTGCGACGATCACCATCGCCGTGCCCGAGAGCATGGCGGCGATGACGAAGAGCGGACCGAAGATCGTGCTGTGCCACCCTTCGCGCACCGTCATCGCGAAGAGCCACGCGAGCACGGAGTGCACGCTGACTGCGAGCGGGATGATGAGGACGGCCATCATCAGCGTCGCCCGCAGGAGCCACCGCTCCTGCGGCGGCGTCCCCTGCCACCGCAGCGAGATCGCCCCGTAGATCTTCGCGCGGAGCGAGCCGGCCGGCAGGGTCTCGCGGTACTTCCCGAGGTCCGGGATGAGCGGCAGGTAGAAGAAGATGAGCGTCCCGACGAGGTAGGTGTTGATCGCGATCCAGTCCCAGGTGATCGGGGAGCCCGGCTGCGCGTAGATCACGAGGTTGAGGAGGCGGTCGGGACGCGCGACGTCGACGATGACCGAGATCGCGCCGACCGCGAGCGTCACGACCGCGGTCCCCTCGGCGATCCGCGTGATCGGGGCGCGCCACTTCGCGCCCATGAGGCGCAGGATCGCGGAGATGATCGCGCCGCCGTAGCTGATGCCGATGAAGAAGACGAAGTTCGCGATGTAGAGGCCCCAGAAGATCGTGTGGTTCGTGCCCGTCGCGGAGTGGCCGACGCGCACCTGGTACGCGTAGCTGTAGACACCGAAGCCGACGCACGCCGCGAGCGCCAGCGCGACGAGCCACCACCAGAGGCCGCCCCGGCCGATGTTCGACGTCGCGCGCTCTACGTACAGGTCATGCGCTCTCCTGTCCATCTAGTACCCCAGATCCTGGCCGTGGCCGGAGATGTAGTAGACACGCGGTCCGGTGTGGAGCTCTTCCTTGAAGCGCCACGCGTCGTTGTCTTTCAGGAACTTCGAAAGACGCACCGTCTCCTTGCCGTTGGTCGCCGCATCGGTGACGAAGTCGCCGATGTAGAGCGCGAGCATCTCGCACGCCTCGACACACGCCGGGAGCTTCCCCTGCGCCGTCTCGTGGACGCAGAACATGCATTTCCCGACGGTGCCCTTGATCTGCGGAACGGGATACTCCGGCGTCGGCGCGCCGAAGGGGTTGTCGAATTTCGGCGGCGTCTTGTCGTTGAAGTAGCGCGCCCCGTACGGGCAGGCGGCCATGCACATGCGGCAGCCGATGCACTTGCTTTGGTCGACGAGGTTCACGCCCTCGGCGTTCTTGAACGACGCGCCGACGGGGCACACCTTGATGCACGGCGCGTTCTCGCACTGCATGCACGGGACGGGCATGTAGAACTCCTGCCCGCTCTTGCTCGTGACCTTGTCGACGCGGATCCATTCGTGCGTCTTCGGCAGGTGATGGTTCGCCTGGCACGCTACGGTGCACTTCGCGCAGCCGTCGCAGCGGCGCATGTCGATGACGACGACCCACTGATGCTGCGTGCTCGGGGTGGCGGATGCGGCTTCGGCCTCGAAGCGGATCGGCGTGAGCGAGGCGGCCGCGAGGGCGCCCGCGCCGCCACCGATGCCGCCGAGGAGCTGTCGACGCGAGATACCCGGCATGCGGCCTTCCTTCTCTTCGCTTCCTCTTTGCTTCGCGACGCGTTCTCTCAGCGCGTTCTTGAGAACGAGAGCGAATCTGCGGTAAGGCCCAACTGAGGACTAGTCACAATCGGCATGGGCCGAACGGTCCTGGTGGCGTTCGCGTGTGGGGAAGATTCGAACTTCGTTCAGCGCGCTTTCAGGTACGCCACGCACCCCGACGTCCGGCGGGGCCCTTAACACATGAGTGTTCGCTGAGCATGGCCCGAAGGACCCTCCCCAAAAGAGACCCTGGACCCTTCGCGTCATTTCGGTCCGTCGCGAACATCCGTGAACGTGGAACCCGCCCGCGAGGGAGGCGCCCGCGTCCTCGTCGTCGACGACGATCCGGGCGTCGTGAACGTCGTCTCACGCGGCCTCTCCGTCGCTGGTTTTCAGGTGCGCGAGGAGCTCGACGGCGAATCCGCGCTGCGGACGCTCGAGCGATGGTCGCCCGACTGCCTCGTGCTCGACATCGTCATGCCGGGCATCGACGGGCTCACCGTGTGCCGTCGCGCGCGGACGGCCGATCCCGGCGTCGGCATCCTCATGCTCACCGCGAAGGACGCGACGATGGATCAGGTCGTCGGTCTCGAGTCAGGCGCGGACGACTACCTCGCCAAGCCCTTCGCGATGACGGTGCTCGTCGCGCGCGTCCGCGCGATCCTGCGCCGGCGCGAGCCGCAGGCCGGCGCGACGCTGCGCTACGACGACCTCGAGCTCGACACGTCCGCGCACGTCGCGAGCCGTGCCGGTCACGACATCCATCTCACGGCGACGGAATACAAGCTCCTCCACGAGTTCATGCGCGCGCCGGAGCAGGTGCTGTCGAAGTCGCTCCTGACAGATCGCGTGTGGGGCTACGACTTCGAGGGCAATCACAACGTCCTCGAGGTGTACGTCCGCTACCTCCGCGAGAAGCTCGAGGCCGAGGGCGCCGCGCGGCTCATCCACACGCTGCGCCATTCGGGCTACGTCCTGCGGCGCACCGCTCCCTGATCCCTAGCGCGTCCGGAGCGTGATCGGCGCGCCGCGCGCCGGCGTCCGATCGGGTGTGATCGGCGCGGAGCGGATCGTCTGCACGACGTTCAACGCGAAGCACAAAAGGGCCGCGTACGCCAGGACGCCGGAGAGCGCGACGACGGCGTTCGCCGCGTCACCCTCCGCGCCGAGCGCCTGCGGCAGGACACGGAGCGCGACACCGGCGTCGGCGAGGACGACGATGGCCCACGCGAGGCGCTGGCTCCACAGACGGCGGTCGAGGAACGACGGGAGCGCGCGCGCGGCGACGCCGTAGATCGCGAGCGCGATAAGACCGAGCGCGAACGCGTGCCGTGCGCCCGAGACCTCGAGGTAGGAGGCCGCCGCGCCGCCAGCTGCGTGACGCACGTCGTACCAGAGCAGGAGCGCGGCGCCGACGAGCGCCCACGCGAACGCGGAGCGCAGCGCGAGGCGGGTCGCGCGCGCATGTTCCGGCAGCGGCTGGCGCGCGATGGACGGACCGAAGATGCCGACGGCCCACGTGATCGTCGCGACGCCCGCGAGGAGCGGCAGCGACGCGAACGGGACGCCGGCGATGGTCGCGACGACGCCGACGAGCCACAGCCCAGCGCCCGCGAGCAGCCGGCGCGGCGGCGCCGGCGGGGTCGCGACGAAGCCCGGCGCGAGGCGGGCCCACACGCCGAAGATGGACGTGGCGAGGCAGCCGAGGAGCATCGCCCAGATCGCGCGGTCGTCGGACGCCTGGTCGACGAGGAGCGCCGACCCGCGCAGCGGGATCGCGGCGCCGACGAGCAGAGCGGCGGCTGGCGCGCCGATGATGCCCGCGGCGATGACGAGCTCGTCCTGCCGGTGCGGGTTCGTGCCGCCGCGAAGCGCCGCGATCGCGGCCGAGGCGAACGCGAGCGTGCCGAGGAGGAGGAGCACGCTCGAGAGGACGAGGAGCGCGTCGCGACCAGCGAGCGCGGGGAACGGCTGCGCGACGGTCCGCAGCACGATCGCGAAAAGCGTCGCGCCGAGCGCGACCGCGGTGAGCGACCGCGGCGGCGGAGGTGCACCGCGGAAACGCGGCAGCACGTGCAGGCCGACGCCCATGAGGAAGAGCGCGGCGAAGCCGAAGAGCTGGATCGTCCCGTGCACCTGCACGAGCGCCAGCCACACGATGCCGAACGTCGTGAGGCCCTCGGTGCGGGCAAGGAGCAGCCAGAGGCCGAGCCCGAAGCCCGCCGTGAGCGCGAGCGCGAGCGCGACGAGCACGAAGTACGCGACGGTGGGCAGGCGCTGTGGCACGACCGGACTGTACGTCGGCGTCCGTATCCTTCGCCTGGCACCACATGAACGACGCATGCCCGCCCGTGCAGCGAGTCGCCGCGGTGATCCTCGCCGCGGGCGAGTCACGACGCTTCGGCGACAGCAAGCTCGCGGCGACGCTTCGCGGAAGGCCCCTCGCGCAATACGCGATCGACGCGGCGAACGCATCCACCGCGAGCGACGTGATCGTGGTCGTCGGCCATCGCGCCGACGAGCTGCTGCCCGAGCTGCGGCTCGGCCGTGCGCGCGTCGTGCGCAACGACGAGTACGCCGCGGGTCAATCAACGTCGTTGCATGCGGGCATCCACGCGGCGGAGGATGCGGACGCGGTCGTCGTCCTTCTCGCCGATCAACCGGGCGTGCGCCCCTCGCTCATCGACGCCGTGATCGAGCGCCAGCGCGTGACATCAGCCGCTGCGGTCGTGTGCTCATGGAACCGACATCGTTCCCCACCAACGCTCATCCATCGAGCGCTCTGGCCGGATGTCGAGCGGCTGCAGGGCGACATCGGTGCGCGCGAGCTCCTCGGGCATCGAGACCATGTTGCGGTGCTCGAGGTCACGCCGGCGCACGGGCGTCTCGACGACATCGATCTGCGGACGGACCTCGAGCGGCTGGAGCGTGGCTCCGACTAGCGCGCCGTGATTGTCTGCAGGAACGCGTAGATGTCCTGCACCTCGTCGTCAGACACCATCTCCGGTCCGAACGCCGGCATGCGGTGGACCCATTTCGGAAGGCGGACCTGCGCGAGAACCGCCCAGTACGGAAGGGCCGTGTGCGCGATCTTCGGCGCGACGTTCCCGCCTTCGGCACGAAGACCGTGACACCCGGCGCAGCCCTTGTAGAGGAAGAGCGTCTCGCCGCGGTCGGCGGCCGCCGGCGTGACCGGACGCGCGCTGGGCGCGGGCGTATGCGAAGGCGCGACGTACGCCGAGGGCGATGCGAGGTGGAGCGCATCGATGCGCCGGACCGGCGTCGTCTGGCGTGACGTCACGCCCGGCGATGCCGGTCCTGCGCATGCGGCTATGAATATCGCCGCGACGAGCGCCGCCGATCGTCGCAGCAGAGGTCGCCTCCCGTCAGTCGCCGGGCGTCGGGTGCGTCGCCGCGCCCTTCGGAGCCGCGTGCGGCTCGCGCGCGCGGAGCTGGTCGGCCCACGCCGGGAACTCGTGCTCCACGCCACGGAAGCTCATGCTTCCGACGATCATCGTCTTGATGCCGGGCCAGTTCCTCGGGACGAGGAAGATGGCCGCGAGGTGCAGACCGACGACGAGGAGCGTGCCCCACGCCATGAGGTCGTGCAGCCATGTGGTCCAGTAGATGAGGTCGGCGGGCAGCGCGAAGAAGTAGCGCGCGGACTTGATGACGCCGGTGACGATCACGATGGTCGCGAGGATCGCGAGCGGCGTGAACGAGAACACCTTCTCGACGGAGAGGAACTTCCCCTCACGCGGGTTCGGCTTGATGCCGAGGCCCGCGAGCGCCGACTGCCAGCTCTTCTGCGCGCCCTTCGGCATCCGGATGCCGAAGACGCCCGACTGGCCGTACACGCCGAGGTAGCCGAAGAGCCGCGCGAACGCGGGTGAGACGTCCCGCCAGCGCGGGAAGAGCGCGTCCTGGTTGCGGATGCGGCTCGCGGTCACGAAGACGAGCGCGGCGAACACGATGAGCGTCGCGCCCACGAAGTGGACGAAGTAGAGGACCTGCCGGTTGTCGACATCGGTCTGGAGGCCGATCCACCGCAGAAGCCAGATCGCCGTCACGAAGTCGAGGACGAAGCCGAGCGCGACCGCCCAGTGCACGAGCCGGTCGAACAGGCTGTATCGCTCGACCCTGCCGTCCACGACGCGCGCTCGGCGCACGCGGATGAACGACGCGAGGAGCACGCCGACGATGACGCCGGCGGCCGATGCGAGGAGCACGATGCGCGACCAGTCGACGGAGAGCGGGAGCAGCGGCCGGTCCGTCTTCCACCCATCGGTGAAGAGCCCGGACAGGAACAGCAGCAGCGCGCCGGCGACCACGAGCGCGACGACGACGAGATCGGAGACGAGCGCGAAGGTCTTGGTCTTCATCTATACGAGCCTCTTCCACTGCTCTTCGGTGCTCGGCTTCACATCGAGAGCAAGGTGATCGGACTGGATGTAGCCGGCGCGGACCGCGACGTTGACGGGGCACCGCTCGACGCAGATCGGCCCACCTTCGCGGCCGCGGCACAGGTCGCACTTGTTGTAGACGTTCAGGACGGGGTCGTACGACACGCGCTTGGAGTCGATCTTCTGGCCCTTGCGGACGAGCGTCCCGTTCCACTCGACCGGGCAGTCGACCTCGCACTTCCCGCACGCGATGCAGTCCTGCTCGTTGATGTATCGAACGCCGGTGCTCGCATCGACCGAGAGACCTGTGGTCGGGCAGTTCGGCTGGCACCATGCGGTCGGACACTGCTTGCAGGTCTGCGGCGAATTGCCCGCGCGACCCGGCAGGTACGCGGCGACCTTCGGCGCGAGCTTCACGCTCGGGTCGCTCACGATGCGGATGCGGGGCTCGGACGAACGTCCCACCGAGGCGTGCCACGTCGAGCAGTTGACCTCGCAGGCGAGGCACCCGACGCAGAGGCTCGGGTCGGAGACGATGACGCCCTTGGACTGGATCTGCGCCGCGGCGGCGGTCGAACCGCGCGCGAGCGACGCTGTGCTCACGGCGACCGTCGCCACCGCGGCGAGCCCGCCGAGAACGAGCCGCCTACGCGAGAGGCCTTCATCGCCGGAACCATCCGGCTCGATGGGATCCTGCAGTTCTGTGTCGTTTTCGCTCATATCACGCAGCTCCTTCCCGACTCATCAGGACGCAAGTCGGGTCAGCGCCTGGCGCACCAACCCTTGGACGAGATCGACCTTGTAGCCATTCGTCGCGAGCGGCTTCGCGTTCTTGACGGCGAGCGTCGCCGCCTGCGCGATGTTGTCCGCCGAGAGCGATTTGCCCTTTAGGAAGTCCTCGGCGTCCTTCGCGCGGTGCGGCGTCGGCGCGACAGCGCCGAGCGTGAGCCGGATGCTGCCGACCGGGTTCGCGTCGATGAGGACCGCGACCGACGCGCGGGCGAAGTCGATCGTCTTGCGCGGCGCGGCCTTGATGAACACGCTCGGCCTCCCGAGCGCGCTCGCCGGGATGCGGACCTCGGTGATGATGTCGTCCTGCGCGAGCACCGTCTCGCGCAGGTAGTCGACGTCCGGACCGATGTAGAAGTCGTCGATCGCGACGTTCCGCTCCCCATCCTTGCCGTTGATGACGACCGTCGCGCCGAGGGCCGAGAGGGCCGTCGATGTGTCGGAGGGCTGCACCGCGAAACACGCGGCGCCGTCAAAGATCGCGTGAAGGTCGGATAGACCGAGGATGGCGTAGCAGTAGTTGCCGTTGCGCTTGTAGCAGTCGGCCCGCTCGAACTCGCGGAAGTACCAGCAGCGGACCTTCTGCGCCATGTTGCCGCCGAGCGTTCCCATGTTGCGGATCTGCGGTGACGCGACCCGCGCGGCTGCCTCGGCGAGCGCCGGCGCCTTTGTGTTGACGACGTCGGACGCGGCGATCGTCGAGAGCTTCGTGAGCGCTCCGATCTTGAGCTCGCCTCCGTCTTCCTTGATGTAGTCCAGGCCCTTGATCGTCTTCAGGTCGACGAGACGATCCGTCGGGAGAAGGCCTTCCTTCATGATCCCGATGAGATCGGTGCCGCCTGCGCACGCTCGGGCGTTCTGCGCCGAGAGGAGCTTGACGGCGTCCTGCACGGACGTCGGGCTGGTGTGTTCGTACTTCTTCATTCCCTATCGCTCCTCTCTCACTTCATCTTCTTGATCGCGGCCAGGACCTTGTCGCGCGACAGCGGCGCGTCGTAGATCCGGACGCCGATCGCGTTGTAGATCGCGTTCGCGAGCGCGGGCGGTGGCGGTGAGATGGGGGGCTCGCCGACGCCCTTCGCGCCGTACGGGCCGATCGCGTCGATCGGCTCGACGATGATCGTCTGGAAGTTCGCCCACTTCGGCGTGTCGAGCGTCGTCGGGATCGGGTAGTTCTCCCAGTTCCAGTTCACCGGGAAGTTGTGCTGGGCCTCGTACTTCATCTCTTCCCAGAGACCCATGCCCATGCCCATGACGATCCCGCCTTCCATCTGCTGCTCGACACCGAGCCGGTTGATGGCCTGGCCGACGTCGTTGGCGCCGACGTAGGAGAGGATCGTGACCTCGCCGGTGTCGAGGTCCACCTCGACCTCGGTCGCGCCCGCGCTGAACACGCTCATCGAGGTGTTCGGCGGGACGACGTGCGTACCGCGTCCGATGACCGGGTTGCCGGTGCTGTTCGCGACGTCGGCGAGCTTCACCTTCTGGCTCGGGTCGGCCTTCACGAAGGCGTACCCGTCGCCGGTGTCGCAGTCCTCGGGCTTCGCGTTCAGCATCGGCTTCGCGCCGCTCGTCGCGATCTGGAGGAGCTGCGCCTTGAGGTCGAGCGCCGCGTTGCGCACCGCGCTGCCGGACGAGATCGTGCCGCGGCTGCCGGCCGTCACGCCGGCGTCGGGCGTGAAGCCGGTGTCGTTCCAGGACGCCGATGCGTCCGTGAGCTTCACCCCGACGGTCTCGGCGGCGATGATCATCGCCGCGGTCGACTGGCCGCCACCGATCTCGGTGAGGCCGTTGTTCACGTCGAGGGAGCCGTCGCGGTCGAGACGGACCACGCAGGTCATCGGGAGCGACATCGATCCGTGACCGCAGGCGTGGAGCGCGATGCCGATGCCGTGCGCCTTGCGTCCGTTGATCTTGCCGGCCGGCTTGTGCCACTTGGACGACCAGCCGATCGCGGTCGCGACCTTCGTCGCGCAGTCGCGGAGACCGCAGCTGTTCCACTTGCGGTTCTCGTGATCCTGGTCGACCTCGGCGATGTTCTTGAGCCGGAAGTCCAGCGGGTTCATGCCCGCCTTCTCCGCGAGCTCGTCGATGAAGATCTCCTGCGCCCACGTGCCCTGCGGGTCGCCCACGCAGCGCATCGGGCCGGACTGGCCGCGGTTCGTGATGACGTTGGTCTCTTGGAAGAACGCGTTGCCCGCCGTGTACACGCGCTGGACCGGCGGGAGCGACGAGGTGCCACCCTTGTTCGCGCCGCCGTCGCCGATCGCGTCGAGACGGTAGGCGTTGATGGTGTTGCCGCCGGCGAGACCGGCCTTGAGCGACATGATCTCGGCGTAGCGATGGACCGACGTGCGGAAGTTGCCGGGACGGTCGAAGTACACCTTCACCGGCCGCTGCGTCATCTGAGCGAGCACGGCCGCGATGTACGCGTCGCGCTGCGCGCCACCCTTGCTGCCGAAGCCGCCGCCGACGTTCTCCGAGAGGACGCGGACATGGCTGCGCGGCATGCCGAAGTAGGACGCGAGGCTCGAGCGAACGCTCGACATGTATTGGCTGCTCGCCCACATGACGAGACGATCGGGGCCTTCCCAGCGCGCCACCGTGCAGTGCCGCTCGAGCGGCGTGTGCTGCAGCGTCGCAGTGGTGTAGGTCTGCTCGTACTTGAGCGAGGCCGAGCCGTACGCGCTGTCGAAGTCGCCACGCTTCACGGGCGTGCCGGCTGAGTAGTTGCTGATGTTCGGGGCGATGAGGGCGGGAGCACCGGCGGCCATCGCGGCCTTGATGTCCGCGGCGACGCCGGGCAGCTCCTGCCACGTGATCTTGATGAGCTCGGCGGCCTCGCGCGCGGTGTGCGGATCCTCGGCGGCCACCGCCGCGACCTCGTCACCGGCGCAGTGCGCCTCCTGGTTCACGACGAACTTGTCCGGGTTGGTGCCGATCTTCGTCTGCGGCGCGTTCTTGTACGTGAGCACCGCGCGCACGCCGGGGAGCGCCTCCGCCGCCGACGTGTCGATCGCCGTGATCGTCGCGTGCGCGTACGGCGAGCGGACGATGTAGCCGTAGAGCATGCCGGGGAGCTGGACGTCCGAGGCGTAGACGCCGTTGCCCGTGAGACGGGCCGGGTCCTCGATGCGCTTCACCTTCGTGCCGACGAACTTCAGCTGCTGCTGGCTCTTCGGCGCCGCGCCCTTCACCCACTCGGGCAGCGCCGGGGTGATCGAGCGCACGTAGTCGTTCATCGCCTCGATCTCGTCGGCGTAGAGGTCCGGGTACTCGGCGGAGAGCAGCTGGAAGTCGGGGTCGTCCAGCATCTGGAGGATGCGAGCCTGCGAGAACTTCTTGCCCATGATCCTTCCTCCCTATGCCTTCAGAGGCTGTCCGGAGGCCGCCATGACCCCCTCGACGATCTTCTTGTAGCCAGTGCACCGGCAGAGGTTCCCCGAGAGCGCGGTGCGCACCTCGTCCTCGGTCGGCTTCGGCTTCGCTGCGAGGAGCGCCGTCGCGCTCATGAGCATCCCGGGGATGCAGAAGCCGCACTGCACCGCGCCGCTCTCCCAGAACGCGTTCTGAAGGCCGTTGAGCTTGCCATCACCGGCGAGGCTCTCGACCGTCGTGATCTTCCGTCCCGCGACCTCGGTCGCGAAGGTCGAGCACGCGAGGTACGGCGTCCCGTCGACGAGGACGGTGCATGCGCCGCATTCGCCGCGGTCGCAACCGACCTTCGTGCCGGTGAGGTTCAGCTGATCGCGCAGGAACTCCGCGAGCGTCCAGCGCGGATCGATCGCCGCTTCGAACAGGGTCCCGTTGACCGTCACCTGCATGAGCGTCGTGTTCGCGGCACCCGCAGGCGGTCCGACGCGCACCGCGACCGGTCGCGCGACCGGTGCTTCGGGCGCTCGTCCCGCGATGGGGACCGTGGCCGCCGCGGCGGTCCCGGCGGCGGTGGCACCCGCTCCTTTCAAGAATGTCCGGCGCGAGTAGCGGCTTTGCTGCTTGGTCGTTGCCACGCTGACCTCCACGCAAACGACACGAAGGCGTCGTGTTCTCAGGTACTGGCGCTCGCTGACGTGTCACATTGCGAGGAAGGGAGCCCAGAAACATGGCACGCGCGTGCTGATTTCCTGGTACGCGGAGCCTGTTTTCCCTAGACCCGGTTGAGCGGCCTGCCGAACGCCTGACGGGCTAGGCGAGATGGTGTTCGAAGGCGTACGCGACGGCCTCGGCGCGGCTGTGGACGCCGAGCTTGTTGAGGACGACGGCGATGTGGTTGTGGACGGTGTGGCGGCTCACGCCCAGGCGATCCGCGATCGCGTTCGTGCCCGCGCCGTGCGCGAGGAGGCCGAGGACCTCGAGCTCGCGGATCGTGAGATGGACAGGCTCGGTGTCGTGGCCGTTGCCGTTCCCGTTGCCATTGCCGTTGCCGTTGCCGTTCTTCGCCTGGAGGACGTCGTCCGCCTCCACGGCGAGCTCGCGCACGAACCGCTCGATGCGCTTGGCCCGCTCGACGCTTCGGAGGATGTGCACGAGCGCGAAGGGCCGGCCGTTGTCGTCGATGACCGGCAGGATGGCGACGTTCGCCCACTTCTCGTGCGTCGGCAGCGCGCGCACGTCGAAGCACCGGATCTTCGAGCCTCGCCGCGCGAGCGCCCATTTCTCGCAGTGCAGGCGGCAGATCTGCCGGCCGCTGTCGTCGACCCCGGCGACGACGTCATAGCACTGGAGGCCCCGTACCTCGTCCACGGTCTTGCCGAACGCGGCCTCGGCGGCGCGGTTCCACTGAACGATGTTCCACCGCTCACCGACGACGAAGATGGGGTCGCCGGACGCCTCGATGGACCGAAGCATCTCCGGACCGATCTCGAACGGGACCTCCATCGCTCGGGCCGAGCCTACTCAGGCGAGCAGGCTGAGACGTAGGGCGATATGGCACATCCGTTGTAGGGCGAAGCCAGACGTCCTCGCGGACTAGGCTTTTCGTGCGGTATGACGCTGTCCGACGCTCTCAGCATCGCGCCCGGCGACGTCGTCGCGCTGGTGGGCGCCGGCGGGAAGACGACCGCGATGCTCCGCTGTGCGAGCGAGCTGCGGCGTGCGGGCCGCCCGGTCATCGTGACGACGACGACGAAGATCTACGTCCCGCGCGCATCCACAGAGCTCGCGCTCATCGTCGACGCCGACCACGATCGCGTCATGCGCGCGACGGCCGCGGCGATCGCGAAGGCCACCATTCCGGTCGTCGGCACCGCGACCACGGACGACGCGAAGCTCGTCGGCGTCCCGTCCGCGTGGGTCCGCGATGCGGCGGCGCTCGCCGGGGTCGCGGCCGTCCTCGTCGAGGCCGATGGGTCCGCGCGTCTACCGATCACGGCGCCGCGCGACGACGAGCCCGTCATCCCGGCATGCGCCACGCTCGTCGTGGCGGTCGTCGGCATCGACGCGCTCGGCGGATCGATCGCCGACGTCGCGCATCGGCCCGACCGCGTGAGCGAGCTCACCGCGCTTCCCCGCTCTGCGACGCTCGATGCAGCGGCGATCGCGCGCGTGCTGCTCGACCCGCGGGGGAACACGAGAGGGGTCCCCGCGAACGCGCGCATCGTCGTGCTCATCAACAAGGCCGATGACGACCGCGCGCTCGCGAACGCGCGGACCGTCGCTCGCGCGGTGCGGGAGCTGCGCGACGTGCGCGTGGTGATCGCGTCGCTCGAGCACGAAGGCGTGCGCGCCGTGATCGCCTAGCGGTATCCCTGCGGCGTGGCTGCGGGCGCGGCGCTATGCGCGGATGCCGGCGAGGAGCGACGCGCGAGAGAGGAGGTACATCGCGGCCTCGAGGACGCCGCCGCCGATCGCGAGCGCCTTGTCGGAGATCGTGAAGCAGTGGTCCACTGTCGCGCGCGGATCGACGTCTCCGATCTTCATCGCGCGATGGACGCGCACGTCTGTGTGGATGAGGCCCCGCAGGCAGCCGTCGAACGGCACGACGACGGGGCGTCCCTCGACGTAGCCGACGACGTCGCCCTGCGACACGCGATCGCCGATCTCGCGGATGCCGACGAACGTCCCGCTCGCCGGTGCGCGGAGCACGCGATCGGCGCCGTGCCCGTCGACGAGGCCCGGGATCCCCGTGTCGGGCTCTGCCTCACCGTTCCAGATCACGCGCCCGAGCCGGTGACCGCGATTCGTCTCGATCACGGCGTGGACATCGATGTCCGCACGGAACCCCGGTCCGAGCGCGATGACCGCAGGCGCATCGTCGATGCTCGTGCCGGTGTTGCGCTTCGCGACGATCGCGTCGACGACGATCGACGGCTGCAGTGCCTGGATGATCGTCGCCGACGGGTCGACGATGACGGCGACCTCGCTGTCGCGTGCGCGCGTGAGCGCCTCGTCCGGAGTCGCGACGAGCCGCGCGCGCATCCCCTCGACCTCCGCGGCACCGTGGAACACCGCCTGCGCGAACGACACCGTGCGGCGCACGACGGTCGGCTGCGCGATCTCGGTCATCACGACGGGGAAGCCGGCGCGGCGCAGCCGGTAGGCGACGCCCGTCGCGAGGTCCCCCGCTCCCTTGATGACGACGAGGTCGTCGAAGCTCAGCACGGTCCCAAGAATGTCCGCCCACTGTGTCAGCAACGTCTCGCCGGCCGTCGGGCATTTGCCCCGCAACACGGCGCGCGGCTTGCTGAGAAGGCGACCGATGGACCTGAAGCTCGACCCGATCCACGCCCTCGGGTACGTCGGCGCGCTCGGCTCGCTCGTCTTCGGCACGAACCAGCTGCTCATCCTGGTGCGGAAGCACCGCGCGAAGGACGTGTCGACGTTCGACTACGCCGTCCGCACGATCTACTCGGTGCTCCTCGGCATCTACTCGATCGGCATCGCGAACCTCGTGTTCGTCGTCGTCAACTTCGGCGCGGCGGTGCTCTCGGCCGCGGTCATGGTCGCGGCGCTCCGGATCAGAACGGAGAACCGCTCGGCGCGCGCCCGGAAGGCGGCGGCGCACCGCCGCGACGCGGCCTGACTCAGTCCGGCCGGAAGTCGACGCAGTCGGTGATCTTGAAGTGGACGCCGCCGGCGGTCGTGTACTCGCGGACGATCTCGTTCGTCGTCGGGTCGACGATGAGGATCCGGTTCCCGAAGTCGTCGCTGATCGCGACGCGATTCGCCGCGAGGGGCTGAGTGCTCGACGGGTTGTGGAGCTGCTTCGCGGCGTCGTATCGCCACACCACCGCGCCATCAGACGAGACGCGCACGACCTGCCCCGGCGAGACGTAGTCCGCGACGAGCACGCTGCCATCGGGGTACGGGACCGCGTCCGACGGATACGTGACCGGTGCGTGCACGCTCCACAGGAGCGTGCCGTCGGGTGCGAGCCGATCGATCCACGAGCCGTTGATCTCGGTGACGAGGAGTCCGCCGTCGGCCGTCGGGTACGCGGCGTTCGGCGAAGTGAACGATCGCGGCGGCGCGTGGACGCACCGTCCGTCACCGAGCGATCCGAGGAACGCGCCCGTCGCCGAGAGATGGACGACGCGGCAGTTCAGGATGTCGGCCACCCACACCGTTCCGTCGAC
>DATDNP010000178.1:0-4709 GCA_036518215.1 Candidatus Limnocylindria bacterium
GCCGCCGCGGTCTCCTCGGCCTGCTCTTCGTGCGCCGCGATCACCTTCTGCGCGATGTGTGACGGGCACTCCTCGTACCCGAGGAACGTCGAGCTGAAGGTGCCGCGACCGCCGGTCATCGAGCGGAGGTCGGTCGCGTAGCGGAAGATCTCGGCGAGCGGGACGTGCGCCTTGATGTGCTGGTACCCGGCGCCCGTCGACTCCATGCCGAGCACGCGTCCGCGACGGCCATTGAGGTCGGCGAGCACGTCGCCCATCTGCTCCTCCGGCACGAGGACGTCAAGCTCGTGGATCGGCTCGAGGAGGAACGGGTCGGCCTCCTTCACGCAGTTCTGGAGCGCGAGGGAGCCGGCGACGCGGAAGCTCATCTCATTCGAGTCGACCGCGTGGAACGAGCCGTCGTACAGCGTGGCCCGGAAGTCCGAGAGCGGGTAGCCGGCGATGACGCCGCGCTCCGCCGCCTCGCGGATGCCCTTCTCGACGGCCGGCCAGAAGTTGCGCGGGACCGAGCCGCCGACGATGCGCGTCGCGAACTCGACGCCGCTCCCCGGAGTGAGCGGCTCGATCTCGACCCAGGTGTCGCCGAACATCCCGTGACCACCCGTCTGCTTCTTGTACCGGCCCTGCGCCTGCGTCTTCCGCCGGATCGACTCGCGGTACGGGACACGCGGCGTCTTCGTCGTGACCTGCACGCCGAACTTGTCCTTCAGGTGATGGACGGCGGTGTCGATGGCGGACTCGCCGATGCCGGAGAGGATGGTCTCGTGCGTCGCGTCGTCACGGTAGTAGTGGAGCGAGGGGTCCTCGTCGACGAGCTTGTGGAGCGCCTGACCGAGCTTGTCGAGGTCGGCCTTCGACTGCGGCTCGATCGCGACCGAGAACGACTGCGGCGGGAACTCGATCGGCGACAGCAGGATCGGGGAGTCCTTGTCGGTGAGCGTCGCGTTCGTCGATGTCGCCGTGAGCTTCGGGATCGCGCAGATGTCGCCGGCGCCGACGGCGTCGGTCACCTCCTGCTCCTTGCCGCGGAGGAAGAAGATCTGGCCAACGCGCTCGGCCTCGTTCTTCTGCGCGTCGAACACCTGCGAGTTGTGGTGCAGCGTCCCGGAGTACACGCGGACGTACGAGAGCTTCCCGACGAACGGGTCCGAGAGCGTCTTGAACACGAACGCCGCGAGCTTCTCGCTGGGCGAGACCTTCCGTGCGACCTCGTCGCCGGACGGAGACTTCCCGATGACCGAGCCGGCCTCGAGCGGGGAGGGGAGCATCTCGCGGATCGTCATGAGGAGCGCGGCGTAGCCCGTGTCCTTCGACGCGGACGACGCGACGACCGGGACGACGCTTCCCGCGCGCACCGCGGCGTGAAGCGCGTCGCGGAGCTCGTCGTACGAGAGCTCCTTGCCGTCGAGATAACGGGTGAGGAGGTCCTCGTTCGTCTCGACGATCGCCTCGACGAGCTGCTGACGGTACGTGCCGACGCGCTCCTTGTCCGCGGCCGGCATGTCGGTCGGGGTGTCCTTCGGACCGCGCAGCACAGTGCCGTGGAGCAGGTCGATCGTGCCGGTGAGGCCCTGGTGCGAGCCGACCGGCACGTGGAGCGGCACGACGCGGATGCCGTACGCATCGCGGAGCTGCGCGAGCACGCGGTCGAAGTCGGCGTTCTCGCGGTCGAGGCGGGTGATGACGACGACGCGGGGCGTCTTGTCCTTCTCCAGCTCGTTCCAGACGAGCTGCGTCCCGACCTGCACGCCCGACGACGCGTCCACGGCGACGAGCGCCGCATCCGCGACGTGCAGCGCGGCGCGCTGGTCGCCCGCGAAGTCGGCGAAGCCTGGCGTATCGAGGAAGTTGATCTTCACGCCATCGGTCGTGCACGACGCGACGGCGAGGTTGATCGAGATCTTTCGCTTCTGCTCTTCGGGATCGGTGTCGAGGATGCTCGTGCCGTCATCGACCTTGCCGAGCCGGCTCGTCGCCCCGACGGCGTGGAGGATGCTCTCGACGAGAGTGGTCTTACCGGAGCCGCCGTGACCGACGACGGCGACATTTCGGATCTGCTCAGGACTCACAGCGGCCATGACTCTCCCCTAAACGCTCTGTCCGCCCAGTGTCTCCACGCATACTATTCAGCCGATGTCAGGTCACTCAAAGTGGTCCCAGATCAAGCGCCAGAAAGGCGCCGCGGACGTCAAGCGCGGGATCGTCTTCACCAAGATGACGCGCGAGATCATGCTCGCGGCGCGTGAGGGCGGGCCGAACCCGGAGGGCAACTTCCGCCTCCGTCTCGCGATGGATCGGGCCCGCGCCGTGAACATGCCGATCGCGAACATCCAGCGCGCGATCGAGCGCGCGACCGGCGGCGGCGACGGCGCGCAGATCGAAAGCGTCGTCTACGAGGGCTACGGCCCGGCCGGCGTGTCGGTCATGGTGGAGGCGGCGACCGACAACCGGAACCGGACGGCATCCGAGGTCCGTGCCGCGTTCACGAAGCACGGCGGCAAGCTCGGCGAGTCGGGCTCGGTCCAGTGGCTCTTCGAGCAGAAGGGCATCATCGAGATCGATGCCGCCGGCCGGTCGTCGGACGACGTACAGCTCGTCGCGATCGACGCGGGCGCCGAGGACGTCGAGGTCGACGGATCGCTCATCACCGTGTACACGACGCCGACCGCGTTCGAATCGGTGAAGAAGGCGATCGAGGCAGCGACGATCCCCGTGAGCTCCGCGGAGATCTCGATGCGACCGACGAACACCGTCCGCGTGGAAGGCGACAAGGCGCAGCAGGTCATCCGCCTCGTCGAGTCCCTCGAGGAGCTCGACGACGTGCAGAAGGTGCACGCCAACTTCGACATCCCCGTCGAGGTGCTGCAGCACGCCTAACGGACCGACGGTCCTGGGCATCGACCCCGGGACGACCGGGATGGGGTTCGCGCTCCTCGCGCTCGATGCGGATCCGCCGCGGCTCGTCCGGTGCGGGCTCGTGCCGACGCCGCGCGACGGCAGCGCCGCCGAGCGTCTTCTCGGGATCGCGAACGCGCTGGACGCGCTCATCGCGGAGCATCGCCCGTCGGCGCTCGCGCTCGAGCGCCTTTACTTCAACAAGAACGTGCGGACCGCGATGAGCGTCTCGGAAGCGCGCGGCATCGCGCTCCTCTGCGGCGCACGCGCGAATCTCGAGATCGCGGAGTACACGCCACAAGAGGTGAAGCAGTCGGTGAGCGGGAACGGCGGTGCCGATAAGAAGGCAGTGCAGCTGATGGTCGGTGCCATCCTCAAGCTCGCAGAGCCGATCAGGGAAGACAACATCGCCGACGCGATCGCCGTCGCCCTGACCCACGCACAGCGCGCGAAGTTCGCGGCCGCCGTCGCGCTCGCGAAGTGAGCAACTGCGGAGCGCGGTGCGCGCGAGGGTGTGCTCCGCGACGAGCATCTGCGCCCAGCGCGCCCGTGACCCACGCGAACGGCAGGCGGGCGGGCGCGCGTGGCCAGCCGCGAGGAGCGGAGCACACCCGAGAAGCGCACCGCACACGCGGTGACACGAACCCGTGATCGCGTACGTCAGCGGCGAGATCGTCGCGCGCGGCAACGACTACGTCGTCGTCGACGTGCACGGCGTGGGATACAAGATCTTCGTACCGCGGCATCCAGATACGGACACCATCACCCTTCACACGCATCACGTCGTTCGTGATGACGCCCAGCAGCTGTACGGCTTCGAGACACGCGAGGAGCTCGCGCTGTTCGAGATGCTCATCAGCGTTTCCGGCGTCGGCCCGCGTGCGGCGGTCGCGCTGCTCTCGGTGTCGCGTCCCTCGGCGGTCGCCGCGGCCATCGCGTCGGGGGATGCGGCGGCGCTCGCCCGCGCGCCCGGGGTGGGAAAGAAGACGGCCGAGCGGCTCATCGTCGACCTCAAGGGAAAGATCGCGCGCGGCGCGCCGGAGCGCGAGCCAGCCGGGATGCCGATCGAGGACGAGGCGGCGGCCGCGCTCCAGGCGCTCGGCTACACGGCCCCGGAGGCTCTGGCGGCCCTCAGGGGGGTCCCCGCCGGACCCACCGAGGAGCGCGTGACGGCCGCCCTGCGGGCCGCGGGCGCAAGGCGGTGACGGTCGGCGGTTGGGACCAATGTCCGGCTGGTAGCCAGCCCTGCGGCGTGGCACCCTGTACGCGGCCGCCGTGCCGAGGAAGGGGTGAGAATGCGTCGTTTCGTCGCAGATGAGCAGGGCCAGGGCATGGCCGAATACGCGCTCATCATCGTGGTTGTCGCACTTTTCATGATCATCACGCAGGTCTTCTTCGCGGACCAGATCAAGAACTTCTTCTCGAACATCGGTAACCACCTGACGTAGGGCGGCGCGGCGGCCAGCCCTTTCGCGTCGGACCGAGGTTTGCTATATTTCCCCTCGGATAGCGGGCCATACCGCCGTCCACGGGCACCGCGAAAAAGTGGGTCGACCCCACTTTTTTTGTCGCCCGGAAGAAACTGAAGATGCTGAGGGGAGCGCGGCGATGAACCGAGAACTCGTCACCGGTCTGGCACAGCTCTCCGCCGAGAAGGGTCTCCCCAAAGAGGTCGTTGGCGACATCATCGCGCGCGCGCTGAAGCGCGCGTATGGCGCCGAAGAGAACATCGACGTGAAGGTCGACATCTCGACCGGCGCCTTCCGGGTGTACCTCCTCAAGACCGTCGTCGAGAAGGTCGAGGACCCGAAGCT
>DATDNP010000179.1:0-10529 GCA_036518215.1 Candidatus Limnocylindria bacterium
CATCGCGGCTCGCGGCGCATCGAGCGCGTTCTCCGCGGCGCAGGCGCTCGTCGACCACGTGAAGAGCCTCGTGACGCCGACCCCATCGGACGATTGGTTCAGCGCAGCGGTCCTCAGTGACGGCAGCTACGGCGTCCCGAAGGGGCTCGTGTCGTCATTCCCGCTCCGTTCGAAGGGAAACGGCGACTACGAGATCGTGCAGGGCGTGACCCTGAACGACTTCGCGCAGGGCAAGCTGAAGGCGACCATCGCGGAGCTCGAGAAGGAGCGCGATCTGGTGAAGGATCTGCTCACATGACGACCTACACGAACGCGCCGCTTCCGGGCACGACGTACCGCTACTTCCCCCTCTCGCAGCTCGGCGATCTGTCGCGCCTCCCGATGACCGTGAAGATCCTCCTCGAGCAGATGGTCCGCGCCGCCGCGTCGGGTGGCGCGAACGAGGGCGACATCGCGGCGCTCGCGAAGTACCCGGCGCCGCCGCCGGACGGCGCGTCGGTGCCGTTCCGCCCGACGCGGATCCTGCTGCAGGACTTCACCGGCGTGCCGGCGGCGGTCGATCTCGCCGCGATGCGCGCCGCGATGCAGCGGGCCGGCAAGGACGCCTCGCGCATCGAGCCCCTCATCCCGGTCGACCTCGTCATCGACCACTCCGTCCAGGCCGACTTCTTCGGCGCGAAGGACGTGTACGAGCGCAACCTCCAGCGTGAGTACGAGCGCAACCGCGAGCGGTACGGCGTCCTGCGCTGGGCCGGGCAGGCCTTCAAGACGTTCCGCGTCGTGCCGCCGGGCGCCGGCATCTGCCATCAGGTGAACCTCGAGCGCCTCTCGCGCGTCGTGCAGGTGCGCGAGGGCATCGCGATGCCCGACACGCTCTTCGGCGCCGACTCCCACACGACGATGGTGAATGGGCTCGGCGTCCTCGGCTGGGGCGTCGGCGGGATCGAGGCCGAGGCCGCGATGCTCGGGCAGCCGACGTACCTGCCTTGGCCCGTCGTCGTCGGGGTGAAGATCACGGGCGCGCTCCCCGTCGGGACGACCGCGACGGACCTCGTGCTCACGCTCACCGAGAAGATGCGCAAGCACGGCGTCGTGAACAAGTTCGTCGAGTTCGTCGGCGACGGGCTGTCGTCGCTCACGGTGCAGGACCGCGCGACGGTGTCGAACATGTGTCCCGAGTACGGCGCGACCGCGGCGTTCTTCCCCGTCGACGCGCAGACGCTCCGCTACCTGCGCGCGACGAACCGCGGCGACCTCGTGGACCTCGTCGAGCGATACACGAAGGCGCAGGGGATCTTCCGCACCGACGGCATGACGCAGCCGGCGTTCGCCGAGCTCATGGAGCTCGACCTGTCGACGGTGCATCCGAGCGTCGCGGGGCCGAAGCGTCCGCAGGACCGCGTCGAGCTGCCGCGCGTATGGGACTCGTTCCTCGGGCCGAAGCCAGTCGTCGCGAAGACCGACCAGAGCGAGGGCCCGAAGCCGCTGCAGGACGCACCGGCGTCGAAGCCCGCGCCCGCCACCGCGGCGACGGCGACGGTCGCGAAGCGCGAGCCGATGGCAGGCGGCGTCACCGATGGATCGGTCGTCATCGCGGCGATCACCTCGTGCACGAACACCTCGAACCCGTCGGTCATGCTCGCGGCCGGCCTCCTCGCGAAGAAGGCCGTGGAGCGCGGTCTCACCGTGAAGCCGCACGTGAAGACGACGCTCGCACCCGGCTCTCGCGTCGTGACGCGCTACCTCGACAAGGCCGGCCTCACGCCGTACCTGGAGAAGCTCGGCTTCTTCCTCGTCGGCTACGGATGCACGGTATGCATCGGACAGACCGGACCACTCGCGACGCCCGAGATCGAGCAGGAGGTGAAGGACCACGACCTCAACGTGGTGTCCGTGCTCTCCGGCAACCGCAACTTCGAGGGCCGGATCCACCCGCTCGTGAAGTCGAGCTACCTCGCGTCCCCGCCGCTCGTCGTCGCGTTCGCGCTCGCCGGCACGATCGCGCTCGACCTGTCGGATCAGCCCATCGGGAACGGTACCGACGGGAAGGCCGTGTTCCTCAAGGACATCTGGCCGACGCCCGCCGAGGTGAACGCGCTCATGGAGAGCGCGATCACCGAGGAGATGTATGCGACGGAGTACGGCCGCATCTTCGAGGGCGACCAGTTCTGGAAGACGATGCCGTCGCCGACCGGCGCGATCTACGAGTGGGACCCGAAGTCGACGTACGTGCAGGAGCCGCCGTTCTTCAAGGACATGGGCGACGCGCGCGACGTGCCCGATATCGAGGACGCGCGGGTGCTCGTCATGGTCGGCGACTCCGTGACGACCGACCACATCTCGCCGGCCGGTTCGATCCCCGCGGCGAGCCCCGCGGGCGAATACCTCATCTCGCTCGGCGTGAAGCCCGTCGACTTCAACCAGTACGGCACGCGCCGCGGCAACCATGAGGTGCTCATCCGCGGCACGTTCGCGAACATCCGGCTGCGCAACCAGCTCGTGCAGCGCGAGGGCTGGTGGACGCGTCACCTCCCGACGGGACAGGAGATGTCGATCTACGACGCCTCGATGCGGTACCAGAAGGACGGGACGCCGCTCGTCGTCATCGCGGGCAAGGAGTACGGGACCGGCAGCTCCCGCGACTGGGCCGCGAAGGGGCCGCTCCTGCTCGGCGTGCGCGCGGTCATCGCGGAAAGCTTCGAGCGGATCCATCGCTCGAACCTCGTCGGCATGGGCGTGCTCCCCCTGCAATTCGCGAGCGGCACGAACGCCGCGAGCCTCGGCCTCACGGGCGAGGAGACGTTCACCGTCCGCGGACTCGCGCGCCTTGCGCCGCGCGCCACGCTCGACGTCGAAGCGAGGCGCGCGAGCGGCGAGGTCGTGAAGTTCAAGGTGCTCGCACGCGTCGACGACCCCGTGGACGTCGACTACATGCGGAACGGCGGCGTGCTGCCGCTCGTGTTCCGTCAGCTCGCCGCCCGAAGCTGATCCGACGGCTGGCGGCTAGCGGAGCGGCTCCGCGAGCGGCGACGGAGCGGGCGTCGGCGCCCAGAGGTGCGTCGTGCCCGGGTCCCCGTACCACTCACGGAATTGCCGCAGGTCGTGCCCGACGACGACCGCGCCGCAGAGGACCGCGACGGCGAGGGCGACCTCGACGAACGCGACGGAGCACCGTCCGAGGAACGCGAGCGGTCTTCGCGCGAGCGGTGCGTACACGGCGACACTCTCCGGCGCCGAGCGGGCCTGCCGCGTCCGCGCTCAGCGCCGCAACTCGTACAACCGGGCTAGAAGAAGGTTCCCCACTCCCGGCGGAACGCGCGCCCGGCGAAGAGCGCCACGACGCCGCCGAGCGGGATGAGAAGGGACGCCCAGACGAGCATCGCGTACTCGTTCGGCCGCAGGTTGTTCGGCACCTGTCCGTGAAGGTTCGTCCAGAACGTCGGCAGCGCCGAGCCGAAGCCCGGCCCCACGAGGCAGATGGCGAGGAGCACGGGCGCGGCGAGCGGGGCGCGCCACAGCAGCACGCCCGCGACGAGTCCCGCGACGATCTGCCCGACCGCGAACATCCCGTCGACCGCGAGCGGCGCCGGCGACGACCCAGCTGCGGAGAACGCGACGTTCGCGACGTTCGCGACGAGCGTGATGACGAGGCTGAACGCGCCCGCGGCACGGAGGAGCGTGTTCTCGCCGCCGTCGCGCAGCGCGAGCGCGCGGAACGCCACCGCACCGAGCGCGAGCGCGAGCCACATCGGCCACCGATCGGCGACCATGCCGGGGACGTCGCAGGTGAAGTTCCTGAGCCCCGGATCGACGCGCGCGCAGAGCGCGAGGCGACCGGGCACACCGGCGAGGACGACGAACAGCTCCAGGCCGACGTAGAACAGCAGCGGTGTGATCCCGCCCGTCCGCACGAGGACGACGCCCGCGGCGAATTCGGCGAGCACGCCCGCGATGAGCGCAGGCGTCAGCCACAGCGGATGCGGGATCGTCGGCGGGAACGCGATGGGATAGAGCACGGCGACGGCGAGCAGCGCGATCGCGCGCACGATGAACGCCGCACCGACCCCCGCGAGGAACGCATCCCACATCGTCGCCGGCGCGACGCGGATGCGCGGCACCGACCCGAGCGCGTCGAACGCACCCGGGAACTCGGCGCGGAGCGCGTCCATCAGCGCACCGTACCGCTTACGGGAGCGCGAGCCAACCGGACGCGGGCCGTACGAGACGGCCAGTACCCACGAGCGCGCCGATGACGTGCCGCTCCACCGGCCAGGTGAACCAGGTGCGCACCTCGTCCTCGTGCGTCACGACCGCCGCACCGACGCCGAGCACGACGAGCTCGTCGAGCGCGCTCTCTTCGCTCGCCTTCCACGGCTTCCGCCACACCTGATCCCAGCGGGAGAGGACGCTCGAGTGGCGGTGGCCTCCCTTCGAGTCGGCCACGGTGATGCCGCGCGCGACGATCGCGCCGTTCCGCTCGAGCGCGTCGCGGATCTTCCGGAACGCACCGGCCTCGAGACCGAGCTCGCTCTTCAGGTCCTCGACGCTGCTCGGCCCCGCCGACCCCAGATGGCGCACGATGCGCGCCGCGTCGTCCTCGCCGTTCTCGGCCGTCTCGAGCGCCGCGCGGCAGAGCGGGTCCGCGGCGCGGGCGCCCTCCGGCGAGAGGAACAGCGTCTTCCCGCGGTGGAGCTTCGTCTCGAACACGCCGTCGCGCTGCGCGATCTCGCCGCCCCAGCTCCACTTCGTCTTCGGCCACGACGCGAATCCCTTCTTCGTCTCGTCGAAGGCCTCCTCGTGCGTCGCTGCGAAGAGGCTCGGCAGGCTGCAGTCCTGCGTGAGCGTGAGGACCTTGCGTTCCGCGAGGAACGCGAGGGCGTCGTCGAGCGACCGCAGCTTCCGGTCGGGAGTGAGCCTGCAGTCGAAGAGCCGCCGGGCGCGAAGCTCCGTTAGCGGGATCGCTTCCTCGCATACGCGCGTGTGTCCGCGTTCTCGACGAGCTCGCGCGCCGTGCGTCCGTCGAGCGGGTACGAGGCGACGCCCCAGGAGAGGACCGGCATAGGGATCGACCGCCCGGCACCGCTTGGGAGCGGCACCTGTGTCTGCGCGAGCGATTCCACGAGACGCATGACGACCTTCTCCGCCTCCTCGCGCGGCGTCTCGGGCATCACGATGGCGAACTCGTCTCCCCCGTAGCGCGCCGGAACGTCCTCCGTGCGCACTTGCGAGCTGATGCGCACGCCGAGCAGACGAAGGACCTCGTTCCCGGCGAGGTGGCCGTACGTATCGTTCACCTTCTTCAGCTTGTCGAGGTCGAAGAAGGCGACGGCGAGCGGCGTCTGATGGCGCTCCGCACGCGCGATCTCCTCCTCGAGGCGATCGTAGAAGTACCGGTAGTTGTGCAGACCGGTGAGCGCGTCGGTGTTCGCGGCGCGCTTCAGCCGCTCGTGCAGCTCTGCGACGTCGATCGCGGCCGCGATCTGCGCGCCGACCGCCTGCATGAGCGTGAGGTCGCGCTGCGAGAACGCGGCGAGCTTGCGATGCGACAGGATGAGCACGCCGATCGCGCGGCCGCCCGAGACGAGCGGGACGACGAGCTCGCTACGGATCTGCGGATCGCCCGTGTAGCGGGGATCCGAGCGCACGTCCTCGATGTTCTGCGCCTCGGCGTGCTCGAGGACCCAGCTCGAGATGCCGCGGCCCGCCGGCACGCGCACCGGCGAGTCGACGCGCTCGCCAGCGGCGGCTCGCACGACGAGGTCGTCGGTCTTCTCGTCGCGGAGCAGGATGGTGAGGCTCGCGCCTGGGAAGTTGCGTCCGAGGATCTGCAGGATGCGGTCGAGGAGCTGCTGCAGGTCGAGGAGCGTGTGGAACTCCGGCGTGAGCTCGGCGAGGATCGCGAGCTCGCGGCTCGCGGCGCCGACCTCCTCCTCGACGGCCTGGATCGCGCCGCGCGTCTCGATGAGGCGCGTGAACTCCGTCACGACGTGCGGGTCGTACCACGTGCCGGCGAGGCGGCGCAGCTCGGCGAGCGCGTTCTCCGCGCCGAGCGCGCCGCGGTACGGACGGTCGACGAGCATCGCGTGATAGTCGACGACCACTCGGAGGACCCGCGCGGCGAACGGGATCGCCTCGCCCGCGAGCTTGTCGGGGTAGCCGCTCCCGTCCCAGCGCTCGCGCGCCGAACGCACGATCGGCACGACGCCACGCAGGAAGCGGATCGACTCGAGGATGCGCGCGCCGAGGATCGGATGCTCCTCGACGATGGCGCGCTCGTCCGGCGTGAGCGGCCCGCGCTTCGCGAGGATGGCCGCCGGGATCGCGATCTTCCCGATCGAGTGGAAGAGCGAGGCGTAGCGAAGGTCACGCAGGCCTTCCTCGTCGAAGCCGAGCCGCTCGCCAAGCGCGACGGCGTCGGAGGCGACGCGACGCTGCTGGTCCTCGCGGTACTGGTCGCGCGCCTCGATCGTCGCGGTGAGCGTGGAGACGGTCGAGAGGTACGCGTCGTCGAGCTCCTGATAGAGCTCCAGGCTGGAGATCTGTGCCGCACCGATGCCGGCGAGCACGCCGAGGAGCTCGCGCTCCTCGTGTGAGAGCGGATGCAGCTCGCGCCACGACACGAAAAGGACGCCGACGAGCCGGTCGGCGACGCGGAGCGGCTGTACGAAGAGGCTCTTGAGGCCGAACCGCTGCAGACTGCGCCGCGTCTGCTCGTTCTCGCTGTCGCGGTCGTGCTGCTCGACGGGCTCGCCGCTCGCGATGACGCGAGCGATGGTGGGCGTGTCGGTCTTCGAGAGCGTGAGCATCTCGGCGGGGCCGGTGGCGGTCGTGACCGCGAAGTCGAGGACGTCGCCGCGGTGGTCGAGGTAGATCGCGACGACGCCCGCGCCGACGATGCGCTGCACGTTCTCGGCGAACGCGCGCGTGAGCGAGCGGAGCTCCTTATATGCGGCGAGCTCGTTGCCGAGGCGATAGAGCTCGAAGAGACGGCGCGAGAGCGATGTCGTGCGCTCGTAGAGGTCGGCACGCTCGATCGCGATCGCCGCCTCGTTCCCGATCGCCGCGAGCAGCTCGAGATCGCCCTGGTCGTACACGTTCGGCCGCGCGCTCTGCACCGAGATCGCGCCGACCGCGCGGCCGTGCAGACGGAGCGGCGCCACCATGAGCGAGCGCTCCACGAGCGTGCCCCACGCGCTGCGCTCCGGAAGCCCGAGCCTGCGGCGGTCGCCGTCCGCGTCGCGGAGCAGGATCGGCTTGTCCTGCTCCACGCAGACGCCGGCGAGCGTTCCCTGCATGGGGCTCTCCTCCGGCTCGACCTCGTGCCCGTTCTCGTAGAGGTAGCGGAACGAGAGGACGCCGCGGTCACGGTCGGCGATGCAGACGTAGAAGGCGTCGACGTCGAGGGCATTCCGCACCTGACCGAACACCTCGCGGAACACGGTGACGGGGTCGAGCGACATGCCGACGGCGTGCCCGACCTCGACGAGCGTCGCGAGGAGCCGTGCGCGGCGCTCCGACGCGAAGCGCGCCCGGATCTCGAGATATCCCATGAGGAACAGCGGCACCGCGGGCACGAGGAACCACGGCTGTATGAGCACGATCTGCAGCGTGATGACGGTGGCGAAGCTCCACACGAGCTGCGCGCGACCGGTCCGCTCGATCCACGCGACCATGCCGCCGCCTACGGCGAACGTCCCGAGCGCCCACTGGAGCAGCACGATCTGCGCGATGTCGAGCGTCACGAGGACGAGCGCGGCGCTCACGCTCGCGATGATCGCGGCCGCCGCGGGATCCATCTGGTCGATCGCGGCGCGACCGATGATGCGATACACGCCCGCGGCCGTGCCCGTCGCGACGGAGACGGCGGCGGCGTTCCGCAGGATCTGCACCGGCCGCTTGCGCGTGACGATGTCCGTGAGGACGCGGCCGCCCGCGGCAGCGATCGCGACGGCGCCCGGCGGGAGCAGAAGGATCGCCGTGAGGACCGCCACATCCGAGGGCGTGAGCTCGGTGTTCACCTGCACGCGGATGGGCCGCAGCGACAGGATGAAGGCGAGCCCGAGGAGCGGGAAGAAGACGCTCGGATCGACGCGGCCGCGCATCACGTCGAGCGCACCCATCACCACGAACGGGAGCGCCAGCATGGCGGTGGCCGCGACGAGCAGGATGACGGCGCGCGGTAACGGCTTCAAGCGACCCTCGGCGGGCGAGCCTAGCACCCAGGCATCGGCCGGCCGGCGTCAGGCGGTTATCAGCGGTTCCTGAGCCACCACTCCAGCAGCAGGATCGCGATGAAGATGCCGGCGATGATGAGCAGCTCGCCCCACCCGCCACGCGCGACGGCGGGCTGGATGACGAACAGGATGAGCAGGACGCCCATGACGATGGCGCCGATGATCTGGAAGACGAGGCGGCTGGTTATGCGGACGGGGGCTCCGGCTCCGGCGTCGTGTCGGTCTTCTCGCCGCGGATGCGACGCAGCGCCCACCCGATCGGGTCGTACATCCGCGTCACGACGCGCTCCTTGAGCGGGATGATCGCGTTGTCGGTGATGTGGATGCCCTCGGGGCACACCTCGGTGCAGCACTTCGTGATGTTGCAGAAGCCGAGGCCGTACTTCAGCTTCGCGAGATCCACGCGATCGTTCGTGTCGAGCGGGTGCATCTCGAGCGACGCGATCCGCACGAAGTAGCGCGGGCCCGCGAAGCTCTGCTTGTTCTCATCGTGGTCGCGGATGACGTGACACACGTCCTGGCAGAGGAAGCACTCGATGCACTTGTGGAACTCCTGGACGCGGTCGACGTCCTCCTGGTACATGCGGCGCGTGCCGTCGGCCTCCTTCGGCTTCGGCTTGAACGCGGGTATCGTCTTCGCGACCTCGTAGTTGAAGGACACATCGGTGACGAGGTCGCGGATGACCGGGAACGTCCGCAGCGGCGAGATCGTGATCTCCTCGCCTTCCTCGAAGCTGTCCATCCGCGTCATGCACATGAGCCGCGGCTTCCCGTTCACCTCGGCGCTGCACGAGCCGCACTTGCCGGCCTTGCAGTTCCAGCGCACCGCGAGGTCGGGCTCCTGCGTCGCCTGGATGCGGTGCACGACGTCGAGGACGACCATGCCGGGATCGGCCGGAACGCTATAGGTCTTCATGTCGCCGCCGGATGCGTCGCCGCGGAAGATCTTCATCGTCACGTCGGCCATCTCATGCACCTCCTGCGGTCGCGCCGACCGCGGCCGTACCGGCGGGCTTGTCCTCGCCGAGGAGCGCCTGGAGCTCGGCCGGGACCTCGGCCGTCGGCTCGATCCCGATCTCGATCCCGTCACCGCGCTTCCGTGTGACGACGATCTTCTTGCCCCACGCGGCATCGGCCTTCGGGAAGTCCTCGCGCGTGTGGCCGCCGCGGCTCTCCTCGCGGGTGAGCGCCGACTTCGCGACGGTCATCGCGCAGACGAGCTGCGAGCGGATGTCGAGCGCGGTGTGCCACGACGGGTTGTACGTGCGGCCACCCTTCGTCGCCGCGCGCTCCGCGCGCATCGCGAGCGCGTCGAGGCGCACGACGGCCTGCTCGAGCTCGCTCTTCGTGCGGATGATGCCGACGAGCGTCTGCATCGTGTCCTGCAGCTCGGACTGGATCGCGTACGGATTCTCGCCCTCGTGCCGCGCGAGCGGCGCGGAGAGGTCGCGCTCCGCCGCCTGCACCTGCGCATCGTCGAGCATCGGCATGCGCGCGAGCCGCTTCGCGTACTCGGCCGCGTACAGGCCCGCCCGGCGTCCGAACACGACGAGGTCCGACAGCGAGTTGCCGCCGAGGCGGTTCGCGCCGTGCAGGCCCGCCGCGCACTCTCCCGCCGCGAAGAGGCCGGGGAGCGTGGACTGCTGCGAGTCGGGGTCGACCTTGATGCCGCCCATGAGGTAGTGGTACGTGGGCGCGATCTCCATCGGCTCCTTCGTGATGTCGACGCCCGCGAGCTGCATGAACTGGTGGTACATCGACGGCAGCCGCTTCTTGATGTAGTCGGCCGGGCGGCGGCTCGCGATGTCGAGGAACACGCCACCGTGCTCGGTGCCGCGCCCCGCCTTCACCTCGGCGTTGATCGCCCGCGCGACCTCGTCACGCGGCAGGAGGTCCGGCGTGCGGCGGTTGTTCTTCTTGTCCGCGTACCACGCGTCGGCTTCCTTCTCGTTGTCGGCGGTCTCGGCGGCGAAGAAGGGCGGGATGTAGTTGAACATGAACCGCTCGCCCTTGTTGTTCTTCAGCGTGCCGCCGTCGCCGCGCACGCCCTCGGTGACAAGGAGGCC
Source organism: Candidatus Limnocylindria bacterium (assembly GCA_036518215.1). Lineage (GTDB taxonomy): Bacteria > Chloroflexota > Limnocylindria > P2-11E > P2-11E > CF-39. Next base: position 10,301 of record DATDNP010000179.1, read on the forward strand.
GCGCACGGAGAGCGGCCACACCATGCCCGTGGGGTGGAACTGCGTCATCTCCATGTTGATGAGCTCGGCGCCGGCGCCGAGCGCCATGGCGATGCCGTCGCCGGTGTACTCCCACGAGTTCGAGGTGACCCGCCACGCCTTGCCGATACCGCCGGTCGCGAGCACGACCGCCTTTGCGTGGAACACGACCGGTCGCCCGGTCTGGCGCTCGTAGCCCACCGCGCCAGCG
>DATDNP010000180.1:0-2544 GCA_036518215.1 Candidatus Limnocylindria bacterium
GGGGCACCTCGGCGTCGACGGGACCGAGGAGCTCGTCGGTCGCGCCGACCTGCTCGTGCAGGCTCGCGGGCTCGACGCGGTGGACCTGTCCTCTCTCCTCCTTCCGACACGACCGGCGCGTCGTGGTGGCCGCGATCTCCGAGTGCTCGCGGCGCCGCACGCGCCGGTACGGTCGGAGCTCGTGCGGCTCGGGAGCGAGCATCGCTTCGTCGGCACGGCGAGCGCGGGCCAGCTCGCGCGGCAGAAGATCGCCGGCGCCGTCGTCACGCGCTTCCACCGTGACTTCGATCCCGGATCCGTCGCCGGCAACGGCCTCGGCGCCTACGCGACCGACGGCCTCCACGTCACGATCCGCGGCGGCGCGCAGGACGGTGCGGCGAAGACCGCGCTCGGCGGCGCGCTCGCCGTGCTGAAGGCGCGGAACGCGCGCGGCGCGTTCGTCGACGGATCGGTGGGGAAGTGCTTCGCGTACGGCGCGCAGCGCGGCCGCTTCTTCGTTCAGGGCGGCGCCGACGCGCGCGCGGGCATCCGTCTCTCGGGCGCCGATGTCGTGTTCGGCGGCGACCTGCGCGGCTTCGCCTTCGAGTACATGACCGGCGGGCGCGCGGTCGTCCTCGGCGATCCGGGGCGCTGGATCTGTTCGGGCATGAGCGGCGGGGTCGTCTACCTTCGCCACGACGCGACGCGCGGTCTCGACGAGCACGGCCTCCGCGATCGCCTCGCGAAGGGCGCGAAGGTATCGCTCCGCGTGCCCGACGCCGAGGACGTCGCGCTCATCGGCGAGCTGCTCGGCCCGTACGCGAACTCGCTGCAGGACTCGGGTCAGGACGAGGCGTCGCGCGAGGTCGTGCGGCTGATGGACGATGCGGCCGCGTCTTTCCGGGTCGTCCGACCCGGTGCGGAGGTCGTGGAGCAGACGATCTCGACGGAGTGATCAGTCGCGCGTCATGTGCTTGGTCGCGAACGTCTTGCGCTCGCCGTTCTCGAGGTACGTCTGCTCGTGCTCCCACACGCCGTCGACGAACGACCAGCGCCATGTCCACGGACCGTTCGCGTACGCGAACTCGAACACGATCGCGTCGCCATCGCGGCGGCCGAGGCCGGGCACAGCCGAGAACGCGGCACCGAAGACGTCGAGGAGGGTCATCACGAAGCGACCCGGCCCCGCGGACCCGATGAAGTACGCGGCCTCGTACGGTCGCCCTTCGACGAGCGGTGTCCCGCCGGTGACCCGGATCTCGACGAACCTGCCGCCGAGCGCGCGCTGCGCGACGGCCCGTTGTGCCAGCGGCTCGCCGCGCATCTCGCCCGAGATGCGCCATGTCCCCACCAGCTGATCGAGCAGCTCGTCGTCGCTCACGGCGGCATTCTCGCAGCGGTGACGCCGTAGCGCTCGCGCACTAGCCTCGCGTTCGATGACGCTCGTCGCGCTCGGGCTCGTGCTCGCATCCGCCGTCATGCACGCGAGCTGGAACGTCGTCGCGAAGCGCACGAGCGCGGGCCAGCCGTTCCTGTTCATCGCGTACGTCGTCGGCGCGCTCGCGTACACGCCGTTCGCGATCGCGATCCTCGTCATCGCGCAGCCGCGCCTCGGCTGGATCGTGCTCGCGTTCGTCGTCATGGCCGTCGTGCTCCAGACCGTCTACTTCGCGACGCTCACCGCCGGCTACCGCGTTGGTGACCTCTCGCTCGTGTATCCGATCGCGCGCGCGAGCGGCCCGCTCATCGCCACGCTCGGCGCGATCGCCATCCTCGGCGAGCGCCCGTCGGCGCTCGCGCTCTCGGGGGCGATCGCCATCGTCGTCGGTGCGCTCGTGCTCGCGGGCGATCCGCGGTCGCTGCGCGCGCGCGGCGCGGGACGCGCCGTCGGATACGCGCTCGCGACCGGCGTCGTCATCGCGCTCTACACGCTGTGGGACAAGACCGCCGTGTCGCTCGTGCTCATCCCGCCGCTCGTCTACGACTGGATGACCATCAGCGGCCAGGCGGTGGCCGTCGCGCCCGTCGCGTTCCGTCGTCGTGACGAGGTCCGTCGCGTGTGGGATACGCAGCGTCGCTCCGTGCTCTTCGTCGGCGTCGTGAGCCGTCTCTCGTATCTCTGCATGCTCACCGCGCTCGCCATCAGCCCCGTGTCGTACGTCGCGCCCGCACGCGAGACCGGGATCCTCTTCGGCACGATCCTCGGGACGCGCGTGCTGGCGGAAGGCGAGGGGCGAAGGCGCAGCATCGGCGCGGCGGCCATGGTGGTGGGGATCGTCGCGCTCGCGCTCGGTTAGGTCGTGACGCGGTTCGGTCGCGCGTTCGCGCAACCTTGTGGATAACTGCCCGGCCGTGCTCTTTAATTCGGTATCGAACATGCGTACTATCTCGTCGTGAAGCGCTGTCCGAGATGCGGCGAGGTGAAGCCGCTGAGCGAGTTCCCGAAGAATCGAGGTCGCCGTGACGGCGTCCAATCGATGTGTCGACCCTGTCGACGCATCTACGACCGCGAACGATATGAACGCATCCACGGGAGGACGATTCCGTATCGCCCCAACCGATCGG
>DATDNP010000181.1:0-11425 GCA_036518215.1 Candidatus Limnocylindria bacterium
CCAGGGCCGCTTCCACTTCCATCCCGAGTGGGCGGGCTACATGGGGAAGGCGTACAAGGCCCCGACGTTCCACGTCACCGCGATCACGATGAGGAAGCGCAGCGAGCGCCCGATCATCTATCCGATGGGCGTGCACATGTATGACTGCAACAACATCGACACGACCGTCCGCGAGGCCGCGTTCTTCGAGCTCTGCGAGCGCATCCAGCCGGGTCTCATCCACGACGTGAACATCCCGTTCCCGATGACCGACTGGGCCGGCGCGATCCTGCAGGTGAAGAAGCGTCTCAAGACCGACGACGGCTTCACGCGGAACTTCCTCGCCGCCGCGATGTCGTGCTCGTCGGGTCTGCGTCTCTGCATCGCGGTCGACAGCGACGTCGACATCTACTCGATGGACGACATCATCTGGTCCCTCACGACGCGCGTGAACCCGCGCGACGACGTCTGGAGCCCGACGCCCGGCGGTGCCGGCCAGACGTTCATCCCCGAGCAGCGGCTCACGGCTGGGAACGCGCAGTGGACCGCGATGAACACGCGCTTCGAGGGCGGCATGGCGATCGACGCCACGGTGCCGTACGGCTACGAGAACGACTTCATGCGTCCCGTCTACCCGATCGACAAGGTCGATCCCGCCGGCTGGTTCGACAAGGACCAGATCGAAAAGGGCAAGGCGCTCATGAAGACGCAGTCGTGGGCCGAGGTGCTGGCGAAGAGCGGTAGGTAGCCGATGCTGGACGGCCTTCGTGTCGTCGAGCTCGTAGGAAGCGACATCTGGGGCGCGGCCGCGGTGGCGCACTGCGGCCGCACCCTCGCGGATCTCGGCGCGGATGTCGTGAAGGCCGAGCCACCCGAGGGGGATCCGGTGCGACGCGTGCCGCCGCACGCGGGCGACCGCGCCGATCCCGACCGCGGTCTCATGTGGATCGCGCTCAACGCGAACAAGCGGAGCGTCGTCATCGGACCGCGCGACACGGCGCAGCGCGACGCGCTCGTCGAACGCGCCGACGTCGTGCTGCAGCCCGCGCTCGCGGTCGATCCGGCACGCGCCCCGTCGCGCTGCGTCCTCGTGACGATCACGCCGTATGGGACGACCGGCCCGCTCGCGGGCACACCCGCGTCCGACCTCGAGGTCACCGCCGCGAGCGGCAGCCTGTGGCTCGCGGGCGAGCCCGGCGGCGCGCCGGTGCGCACGACGCTCCCGCAGTCCCCGTTCTGGGCCGGCATGCATGCCGCCGCGGGCGCGTTGCTCGCGCTCTTCGCACGGCGCACGAGCGGCCGCGGCCGTCACGTCGACGTCTCGGGTCAGCAGAGCATGGTGACTGTGCACCCGCCGGCTGCGGTGTTCGCGGACGTGGCGCGCGAGGAGCACATGCGACTCGGCCCGAACCTCCTCGGCCGCAGTATCGTCGGCGCTCGCTTCCGCAACATCTGGCCGTGCGCCGACGGGCACGTGTCGTTCGCGATCCAGGGCGGCCCCATCGGTCGCCACACCGGCCGGATGCTCGCGACGTGGATGGGTGAGCGCGGCTTCGACGCGCCGCGCTTCCGCGGCATCGACTGGGACACCTTCGACAACCGGACGCTCTCGCAGGCCGACGTCGATGCGCTCGAGGCCGAGGTCGATGGGTTCCTGCGGACGCTCACGAAGCGCGAGTTCTTCGCGGGCTGCATCGCGCGGAACATGCTCGGCTACCCCGTAGCCGACGCCGCGGACATCTACGCCGACGAGCAGCTGAAGGCGCGCGCGTTCTGGCAGGACGTGAGCATCGACGGCACGACGCTGTCCTTCCCCGGCGGGTTCGCGCTGTTCGACGGCGAGCGCCCGAAGGTCACGCGTCGCCCCCCGCTCCTCGGCGAGCACCAGAGAGAGGTGCTTGGGGCGGTGACCGCGTGACGTCGCCGCTCGAAGGCGTCCGTGTCGTCGAGTTCGGGTGGGCCGCCGCGGGTCCGCTCGTCGGGACCTACCTCGCGTCGCACGGCGCGGACGTGATCCACGTCGAGTCGGGGACCATCCTCGATCCGTTCCGCTCCACCTATCCGCCGTTCAAGGACAACCAGCCCGGGCCCGACCGCGCCGCGATGTTCTCCTTCTACAACGCGGGAAAGCGCGGCGTGACGCTCGACCTGAAGCACCCGCGCGCCGTCGAGCTCGCGCTCCGGCTCGTCCAGACGGCCGACGTCGTCATCGAGTCGTTCCCCGCGGGGACGCTCGCGCGCCGCGGTCTCGGCTTCGACGTGCTGCGCGCGGCGAAGCCCGACCTCGTCATCCTCTCGAGCTGCAATCAGGGACAGACCGGGCCGCACGCGCAGCATCCGGGGTACGGCAGCCAGCTCACCGCGCTCGCTGGATTCACGCACCTCCTCGGCGATCCCGAGCGCACGCCGGTGATCCTCTACGGCCCGTACATCGACTACATCGCGGTCGGATACGGCGTCATCGCGATCCTCGCGGCGCTCGATCGGCGCGCGCGCACCGGGCAGGGCTGCCACATCGACCTCTCGCAGTACGAGACCGGCCTGCAGTTCGTCGCGCCGGCGCTCCTCGAGCACGACGCGAACGGCACGATCCCGACGCGCGACGCGAACCGCGACCGCATCGCCGTACCGCACGGCGTCTATCCGACGAGCGAGCCGGACTCGTGGATCGCGCTCTCGGTGTGGGACGACGCGGAGTGGCCGCGTTTTCGCGAGGCGCTCGGCGATCCGGACTGGGCACGCGATCCGTCCCTCGCGACGGCCGCCGGCCGTCGCGCGCGCGAGGCGTGGCTCGACGAGCACATCGCCGAGTGGTCGCGCAGGCAGCCGCGCGCGAGCGCCGTCTCGCGGCTGCGCACGCACGGCCTTCGAGCCGCACCGGTGGAGTCGATCGGCGAGCTCTTCCGCGATCCGCAGCTCCTCCACCGCGCCGCGTGGCGCCGTGCGTCGCACCCGGTCATCGGCGACGTGCGCCTCATGGCGGCGCCGTATCTCCTCTCCGACGCGCACCAGGGCCCAGACCGGCCCGGTCCGATCCTCGGCCAGCACACCGAAGAGGTATTCCGTGGCATCGTCGGCCTTGCGCCGTCGGAGTACGAAGCGCTGGCGGCCGAAGGGGTGTTCAAGTAGCCGAGGAGATCGCCAAGCGGAAAGGCGAGCATCTCCAGCTGGCGGCGGATGGCGACGTCGAGACGCGCGTGTCGGCGGGGTGGGAGGACATCCACCTGCTGCACGACGCGCTTCCGACCGTCGACGCGGCGTCGATCGATGTGAGCGCGACGCTCCTCGGCCGCACGCTGCGGCTGCCGCTCGTCATCTCCGGGATGACCGGCGGGCACGGTCGTGCGATCGCGGTGAACGAGATGCTCGCGCGCGTCGCGGAGAAGGCGGGTATCGCGATCGGTGTCGGCAGCCAGCGCGCGGCCCTCCGCGACCCGACGCTCGTGCCGACGTACTCGGTGGTGCGCGAGGCGGCGCCGCACGCCTTCGTCATCGCGAACGTCGGCGTCTCGCAGCTGGTGAAGCAGAACCGAGAGCCCGCGCTCGCGGCCGCCGACGTGCGGAAGATCGTGAGGATGGTGAGCGCGGACGCTCTCGCGCTTCACCTCAACTATCTCGAGGAGTCGGTGCAGCCCGAAGGCCAGACGCGCGCGAACGGGACCGAGGCCGCCATCCGCGCGCTCGTGCGGACCGCGCCGGTGCCGATCATCGCGAAGGAGACGGGCGCCGGCATCTCACGCACCGCCGCGCTGCGCCTCCGCCGGCTCGGCGTGAAGGCGATCGACGTCGGGGGCGTCGGCGGCACGTCGTTCGCCGCGATCGAAGCGCTCCGCGCCGCGTCCGCGGGCGACCTGCTGCGGATGAGCCTCGGCGAGCGCTTCCGCGATTGGGGGCTGCCGACCGCGGTCGCGGTCGTCGGTGCGTCGGCGGCGCGCATCCCGGTCATCGCCACCGGCGGGGTCCGGAGCGGGCTCGATGCCGCGAAGGCGCTCGCGCTGGGTGCGACGGCGGTCGGCGTCGGCCGGCCGCTCCTTCAAGCCGCGCTCAAGGGTGAGGATGCGTGCATGGAATGGCTCGCTTCCTTCGAGCTCGAGCTCCGCACCGCGGTGTTCCTCGCCGGTATCAAACGCGCGTCTGATCTTCGACGCGTGCCGGTCGTCATCACCGGTCGATCGCGATCCTGGCTCGACCAGCTTGGGTATCGACGTCTGCCTGCGCGCTCTCCACGCAAGTGACCGCTGACCGACCGTTTTCCGCGACGATGTCACGACCCCATTGCGATCGTGTAACGCGCGCAAGCGCGCCCTGCTCACGCTGTGCCTCGCGCTGTCGGCCCTGCTACCCCTCGGGAGGCAGGCTGCGGCGGACGGTCCGACGCGCGCCCTTCCCACCGCGCGCGGATACCAGCGCGCGTTCAGCTCGTACGACTCGCTGACCGCGTACGCGCAGTCCATCGCGAGCGACCAGACGCAGCTCGACGCGCAGCTCGCCGACGTCATCGCCGCCCATCGAGCGGCGGAGGCGCAGATCGCGCAGCTCTTGCCCTCGAGCCGTGGCGGCGCGCTGTTCGTCGCCGATGAGTTCACCGGCGCGAGCGAGCGTGCCCGCGAGATCGACGCGCTCGAGGCTCAGGTCGCGGGCCTCGACGTCGCGTACGCGAAGGTCATCGCGGCGGGCGCTCTCACGGTGCCGACGGCACCGTGGCAGATGCCGACCGATGGCGAGATCACGCAGCCCTTCGGCCCAACGGCCGTATGGGTCGAGCCGAGCGAGACGTATCAGGGCGTCACCTACGCGCACTTCCACGAGGGCGTCGACATCGCGGGGGCCTGGGCCGCGCCGGTGTACGCGCCGAAGCGCGGCCGCGTCGTCTTCGTCGGCAGAATGCCCGATGGTGCCGAGGTCGTCGTGCTCGCGCATGACGATGGCTACGTCTCCATGTACGCGCACCTCGACGATCACGCATCGCCGCCGACCGTCGCCGCGGGCGATGAGGTCGCAGCGGGCCAGCAGATCGGGACGGTCGGGCTCACCGGGATGACGACGGGCGAACATCTCCACTGGGCCGTCTGGCACGAGGGGACGCTCGTCGACCCGCTCTCCCTCATGGGGCAATAGCCGGACGCGGACGGCACGCCCCTCGGCCAAGCGTCCGGTGACTGACCGCCGCGTCGCACTCTCGAAGGCGGAAGGGATGCGAACGCTCCTCATCGCGGCCGCGGTCATCGCACTCGGATGTGGTCCGTTGTCTTCGGCTGCGCTCGCGGATACGACGCCGTCGCCTTCTCCGTCCGCGACGCCGGTCGCGCCATCGCCGTCGCCGTCCGCCTCACCATCGTCTTCTCCGGCGGCATCGCCCACGGCGTCCTCGACCTCTTCAGCATCGGCGTCGCCCAGCGCATCGCCCACAGGTAGCGCGCCTGGACCGGCGCCGAGCGCATCGGGGACGCCTGCGCCCTCGGCGTCCGCGCTCCCTGTCGCCGCCATGGCCGTCGCGACCGCACCCGCGGTGGACGTGGAGCGGCTCGTCGCCGCGTCATCCCTCTCCGCGCTCATCGACGCGCGCGCACATCTCGCCCAGACGGAGCTCGCCGCGCTCGAGGCGCATCTCGCGTCCGTTCAGGCCGACCACGACGCCGCCGTCGCGGACCTCGTCGCGTTCGGCCAGCTCGTCGATCGTCGCGCGTCGATCCGCGATCGGCTCCTGCGCGACGGACTCCGCGTCGCGGCGCGCGGCGGTGCGGACGCCTCGCAGGTCGGAAGCGAGGAGCTCGACGCGGTGGGCGAGCAGCTCGCGCTCGCGAACGCGCTCGCGGAACGCGGTGCGCGCCTCGCCGCGGACGAGAAGGAGCTCCAGGCGACCATCGAGAGCGTCACCGCGAAGCACGCGGAGCTCGCGCGCATCGATGCCGAGGCGCGCCTGCTCGCGAATGGCGAGACGTCGGCGTCACAGCTCGCGGTGCTGCAGGCGCTCGCCGACGAGGCCTCGCAGAATGCGACCGCGATCGGCCAGCTGACGAAGGACGCGACGACGACGCTCACGAAGGACGCCACCGGCCATGCGACGCAGGGCGCGTGGAGCTGGCCCGTCGCCGGCACCGTGACGCAGGCCTTCGGCCCGACCGCGCTCGCGCTTGAGCCGCCCATGGTCTACGGCGGCGCCGCGTTCGCGCACTTCCACGACGCGATCGACATCGCCGCGCCCATCGGCACGCCGGTGCTCGCCGCGGCCGCCGGCCGCGTGACGTTCGTCGGCCACCTCCCGGACGGCGCGATGGTGGTGGTGATCGCGCACGACGACGGCCTCGTGTCGCTGTCCGCGCACCTCGACGACGCGTTCGCGCCGCCGCCCGTCCACGCGGGCGATCGCGTCGCGGCGGGTCAGATCGTCGGCTACGTCGGTCTCACCGGCATCACGACGGGGCCACACCTGCACTTCTCTGTGCACGACGTGAACGGGCCCGTCGATCCGCTCGTCATCCTCTCTGCGCGCTAGGCTCTTCGCACGAACACGTCGGCACGCGTGGTGAAGATCTACGGGAAGGCCGGGCTCTTCTTCGGCCTCATGACGGCGTTCGCGCGCCTGCTCATGACCGCGTCGGGAGCGCACGCGCCGTCAACGGAGTCTCGCGTCATCGAGGGTGCGGAGCGTGACGCGCAGCGCATGGTCGAGAAGGGCTACCGCGTCGTGTCGTCGGAGTGGTACGAGATGCCGCTCGGGCTCGGCTACCAGAAGGTCATCTACGAGCTCGCGGACCGAGCGCACACCACTCCTTGACCATCGCCGTGAGCTCCGCGGCGCGATCGTTCGCCTCGCGCACGCTCGCGAACCGTATGCGCCGCACCACCGAGCCCTCGAGGTGCGGGTAGCGCCCGAGGAGCCGCCGCCCGCGATGCAGCCGCAGGTTCACGCCGGGCTCGCCGTATCGCACGAACGCTGCAAAGTCGCCCGCCTTCGTCGATGAGAACGTGATGCCGTACTGGACGCGCTCGCGCATGCTCGGGTCGGCCGAAAGGATGATCTCGCGCACCCGGCGCAGCGCCGTTTCGCCCGGCGGCCGCTGCGAGGCGAACCAGCGCTCGACCGCGGCCGACGTTCGCACGCTAGTGGACGCGGTAGCGCTCGAGCTTCGTCCGGTCGAGCGCGAGCCCGAGCCCCGGCGTCGTCGGCATCGCGATGACGCCATCCCTTGGCTGGGGCAGCGGCTCGGTGAAGATCTCGGCGAGCGGGTTCTCCGTGATGAACATCCACTCGGCGCGCGCGAGTGTGGGCGACGCGGCCGAGAGATGGAGCGTTGCGACCTGAGCGACGCCGCACGAGAAGCCGGTGTGCGGCGCGAACTCGAGGCCGCTCTCCTTCGCCATGGCGGCGACGCGCAGGCCCGCCGTGTAACCGCCGACGCGCGCAACGTCCGGCTGTGCGACGTCGATGAGGCGGCGGCGGAAGATCTCGCGGAAGCCGACCGTCCCGAATTCCGACTCGCCGCACGCGAGGCGCATCTTCGTCGCGCGGCGGATCGCCTCGTACCCCTCGAGGTCGTCGGGGAAGACGGGCTCCTCGAGGAACCAGAGGTCGTACGGCGCGATGCGCTCGCACACCCCGATCGCGGTCGCGGCGTCGTACGCGCTGTTCACGTCGGCACCGACGAGGACGTCGGGCCCGACCGCCTCGCGGATCGCCCGGCACACCTCGACGTCGGCGTCCGTCCCTCCGAACTCGGCCGACCGGCCGAGCTGGATCTTGATCGCCTTGTGGCCCCGCGCGACCGCCGCGCGCGCCTCGTCGGCCATCGCGGGGACGTCACGCGTGTACACCTTCGACCCATACACGGGGATGCGATCGCGACCTGCGCCGCCGAGTGCCTTGAAGAGCGGCACGCCGTCGGCCTGCGCGACGATGTCCCAGAGCGCCTGATCGATGCCGGACATGCCCTCCTGGACGAAGCCGCGGTAGTGCCCCCACGGCCGGAGCACGGCGAACATCCGGTCCCAGAGCGCGGTGACGTCACGCGGATCGCTCCCGCGGATCACGGGCCAGAGGAGGTCGCGCACGACCGTGTCGACGACGCGCGGCGCCCGTCGTGCGATGCACTCGCCGACGCCGGTGATGCCGTCGTCGGTCGTGATCTCCACGAGCGTCGCCGTGAATGTCCCGTATGAGCCCGCGCCGAATTGGATCGCGCGCTCGGCCTTGCCTTCGAGGACGTGCGTCCTCAGGTCCACGATCTTCAGTTCTGTTTACCTCAAATATCCCCGGCAGAGGCTAGCCTAGGCGAGCGAGTTAGCGCAGCATTCGCGGAAATGGGACGGGAAGGCGCGGAGGGCGGCTACGAAAGCCGCATCCGGCTCGCGTCAGAGGTCGCGACGTGGGGCATCGCGGGCATCCTCGTCGCGTCGGCCGCACTTCCGACGACCGATGCGATCTCGCGCGTCGGTCTCCTCTTCAGCGCGGCGCTCCTCGCCCTCTTCGCGCTCCTCTGGTTCCACGTGCTGCCCGATCGCGTGTTCGGCCGGCTTCGCTTCACGATCGGCACCGCGCTCACGCAGGTCGTCGGCGCGGTCCTCCTCGTCCTGACCGGCGGAGCCAGCTCCAACTACTTCGTCTTCTTCCTCTTCCCGACGCTCGCGACGACGTTCGCGATGCGCACCTCGAGCACGATCACCGTCGGGATCATCGGGCTCATCGCCTACCTCACGGTCCTCGTGAGCGACGGTCTCATCTCGAACGGGAACAGCGCGCTCTTCGAGCTCGGCGCGGTGCGGGTCTCGGCGTTCGCCGCGCTCGTCGCGATGACGCTCATCATCACCCGCACGATGCAGGAGACGCGCGCCGCCCTGCGTCAGCGTTCGAGCGAGCTCGCGGCGCAGAACCAGGAGCTCGAGATCTCCCGCACGACGGCCCTGGCCATCGCGCGCGCGCGCGATCTCAGCGAGCTGCTCCGCGCCGTCCACGAATCGGCGCGAAGCGCGCTCGCGATCGAGCGCGTGTTCTTCTTCGCCGGGCCCGACGCGGCCGAGAGCGGCTACACGATCGGCGCGGACGGCGCGATCGCGCCCTTCCGACCCGATCTGCGGCAGCGTGATTCGCCGCGTCAGCGGGCGATGCGCGGACGCAAGTCGGTCGTCGTGACCGACATCAGACAGGAGCGGATGGTGAACCCACGGGTCGTCACGGACCTTCACGTCGTGGCGGGTCTCTTCGTGCCGCTCATCCATCGCGGCGAGCTCATCGGTCAGATCGTGCTGTCGGTCTCAGCGCCGCGCGAGTGGACCCCGCGCGAGATCCGCCTCGGCGAGGTGCTCGCCGAGTCCGCGGCTCCGGCGGTCGCGTCGTACCTCGCGCTCGAACAGGTGCGGCGGGAGCGGGAGACGCTCGCCGGCCGGATGAAGGTGCTCGAGGGCATCAACCAGCTCGTCGAGGCCCTCGCGCTCGCGACCGACGAGACCTCGACGGGACAGGTCGCGGCGCGCTCCATCGGTCAGGCGTTCCGGCTCATGGCGGCGACGACGCTCTTCATCGATCCGTCCATCGCGCTCCTCGAGCCGATCGGCACCGCCGGCGCCGCCCGCGTGCACCCCGTCGTGAACGGACCCACGAATTGCCCGGCCATCCGCAGTGGTCGCGTGTTCAAGGTGGAGGGCGCGAACGATCCGCTCATCTGCCCCTACATGCCGCTCACGGAGGGCGCCGGCGGGTACGTGTGCGTGCCGCTCGTCGCGGGCGGCGAGCCGATGGGTGCCCTCTTCATGGAGCCGACCGTCGGGTCGGTGGTGGAGGACACCTTCGTGCGTGCCGCGGCGGACCGTGTCGCGCTCTCGCTCGCGAACCGGCGCGTCCTCGAGACCGCGCAATTCCAGGCGACGACGGATGGCCTCACCGGACTCCACAACCGCCATTTCCTGCAGGAGCAGCTGCGCCTGCTCCAATCCCTCGCCGCCCGGCACTCGCAGGCGTACGCCGTCGTCGCACTTGACGTCGACGGTCTGAAGCAGGTGAACGACACCTTCGGACACGAGATGGGCGACCTCGCGCTCCGCGGCTTCGCGAACACGCTGAAGCGGACGATCCGCACCTCGGACGTCGGCGTCCGGACCGGCGGCGACGAGTTCCTCGTCCTCGTGCCGCACGGCGGCCTCGACGACGCACGAGTCCTTGCCGAACGCCTGCGCGAGGCGGTCGAGCTTCAGGGCCGGGCCGAGCCGCACACCGCGATCACCGTGTCGGCCGGTGTCGCCGCATGGCGGCAGGGCCGCACCGCCGAGCAGGTGCTCGAAGCCGCCGACGCGATGCTCTACGCCGCCAAGCGGGCTGGGAAAGACCGCGTCATGGTCGAGGCGCCCGCGGCCATCGAGAGCTAGGCCCGGCGCACCAGCGTCATCCCGCACACCGGGCAGGCGCCGGGCGACGCGCGTCGCACCACCGGATGCATGGAGCAGGTGAAGTCGCCCGCCTCATTCGTCGCGAGGACCGCGGCGGAGACACGTCCGGCGTAGTGATCGAAGCGCACGAGCATCACGAAGAACATGAGGACGCAGAGCGGCCCGCAGATCCACGAGAAGTACCGCGTCCAGGTGGAGAGGTCGGCCGGCGACCAGCCGACGGCGTACGCGACGAGGAAGGGGGTGGCTCCGATGAGCGTCGCACCCGACATCTCGAGGTTGTGTCGCAGCGCGTGCCGCCGAAGGAGCATCCAGGTCGCCATGACGAGCGCGCCGTCGAACGCGATGAGGAAGATGGCGAGCAGAGGTGCCTGCGCGGCGATGTCGAGGCCGAGCGCCGCGGCGATTCCGAACACGGCGGCGTCGAGCGCGCCGCCGCCCATGCACATGACGACGCACATCTCGAGGAAATGCAGGCCGAAGCGCCCGATCGAAGGAAGGAGCGAGCCGCTCGCTGTTGCGACGCGAGTGCCCATTTGAGGCCTCCTCAGCCGGCTCCCAGGCCGGACCTCGGCCGAGCATGAGCGCCCAACATGTCGCGACCGCGTCAGCCCAGAAAAGCGTCACGTGCGGCCGCTCACAGGCCGTCTTGACAGCCCTTTTTCGAGGGACTTAGAGTCTTAGCAGTCCCGGTACGCGAGTGCTAAACCCGATTCGGAACGCCCTGCCGCCTATCGGCACGGGCAGAGACAAGAAGGGGGAGTCCAAGGTGCCAGCGGTAGCAGAAAAGCTCAAGCTCAAGCCTCTCGGTCCGCGCGTGGTCCTGCAGCCGCTCGAGCGTGAGGAGATCACGAAGAGCGGCATCGTCCTTCCGGACACTGCCAAGGAGAAGCCCCAGGAGGGCAAGGTCGTGGCGGTCGGCCCCGGCGGGTACGACAAGAACGGCAACAAGGTCGAGATGACGCTCAAGGTCGGCGACCGCGTGCTGTATCCGAAGTACTCGGGCAACGAGTTCAAGTTCGAAGGCGAGGAGTACCTCGTCATCGACCACAACGACATCCTCGGG
>DATDNP010000182.1:0-16328 GCA_036518215.1 Candidatus Limnocylindria bacterium
AGCCCCTGCGCGAGCTCATACGAGATGAGCTGCGCGCTCGAGCGAAGGCCGCCGAGGAGCGCGTACTTGCTGTTCGAGCTCCATCCACCGAGCGCGACGCCGTACACCGCGATCGACGAGACGGCCGCGACGTAGAGGTACCCGATGTTGAGGTCCGCGAGCCGCAGGCCTGGCGCCGCGGGGATCACGGCGAAGATGAGCATCACCGGGACGAGCGTGATGATCGGCGTCAGGTAATGGAGCACCTTGTCCGCCGAGACCGGCCGCAGGTCCTCCTTCGTGAGGAGCTTGAGGACGTCGGCGAGCGGCTGGAAGAAGCCCATCGGCCCGACGCGGTCCGGCCCGATGCGCGACTGCATCCGCGCGAGCACGCGACGCTCCGCGAGGATCGTGTACGCGGCCACGGTGAAGACGACGAGGATGACGGCGAGGACCTCGAGCGTCACGACGATGAGCGTCGTCATTCCGGCGCGACCTCGACGCGCGGCTGCGAATCGTGCCAGGCGAGGAGCAGGTTCGTGTGCACCCCCGGCGCGTTCTCGGCCATGAACGCGCGGCCCGCGGGCATGCGCGGATCGATGCGTGCATACGCGTGGACGCGGCCGTAGCGGCTCGACACGGTCACGCGGGCGCCATCGGCGATGCCGCGCCGCTCCGCGTCACGCGGGGAGAGGTCGATCGTGCCGTGCGCGTCCGCGGCGACGAGGCGCTGCGAGCGGGCCAGCATCGTGCCGCTCCCGATGAGGAGCGGCGCGGTGAGAAGGACGATCCCCTCGCCCGGGTGCGGCGCGTGTCCGGCGAGCGGCTCGTACGGCCCGAGCGCGTCACGTAGCGGCGGCTCGAGCACGCCGGGCTCGGCGACGCCGTGCGGCTGATCCGAGGTGCGCAGGATCTCCTCACCCGCGGAGAGCGGCACCGCCGCGAGCGACGCGCCGAGATGGATCGGCGAGACGCGCGCGGAGCCCGGCATGCCGAGGGGCCATCCGCCGGGTGCGAAGAACGGCTTCTGCGTCGTGATCCCACGCGTTTGCGGCGTCGCGCTCGCGTAGACGCCGTACACGCCGCCGGGCGCGGGGGTCATCTTCGTGCCGGGGCCCGGCGCGCCTGCCGCCGGCAGGACCGCGGCCGTCTCGGGCACGCGTCCCGGCGCGCGCGCGAGGAACTCTCGCGACGGCTCGCGCAGATCGAGGCGGCCAGCGAGATCGAGGAGGATCGCGAGGTCCGTCCGTGCCTCGCCGGGCGGCTGCACGACCGGCGCGAGCGGCTGGCGCCGCCCTTCGATGTTCGTGATCGTCCCTTCCTTCTCCGGGAGCGCGGCCGCGGGGAGCACGACGTGCGCCTTGCCCGCGGTGGCCGACGGCGCGATGTCCTGGACGACGAGGAAGTCGACGCGCCGCAGCGCGCGCTCGACGAGATCGCGGTCCGGGAACGTGCGCAGCGGATCGACGCCGATGAGGTAGAGCGCGCGCAGGCGTCCCTCCGCCGCCGACGCGAGGAGCTGCCCCCCGGCGACGCCCTTCTCGCCCGGGACGAGCCCCGCGCGCAGCGCGCCCATCGCGTTCGGCGCGCGGCTCATGACGCCCGTTCGTCGCAGCGCGTCGGGCCCGGCCATCTCGCGCGCGAACGCCGCGAGGGCGCGCGCGACGGCCTCGCCGTCGGGCCGCGTCTCGAGGGACGAGCCCGCGAGGAAGAGCGGGCGCTTCGCCTCGACGAGGAGGTGCGGTCGCTGCGACGCGAGCTCCGCGAGCGCGTCGACCTCGCCGCCGACATCGGCGCGGTACACGATGGCCGCGTCGCGCTCGGCATCGACGGGACGCGAGCTCACGACGACGAGCGACGCGCCATTGCGGATCGCCTTGCGCATCCGCAGCCACAGCACCGGAAGCTCCTCCGTCGGATCCATCGCCACGACGACGATCGCGTCGGCCAGCTCGACCTCGGCGATCGGCACCGGAAGCCCGGCGAGATCCGTGAGCGCGCCACCGGTCCCGCGCGCCGCGCTGCGGTGGTCGATGTGGGGCGTTCCGAGGCCGGTGCGGAAGACGCGCTCGACGACGCGGCACTCCTCGTTCGTCAGACGGCTCCCGCCGAGGACGCCGACCGCGTCGGCCCCGTAGCGCTGGACGATCTGGCGCAGCCGGTCGGCGACGACGTCGAGGACGTCGTTCCATCGAGCCGGCACGAGCGAGTCGCCGCTGCGCACGAGCGGGTGCTCGAGACGCGGCGCCTGGCTCACGTACTCGAAGCCGAAGTAGCCCTTGTCGCAGAGCCAGACCTCGTTGACGTCCTCGTGCTGTCGCGGTTTCACGCGGACGACCTCGCCGCGGCGCGCCTCGTAGCGCACCGCGCACCCGACCGCGCAGTGACCGCAGATGGAGTCGCCGTACGCGAGGTCCTGCGGCCGCGCCCGGAAGCGATACGGCTCGCTCGTGAGCGCGCCGACGGGACAGAGCTCGATGATGTTGCCCTGGAACTTCGAGCGCAGCGGCGATCCATCGAATGTGCCGAGCACGCTCGTCGATCCGCGGTCGTAGAAGGCGAGCTCCGCGTCGCCGGCGACCTCGTCCATGAAGCGCGTGCAGCGGTAGCAGAGGATGCAGCGCTCCATGTCGAGGACGACGACCGGCGAGAGACGCGACGCCTTCGGTGCGCGCCGCTTCGGGATCTGCGAGCGCGACGCGTCCGGACCGTAGAGGTGCGAGTAGTCCTGCAACGGGCACTCGCCGGCGGCATCGCAGACGGGACAGTCGAGCGGATGATTCAGCAGGAGGAACTCGAGCACGGATCGACGCGCGTCCTCCACCTCCGGCGTGTTCGTCCGCGCGACCATGCCCTCGGCGACGGGCGTCGTGCAGGCCGTCTGGAGCTTCGGCATCTTCTCGACGGACACCGAGCACAGACGGCACGCGCCCGCGAGCGAAAGCTTCGGGTGGTAGCAGAAGCGCGGGACGTGCACGCCGGCCTTCCCCGCGGCTTCGATGAGGAGCGTGTTGCGCGGCACCTCGACGGTGACGCCGTCGATGGTGACCTTGACGATGTGCTGCGGTGCTTCGGTCATGCTGTGACCGCCGCGGCGTCCCGCACGGGGCAATGCCCGTTCGCGTGCGCGATGAAGTGCTCGGGGAATTTCCGCAGTGCGCCGAGCTGCGGCGCGGCCGCGAAGTCGCCGAGCGCGCAGAGCGTCTTCCCGGAGATCTGCTCGCTCACGCTCTTCAGCATCTCGATGTCGCGCGCGCTCCCCTGCCGCGGACCGAGGCGCGTGAGGAGCACGTGCTGCCACACGGTCCCCTCGCGGCACGGGACGCACTTCCCGCACGATTCGTGGCGGAAGAAGCGCGCGAGGCGCTCGAGCGTCTCGATGATGCAGACGCGATCGTCGAACACCATGATCCCGCCGGCGCCGAGCTCCGTCCCGATCTTCCGGAGGGAATCGAAGTCCATCGCGACGTCGATCTCGTCCGGCTTCAGCGCCGTCGACGCGGCGGCTCCGGGGATCACGAAACCGAGCTGACGGCCGCCGCGGATCCCGCCCGCGTGTTCCTCGACGAGCTCGCGCAGCGGCGTGCCCATCGGCCGCTCGTACACCCCCGGCTTCGTCACGTGGCCCGAGAGGCAGTAGAGCTTCGGGCCGGGCGCGTTCTCGGGACCGATGCCCTTGAACCATGCCGCACCGCGCTCGACGATCGACGGGACGCAGCCGAGGGTCTCGACGTTGTTGATGACGGTCGGCTTGCCGAAGAGGCCGATGACCGCGGGGAACGGCGGACGGGAGCGCGGCTGCGGGCGCTTCCCTTCGATCGATTCGAGGAGCGCCGTCTCCTCGCCGCAGATGTATGCGCCGGCGCCCCGGAAGACGTGGATCTCGCACGAGAAGTCGCTGCCGAGGATGCCGCGACCGACGTAGCCGGCCGCTCTCGCCTGCGCGACGCTACGTTCGAGCGCACGCGCACCCGGCACGTTCTCGCCGCGGATGTAGATGTATGCGGCCGAGATGCCGACCGCGTAGCAGCACAGCAGGATGCCCTCGATGAGCGCGTGAGGGTCCGCGTCGATGAAGACGCGGTTGTTGAACGTCCCGGGCTCGCTCTCGTCCGCGTTCACCGCGAGGTACTTCACGGGCGCGTCCTTTGGGATGAACGACCATTTGCGGCCGGTCGGGAACCCGGCGCCGCCGCGCCCGCGGAGGTTCGACGCGATGACCTCGTCGGTCACCTGCTGCGGCGACATCTCCTTCAACGCCTTCCGGAGAGCCTGGTATCCGCCGGTGCGCTCGTACACGTCGATGTCACCGCTGCGCTCGAGCCCGAGCCGGCGCAGCAGGACGGGCTCGTAGGGCGTCATGCGAGCAGCTCTTCTGCAGACCGCACCGGCCCGCGGTACTCGAGGTCGACCTGGACCGCGGGCGCCTGATGGCACGCGGCGATGCATTCCTGGCGCCGGATCGTGTAGCGACCATCCGCCGTCGTCTCGCCGGGTCTGATGCCGAGACGCGCGCAGAGATCCGACAGGAGCTGCTCGGCGCCGTTCGCCTGGCAGATCACGTTGTCGCAGACATCGATGACGACGGTGCCGCGCGGCTGACGATGGAACAGGAAGTAGAACGACAGCACGCCCTCCGCATCCGCGGCCGCGAGGCCGAGCCGGTCCGAGACCTCCGCGACGTCATCGCGCGAGATCCAGCCGCGCGACTCCTGCACGAGCCACAGACTCGGAAGCAGTGCCGCGCGCCTCGTCGGATACCGGCCCACGAGCGAGTCGATCTGCTCGAGCACAGCGGAGGAGAGAGGCCCATCCGACCGAGGGTCCCGGCGCGCGAAGGGCTCCCGTCGCTCGCTCATCGGTCGATCTCTCCGAGAACGAAATCGATGGAGGCGAGCGCGGCGATGCAGTCCGCCACCATCGCGCCGCGGATCATGAGCGGGAGTGCCTGGAGGTTCGCGAACGAGGGCGCGCGGACGCGCACGCGCTGCGGGAGGTTCGTCCCGTTGCTCACGACGTGCACGCCGTACTCGCCACGCGGCGACTCGACGGCGGCGTACGCCTCGCCGGGCGGCGGGATCGGCCCCTCGGTCGCGAGCTTGTAGTGGTGGATGAGCGACTCCATCGAGCGATGGATGAGCTCGCGCTTCGGATATGCGATGTGCGGGTCGTCGATGCGGATCGGACCGTCCGGCAGCTTCCGCAGCACCTGCCGGCAGATCGCCACGCTCTGGTCGAGCTCGCGCCGCCGTACGAGGTAGCGCGCGTACGCGTCGCCGGCGGTCTCGGTGACCACGTCGAACGTGATCTGGTCGTACGTCTCGTACGGGAAGGCCTTCCGCACGTCATACGACACGCCCGACCCACGAAGGTTCGGACCCGTCATGCTCCAGCGGATCGCGTCGGCCGCCGAGATCTTTCCGATCCCGATCATTCGCTGGCGGAAGATCGGGTTGCCGCTCAGCAGCTCGTCGTACTCGCCGAGGTGCTTTGGAAAGTCATCGAGGAATGCCGCGACGTGATCGAGCCAGCCGGACGGCACGTCGGCGGGGAGCCCGCCGATGCGGATGTAGCTCGTCATCATCCGGACGCCCGAGAGCTCCTCCATGAGCCGCATGACGCCTTCGCGCTCGCGGAGGCCGTACATGAGCATGCTCGACGCGGCGAGGTCGATGCCGATCGACCCGATGAACATGAGGTGCGATGCGATCCGGTTGAGCTCCGCGATGAGGACGCGGAGCCACGACGCACGCGCGGGCGGCTTCACGTCGAACAGCTTCTCGACCGCGTTCACGTACGCGAGGTTGTTCGAGTACGGCGACAGGTAGTCGATGCGGTCCGTGAGCGTGATGGCCTGGTGATACGTCCGGTACTCCATCGACTTCTCGATGCCTGTATGCAGGAAGCCGATGTCGGGATGCGCGTCGCGCACGATCTCGCCGTCGAGCTCGAGCATGAGACGGAGCACGCCGTGCGTCGACGGGTGCTGCGGTCCCATGTTCAGGAGCATCGTGTCGTGCGGCGGGAGCGTCGTGGTCATCGCGTCGTCCCCTCCGGGAAGTCGATCGGCGACCACGCCGTAGCGGCTTCGCCGCTCGGCCGTCGCTCGTCCTCACCCGTGAGCTGCGCTCCCGGTCTCGTCCTCGCTAGGCCGTAGTCGACGACCTCGCCGCCGAGGGGATGGTCGCGACGGAGCGGATGTCCGATCCAGTCGTCGGGCATGAGGATGCGCCGCAGATCGGGATGACCGTCGAAGGGAACGCCGTAGAGGTCGTAGACCTCGCGCTCGTACCAGTTCGCGGGAGGGTAGATGTCGCTGATCGTCGGGACCGCGACACCGTCGGCGACCTCCACCTTCAACCGTGTGCGCGCGTTGTCGCCGTGCCGGTGGAAGAGATAGACGACGTCGAAGCGTTCGGAACGCTCGGGTGTGTCGTACGCGAAGAGGTCGACGAGCACGTCGTAGCCGTCGGCGTGGAGCTTCCTCACCGCGTCGAGAAGCTCACCCGCGGCGATGACGGCCGTCTCGATGCCGTCCGCCACGCGGCTCATTGGATGCTGATGGCTCTGCGCTGGCCGCGCTTCACCATGTCCTGCACCTGCATGAGCGAGAACAGGAGCGCCTCGGGACGAGGCGGGCAGCCGGCGAGGAACACGTCGACGGGCACGATCTTGTCGACGCCCTGGACGATCGCGTAGTTGTTGTACACGCCGCCGCACGAGGCGCAGGCGCCCATCGAGATGACCCACTTCGGATCGGGCATCTGGTCGTAGAGCTGGCGGAGCACCGGCGCCATCTTCTGGGAGACGCGCCCGGCGACGATCATGAGGTCCGCCTGCCGCGGGCTCACGCGGAAGACCTCCGAGCCGAAACGCGAGACATCGAATCGCGCGGCCGACATGCTGATCATCTCGATGGCGCAGCACGCCAGGCCAAAGCTGAGCGGCCACAGGGAGTTCGAACGTGCCCAGTTCGCCGCCTTCTCGATGGTGGAGAACAGCACGCCGCCACCCTCGTGCCCATCCGCGAGGTTCCCGCGTGCAACGACGCCGTCGTGCGTCGTCGGGCTCACTCCCATCGGAGCGCTCCCTTCCGCCAGACGTACGCGTACCCGAGCAGCAGCAGGCCGGCGAAGATCGCCATTTCGACCAGGCCGAACACCCGCAGCCGGTGCAGCGCGACCGCCCAGGGGTAGAAGAAGATGACCTCGACGTCGAAGAGCACGAAGAGCATCGCCGTGAGGTAGAAGCGGATGGGCACGCGCCGCCACGCCGGGCCGATGGGGCTCATCCCGGACTCGTACGGTGCGAGCTTCGCGAGCGAAGGCCGTCGCGGAGCGACGAAATGCGGGATGTTCACGGCCACCAGTCCGATCGCGGAGACGAGCACGAAGAGCACGAGCACAGGGAGGTAGTCGGACAGCATCGGCATCACGATTCTAGGTTCTTCTCCCCTACAATCGACTTTGCCCCGCGCGCGATCGCGCGGTGTTGGCTCGCCTTCGGGGTGTAGCGCAGCTTGGTAGCGCGCAGCGTTCGGGACGCTGAGGTCCCGGGTTCGAGTCCCGGCACCCCGACCAGCACTGAGCGAGCGACCGACCCAATGCGTTATTCGCCCGCTCCGATAGATTGTCGGGAATGGCAGAGGCAGCGCGGCGTCGCCAGTACGGCCTCAATGCGACGGGTGGCCGTATCGGCCACCTGCTCGACAGCGAGAAGGTGTTCGGCTACGTCCTCGTCGCCCCGGCCATCGCGTACATCCTCCTGCTCGTCGCGTATCCGTTCGGCGTCGCCCTCTGGTTCACGGTGAGCAATGCGACGGTGGCCGAGCCGATCGCCGAGTTCACCGGCCTCCAGAACATCCAGGCCGTCCTGAACGACGAGATCTTCCGCCGAGCGCTCCTCAACACGTTCATCTTCACGATCTCGTCGCAGGCGCTCCAGATGTTCTTCGGGACCTTCCTCGCGTTCCTGCTGCTGCGGAAGTTCCGCGGCCGGGGATTCGTGCGCGCGCTCATCATGCTGCCGTTCACGATCCCGGTCGCGATCGGCGCCATGGCGTGGAACTGGATGCTCAACCCGACCTACAGCGTCATCAACTGGGTCGGCGTGCACTCGGGCTTCTTCCCGCTCATCGGCGCGGGCACCGGTCCGAACTGGCTCGGCGAGGAGATACCGGCGATGCTCTCGATCATCCTCGTGAACGTCTGGCGCAACCTGCCGTTCACGGCGATCGTCCTCACCGCGGGCATCAGCGCGGTGCCGCAGGAGATCATCGAGGCCGCGAACCTCGACGGCGCGGGCTGGTGGACCCGCTGGAACAAGATCATGGTCCCGATCGTCGCCCCGATCCTCTACATCGCGCTGCTCTTCTCCCTCGTCTTCACGGCGACGGACATGACCGTGGTCTGGCTCATGACGCGCGGCAACCCCGTCGATTCGACGCACGTCATCGCGTCCTACGCGTTCCAGACCGGCGTCGTCGCCGGCTCGCTCGGGCGCGGCGCGACGATGTCGTTGTTCCTCTTCCCGGTGCTGCTCGTGGCGGCGTTCCTGTTCCTCCGCAACATCAAGTCGCGGAGCATGGACTAGATGCAGCTCACACAGGCCCACCACTCCACCAGCTACCGGCTGCGCCGCCTCCGCGGCTCCGCCCTGTTCTGGGCCGCGATCGGGCTCTACGTCATCTTCGCCGCCTTCCCCGTGTACTGGATGTTCGTCACGACGTTCAAGCAGGTGAACGACCTCTACAACCTCCAGAACAACCCGCTCGTCTTCCACCTCGCTCCCACGTTCGACCAGGTCCGCTACCTGCTCGAGCGGACGAACTTCGTCACGTGGGTGCAGAACACCGCCGAGGTCGGGCTGGTCGTGGTGGTGATCACCGTGCTCATCTGCGTGCCCGCGGCGTACGTGCTCGCGCGTACGCGCTTCCCCGGGTCAGGCTCGCTCGGCATCGGCATCTTCCTCACGTACCTCGTGCCGCCGACGCTGCTGTTCCTGCCGCTCTCGCAGCTCGTCGTCGGTCTCGGCCTCGTGAACAACAAGTGGGCGCTCGCGGTCGTCTATCCGACGTTCACGATCCCGTTCTGCACGTGGCTGCTCATGGGCTTCTTCAAGAACGTGCCTCGCGAGATCACCGAGGCAGCGCGCGTCGACGGCTGCAGCCGCCTCGGCGCGATGTTCCGGATCGTGCTGCCGGTCAGCGTCCCCGGCATCCTCACCATCGTCATCTTCGCGTTCACGCTCGCGATGCAGGAGTACGTCTACGCGCTCACCTTCGTGTCGTCGTCCGACCAGAAGATGATCACGCTGGGCGTCGTCACCGACCTCATCCGTGGTGACGTGTTCTTCTGGGGCTCGCTCATGGCCGGGGCGCTCATCGTGTCCGTGCCCGTGGCCATCGTCTACAACCTCTTCATGGACACCTTCGTGAAGGGCATCACCGGCGGCGCGCTGAAGTAGCCGCGCGGACCTCGAGACAAGCGAAAGGCCGGGCTTCGTGCCCGGCCTTTCTGCTGCTCCCCACCCGCGTTGCCGCGGGCCCTAGCTCACAGAGGGAACTTGGTCAGCGAATCCTGGAGGCGCTTCTTCGCGTCGGCGATCGTGTCGTCGACGGACTTCTTGCCGGTGATGTAGTTCGCGAACATGTCGGTGATGACGTGGTTGTTGAGCGCGTCGTACGCGGCCTGCGACGACGGACCCGGGTAGCCGACCGGCTGCACGTAGTTCGAGATGTCCTGCAGGTGCGTCAGCTTCGGATCGTCGCCGAGGACGGGCATCGGCTTCTTCGAGTGCGCCTTGAGGAAGGGGTTGTTGTAGCCCTTCGAGGCCTTGAACTGGTTCTCCCAGTCGTCGCTGTAGTCCGTGAGGAACTGCCGCGCGGCGGGGATGTTCTTCGAGAAGTTCCAGATGCCATAGACGGTGAACTGGATCGACGCGATCTGCGCCTTGGGACCCGAGAGCGGGTTGTCGACGATGATCTTCGCGGCGAGGTCCTTGTTCTGGCTCTCGATCGTGCGGTAGGCGCTGATCGGGTTGTAGATCCACGAGCCCTTCGCGGACTGCAGGTACGTGTTGTTGTCCACGTCCGCCCACGAGAGGACCGCGTTCTCCATGTTCCCGTACAGGTTCTTCGCGAAGTCGAGCACGGTGCGCGTCTCGGGGCTGTCGATCGTGATCGTCTTGCCGTCCTGGCTGAACTCGTACGCGCCGTACGACCACATGAGCGAGCGCCAGGTGTGCTCCGCGTCGGAGGTCTGTGACACGGCGGTGCCGATCGGGTTGCCGGCGGCCTTCACCTTCGGCGCGAGGTCGAGCAGGTCCTGCCACTTCTCGAGGTGATCCTTCGTGTAGCCGGCGGCGTTGAAGACGTCCTTGCGCCAGTTCGAGAGGAACGGCACGAGGAAGTCCGGATAGCCGTACCACTTGCCTTTGACCTTGCCGATGGCCTCGCCGGCGGCGATCCAGCCGCCGTACTTGGTCGCCGCGCGGTCGCAGATGTCGCTGATGTCGACGAGGCTGCTCGTGAAGAGCGCCGGCAAGCCGTTCGCGAAGTGCGCGACGAGGTCGTGCCCCGACTTCGCCGCGACCTCGGCCGCGAACCGCGCCGGCAGGTCCGCCTGCGGGATGCGGTCGATCTTCACGGTGACGCCGTTCTTGCTGCCCCAGTCAGCGGCCCACTTGTCGAGGTACGTGTCGAAGTCCGGAACGAAGTGGCTCCACTGAAGGATGTTCAGATTGCCGCTGAGCTTCGGCGACCCTGAGGCCGCACCGCTGCCGCTCGCCGCGGGCGTCGGGCTCGAAGTGCTCTGGGCACCGATGCACGACGCGAGGACCGGAGCCGCTGCCGCTGCCGCGGCCCCCTTGATCAGAGTTCGTCGACTGACGCGCGCCTTGGTCACCTTCTCGTCCACACGCACCTCCCGTTGGCGATTCGCGAAGCCTATACCGAGTTTGGCCGCGATGCGGCACAGCGTTTTCACACCGCGCGATGCCGGACACAAGGCTGACAGGCGACCCCACGAGCGGGTCAGCGGAACGACGACGCGATCCTGAGTGCCTCGTCTCGCGAGACCTGGGCCTCGAGCCGGTATGTCACACCGTCATCGACCCACACGAGGGTGTTCCCCGCCAGCCGCAGCGTCTCGTCGCGGATGGATCCGTCGGCGGTCCGCACGAAGAAGAAGTGCGGCGCGCCCTCGAGCCAGTAGCCCGGCGACCCCGCGACCGTCACGGGCTCGATCTTCGTGTCGGGCCCGACCCCCTTGCCGAAGAACGTCGGCTCGACGTCGCCCCGCACCTCGACGACGAGCGCGGCGACGCCGGCGACGGGCGAGGTCGGGATGCCCTCGCGTTCGCGGTACACGAGCGTGACGCGCTGGACCGGCGTCGTGTCGACGATGACGTCGTCAGGCGAGCCGAGCACCGGGACGTCGGGCACTCGGACGGCGAAGCCGACGGCGCGGCGCGCGTCCTCGAGCGTCATGCGCTGACCGCTGATCGACAGCGGCGTCGCGCTCGCCGATGGGCGCGGGGAGACCGTCGGTACTGGGAAGATCTCGATGCCGCCGATGCGCAGGATCTCGCGCGCGGCGGCACGCACCTCGGGCGACGCGACCGCCACGATCGCGAGGAGCAGCACGAGCGTCGCGAGCGCGGGCGCGAGCATCCGCAGCGTCCATCGCCGCGCCGACCGCCGCCGCTCGCGCAGACGCGCGACGACGCTCGGCGCGAGCGGGGCACGCGGAAGTGCGAGACGCGCGCCGATGTCCGCGAGGACCGCGCCGAGCTCTTCGTCGGGCATCCGGCTAGACATCCATTTCACCGCTCTCCCCCATGACGTCGCGCAGACGCGCGATCGCGCGCGAGAGCCGCGACTTCACGGTGCCGCGCGCGACGGCGAGCGCGTCGGCCATCTCGGCCTCCGAGAGCTCGAAGAAGTACCGGTACGCGATGACGAGGCGATCGTCGTCGCGCAGCGACCGCAGCGCCGCGAGCACGCGGTCGCGCCGCTCTCCCGCGAGGGCCGCGGCCTCGGGCGACAGGGCCGTGTCGGGCGAGGCGCGGTCCTCGACGACGGAGAGATCGACCGTCGCGCGGCGACGTCGCGCTTTGCGGCGGTTGATCGCTTCGTTCGCGACGATGCGGAGCAGCCACGGACGGAAGGGTGCGTCGGGGCGGAAGCGGTCGAGCGCGTAGAACGCCTTCACGAACGCCTCCTGGGCCACGTCCTCCGCGTCCTCCTCGTTGCCTGTGATGACGTACGCGGTGCGCGCGGCCACGCCCTCGTACCGCGTCACCAGCTCGGCGTACGCGTCACGGTCGCCATCTCGGCTGCGCTGGACCAGAAGTGCGTCCTCCGTCGGACGGCCCTCCACGGAGTCGGACTCCGCTCCCACTACAAATGCGCGCGCTCGGCGGTTCCGCTAGAGCGCGATGAGGTCGCAGAGCGCTCGGTAGCGTGCCTCGACCAGCTCGGGCGTCGCGGCGGCGATCCCGTCGACGCTGAACGCCTCGACGGCGAATGACGCGCACACCGTGCCGTGCAGGACGGCGCGCCGCAGCGCGGAGTCGTCGATCGTGCCGTGACGCGCAAGGAACCCGACGAAGCCGCCCGCGAAGGAATCGCCCGCGCCCGTCGGGTCGACGACGTCCTCGAGCGGGTACGCGGGCGCGTAGAAGGCAGCGGTGCGCGTGAAGAGCGTCGCGCCATGCTCGCCGCGCTTCACGACGAGCACCTTCGGCCCGAGCGCGAGGATCTCGCGCGCGGCGCGCACGATGCTGAACGTCGAGCAGAGCTGACGTGCCTCCGCCTCGTTCACGCTCACGACGTCGACCTCGCGCATCACGGCGACCAGTGCGTCGCGCGCATGCTCGATCCAGTAGTTCATCGTGTCGAGCGCGACCGTCCGCGCCCCCTTCACCTGTCGCAGCGTCGCAAGCTGGATCTCGGGATGGATGTTCGCGAGGAACACGAGCTCGCTGTCGCGGAACGAGTGCGGGACCTGCGGGTGCCAGTCGCCGAAGACGCCGAGCTCGGTGTTGATCGTCTCGGCGGTGTCGAGCGCGAAGTCGTAGCTGCCGCGCCACCGGAACGAGCGTCCGCCACGGCGTTCGAGACCGGCGAGGTCGACGCCGCGGTCACGAAGCCGGCGGACGTCCTCCTCGCGGAAGTCGTCGCCGATGACGCCGACGAGCCGCACGGGCGAATACAGCGAGGCTGCCATCGAGAAGTACGACGCCGCGCCGCCGAGCACCGCGTCGCGGCTCGCGAGCGGTGTGCGGACGTCGTCGTACGCGAGCGAACCGACGACAAGGATGCTCGGCACCGGAACGGAGGATAGCGTCACGGACCGGAGAGGAAGCCGATGATCGTGACGACGAGATAGAGGCTTGCGATGCCGAGCGCGATGAGATCCGTCTCGAGCAGACGCTCCTCGCCGCCGTGCGCGGCCCAGTAGGCGTTGAGCGCGCGCTGGCCGTAGATCACGACGAGCGTCCCCGCGAGAAGCTCGATCGTGTCGAGCACGAGGAAGAGCGGGTCCGACGAGTAATGCGTGAAGGTGAGCCACCAGATGACGAGCCCGATCGCGCCGCTCGTCGCGTCCACACGCATGCGCGGGACGGCGGTCTGTACGAGCGCGTCGATGATGCGGAAGTGCCGCCATGCCTGCCACGCGTTCCATCCCGGGACGAGCATGGAGAGCGCGTGGCCGAGCGGGAACATCTGATCGTCCTTGCGCTCGCCGCGCATCTCGGACCAGGTGAGGCCGAACCACATGGGGATGTACAGCCCGAGCGAGAGGATCGAAAGGCTCGCGACGAGCCAGAGCGGCCTGCGGCGTCCGCTCGGCGGGGCCGCGTTCAGACGGCGCCGTCCGCGCGGAGGGCCGAGATCTCGTCCGCGGTGTAGCCGAGCTCCGCGAGCACGTCGTCGGTGTGTTCGCCGAGGAGCGGCGGGTGGAGTCGGACCGACGGCGGTGTGCCATCCATCCGCACGGGGATCCCCGGGGCGCGCACGCGTCCGGCCGTCGGATGGTCGACCTCGGCGATGAGCCCGAGGTGACGAACGACCGGATCAGTAAAGACCTCGTCCAGCGAGTTGATCGGACCGACCGGCACGTTCGCTTCGCGGAGCCGGCGCACGACCTCGCTCTTCGTGAGCTCGTGCATGCGCTTCTCGATGACGGAGATGATCTCGCCGCGATGCGCGACGCGTCGCGGGTTGTCGGCGAATTGCTCGTCCTCGAGAAGGTCGTCGAGGTCGAGCGCACGGCAGAACCGTTCCCAGAGTGCGTTGTTCGCGACGCCGACGTTCACGTGGCCGTCGGACGCACGGAACGTCTGGTACGGGACGATCGAGGCGTGCACGTTCCCCTCCGGCCGCGGGACCGTCCCGTCGGCGAAGAATCGCGCCGCCTGACGTGAGAGGAGCGCGACCTGG
This sequence comes from Candidatus Limnocylindria bacterium, assembly GCA_036518215.1. Lineage (GTDB taxonomy): Bacteria > Chloroflexota > Limnocylindria > P2-11E > P2-11E > CF-39. The sequence continues at coordinate 14,426 of DATDNP010000182.1, forward strand.
CCCCCGATCATCGTCGCGTCGATGACCTGCCCGTCGCCGTTCCGATCGCGCGCGCGGAGCGCCGCGACGATCGCGAAGGCCGCGAACATCCCCGCCACCATGTCCGCCTGCGGCACGCCGACCATCACCGGATCGCGCCCGGGCTCGCCGGTGAGGCTCATGATCCCGCCCATCCCCTGCACGATGAGGTCATAGGCGGGCCACGCGCGACCTGGGCCGTCCTGCCCGAACCCGCTGATGTGCGCGACGATGAGCCCGCGGTTGATCGAGCGAAGCCGCTCGTCTGGGAAGCCGAGGCGCGCGAGCGTCCCGGGGCTGAAGTTCTCGACGAGGACGTCGCTCCGCTCGATGAGTCTCTCCAGCACCTTCTTGCCTTCCGGATGCTTCAGGTCGAGCGTCAGGCTCCGCTTGTTGCGGTTGATCGAGAGGTAGTACGCCGAGACGCCCTTCATCGCCGGCGGCATCCAGCTGCGCGTCTCGTCGCCCGTGCCGGGCATCTCGACCTTCACGACGTCGGCGCCGTGGTCGCCGAGCATGAGCGTGCAGTACGGACCCGCGAGCGCGCGGGTGAGATCGAGCACGCGCACGCCGGCGAGCGCACCTTCCGCTGCGCCGCCGCTGATCGCCGGCAGGACCTCGAGCGTGTCGCCCTCGGCGAGCACGGCGTCCGCGTCTCGCTGCTCGCCGTTGACGACGAACGCCGCCGTCTCGACGGCCGGGATCCCGAGCTCGCGGACGATCTCGCGCGCGGCGCGCCCCGCGCCGGACACCGTCAGATCCCTCTTCCCGCCGGGACTCCATTGGCGAAGCTCGCCGTGGAGGACGAGATGGATCACGCGAGGCCGTCGTCGAAGCGCACGACGCCGCCGCTCACCGTGGCGCGGATGCGCGCCTCGAGGATCTCGGATTCGCGCACGCGCGCGAGGTCGCGGTCGAGCACCGTCGCATCACACCACATCCCCGGCGCGAGCGTCCCGGACTCGCGCTCGCGGCCGAGCGCGTACGCCGCGCCGGACGAATATGCCTTGAGCGCCTCGTCGAGGGTGAGGCGCTGTTCGGGCGTCCACGCGTCCGCGTCGCCGGGTCGCCGCCGCGCGACGGCGGCATAGATGCCGAGCAAAGGGTCGATGGGCTCGACCGGCGAATCGGATCCGAACGCGAGCACCGCTCCGGACGAGAGCAACGTACGCCACGGGTACGCCCGCCCGACGCGTCGCGGTCCCCAGTAGTGGTCGGCGAGGTCACGGTCGCTCGTCGCGTGGATCGGCTGCATCGAGGCGACGATGCCGAGCGACGCGAATCGGCCCAGGTCGGACACGCGCACCAGCTGCACGTGCTCGATCTTGGGACGCAGCTGTGGCGCGGTGCGGCGGGTCGGGGCGATCGCTTCGAGCGCGGTGTGCACGGCGCGGTCGCCGATGGCGTGGATGGCCGCGGCGATCCCGTGCTCCGCCGCCTTCGCGACCTCGCGTGCCAGCACGTCGGGCTCGATGGTGAGGATGCCGCGATCCGCGGTGCCCTCGTACGGCTCATCGAGCGCCGCCGTCTGCGAGCCGAGCGCGCCGTCGGTGAAGATCTTCACGTGGCCGACGCGGAGCCACGCGTCGCCTTCGTTCGTGCGCAGCCCGCGCGCGATGGCGAGGTCGAGGTCGAGGCGCGGGATACCGATGTGGGCCCGGATCCCGAGCTCGCCTGCGTCGCGCACACGCTCGAACGCGGCCAAGGGGAAGCGATCGCGGAAGGCGTCGAGCGTCTCGATCCCCGTGATGCCGCGCTTCCACGCCTCGCGCTGTCCGAGACGGATCGCCGCGACCATGTCGTCGTCCGTCGGGAGCGGTACGGCCGCGTCGGCCAGCATGTTCGCGTTCTCCTGCAGGATGCCGGTCGGCTCGCCGCGCTCGTC
>DATDNP010000183.1:0-2808 GCA_036518215.1 Candidatus Limnocylindria bacterium
GCCGAGATCGGACCGCGCCGCGACGATGCGCTCGACGCCGCGGAAGATGCCGAGGAGGCGTTCCTGCGGCAGGAGACGCTCCGCTGGTACGAGGAGTGGTTCCGCAACGCGCAGATCGGCATCGACGACATCGAGCTGGACCGGCTCCGCGTCGCCATGACCGCGCCGCTCGACCTCGTCTCGACGCCGGTGCCCGGCGCGTTCACCGCGCTGCGGTGGTGCAAGGAGCACGACCTTGCCGTCGTGCTCGTGACGAACACGCTGTCGCGCGGCGATGACGAGGTGTGGGAGGACTGGCGGCGCTTCGGCGTCGCCGACGCGATCGACGCCGTCGTGAGCTCGCACAGCTGCGGATGGCAGAAGCCGCATCCGCGGATCTTCGAGCGGGCGCTCGCGCTCGCCGGCGCGCGCGCCGACGAGGCGTTCATGGTCGGAGATCGCCTCGACGCCGACATCGTCGGCGCGTCGCGCCTCGGCATGCGCAGTGTGTGGCGTCGCACGGAGCACAAGCAAGCGGACGTCGGTGTGCGACCTGACGCGACGATCGAAGATCTCACGCAGCTACCTGCAGTGGTGACGCCGTGGCTCAACGTGCCATCCGCACATCGGGAATTGCGCTAGACCGCGCACGTGTTGGAACGTCCCGACGGAGGGACGACAGCTATGAGCGATTACGCACACCCCGAGGCGCTCGTCGACACCGAGTGGCTCGCACAGCACCGAACGGACCCGAACGTCCGCGTGTTCGAGGTCGACGTCGACACCACGGCATACGACCAGGGACACGTCGAGGGCGCCATCGGGCTCAACTGGCGCAAGGACCTGCAGCAGCATCCGATACGCGATCTCATCGACAAGCGCGAGCTCGAAGAGCTGCTCTCGCGAAGCGGCGTCACGAACGACACGACCATCGCGGTCTACGGAGACAACAACAACTGGTTCGCCGCGTGGTTCTTCTGGCTCCTGAAGTACTACGGGCACAAGGACGTGCGGCTCGTGAACGGTGGGCGCGTGAAGTGGGTCGCCGAGGGGCGGCCGCTCTCGACGGCGGCGCCGGCCTACAAGCGGAGCGAGTACCGCGCGAAGGGGCCGGACGCATCGGTGCGCGCGATCCGCGACCTCGTGCTCGAGCGCGTGCACGACGGGAAGGCGAAGCTCGTGGACGTGCGCTCCCCGAAGGAGTTCAGCGGAGAGCTGCTCGCACCCGAGAACCTCCCGCAGGAGGGTGCGCAGCGGGGTGGTCATATCCCGGGAGCCCAGAACGTGCCGTGGAGCACGGCGGTCGCCGACGACGGGCGCTTCAGGAGCGCTGACGAGCTCCGCGCGATCTACGCGGCGAAGGGGCTCACGAACGGGACGGAGACGATCGCGTACTGCCGGATCGGCGAGCGCAGCGCGCACACCTGGTTCGTCCTGCGCTACCTGCTCGGTCAGGAGAAGGTCCGCAATTACGACGGCTCCTGGACCGAGTGGGGCAGCCTCGTCGGCGTGCCGATCGAAAAGGGCTAGACCGCCGAGCAGACCGCATCATGTGGGCGTGAGCGTCACGCGCGCGGAGATGGTCGCGCAGCTGCGGCACCTCGGCATCCGCGACGACCGCGTCCTCGACGCGATGGCGCGCGTCCCGCGCGTCGAGTTCGTGCGGGAGTCCGACCGCGAGGTGGCGTACGGCGACCACGCCCTGCCGATCGGCGAGGGCCAGACGATCTCGCAGCCGTACGTCGTCGCGCGGATGACCGAGCTCCTGGAGGTCGGGCCGACGCATCACGTCCTCGAGGTCGGCACCGGCTCCGGATACCAGGCGGCCGTGCTCGCAGAGCTCGCGCACGACGTCGTGAGCGTGGAGCGCCACCGCTCGCTCGCCGATGCCGCGCGTGAACGGCTCGCGCGCCTCGGCCACGAGAACGTCCGCGTCGTCCACGCCGACGCGTCGCTCGGATATCCGGACGCCGCGCCGTACGACCGCATCCTCGTGACCGCGGCGACGCCCGCCATCGCCCCCGCGCTCGACGCGCAGCTCGCGGCCGGCGGCCGCGTCGTCGCGCCCGTCGGTGACGAGCAGATGCAGGAGCTCGTCGTGCGCGACGCGAACGGCCGCGAGCGACGACACGGCGCCGTGCGGTTCGTACCGCTTCGGGGTCGTGGGGGCTTCGCATGAGGTCGACGCTGTTCCACGGCGGTCGCGTGCACGTCGGCGATGGCCGCCCTGCGGACGCGCTCCTCGCGCGCGACGGGCGCGTCGTCGCCGTCGGCGACGCGCGCGCGCTCGCGAGCGAAGCGCAGGACGCGGAGCGCATCGACCTTCGCGGCGGGCTCATGGTGCCGGGCTGGACTGACGCGCACGTGCACTTCGTGTGGTGGGCCATGCAGATGGGCCAGCTCGACCTGCGCGACACGCAGACCGTCGACGAGGCGCTCGCGCGGACCGAGGCGTACGCGCGCCGGCTTCCGGAAGATGCCTGGGTCCTCGGCGGTCGGTTCGACAAGAACGTCTGGGGGCGCTGGCCGACGGCGGCGGAGCTCGACCGCGTCACGCATGGGCGGCCGGCGGCGCTCCGGAGCCGCGACGGTCACTCCCGCTGGCTCAACAGCGAGGCGCTCCGCCGCGCGAAGATCGTTCCCGACACGCCTGCGCCGGCGGGCGGGGCGATCTTCCGCGACGCGCGCGGCGAGGCGACCGGCATCCTGCAGGAGAACGCCAACATGCTGGCCGACGCGGCGGTGCCGCTCCCGACCGACGACGACATGGTCGAGGCGATCCGTCTCGGGCAGCGGGAGGCGTGGAAGCGCGGCATCACCGGGATCGAG
>DATDNP010000184.1:0-3639 GCA_036518215.1 Candidatus Limnocylindria bacterium
GGACGCGGTCGTGATGTCCACGACGCGGCCGTAATCGGGCTCTTCGGTGCCCGCCATGATGCCGGGGTGCTCGCGGAACTGCGTCCGGACCTCTTCGATGATCGCGCCGCCGGCGCGACCGACGGCGCGGATCGCGAGCGATGAGAAGAGGTACACGAGCATCGCGCCGAGGAATCCGCCGAGGAAGACATTCACCTTCGCGAGGTCGACGCTGTCGAACGGCTTGCCCGTCAGCTGCGCGACCTTGTCGAGATACGCGGAGAACAGCAGGAACGCGGCGAGCGCGGCCGAGCCGACCGCGTAGCCCTTCGTGAGCGCCTTCGTCGTGTTGCCCACCGCGTCGAGACGGTCGGTCCGCTCACGCGTCTCTTCCGACGCGCGAGACATCGACGCGACGCCGCCTGCGTTGTCGGTGATCGGGCCGAACGTGTCCTCGGCCAGGATGAACGCCGCGCTCATGAGCATGCCCATCGTCGCGACCGCCGTCCCGTAGATGCCGCCGTGCGGCAGGCCCGTCGCCTCGCCCCACCGCTCGCCGAAGAAGTGCGAGAGGAAGAGAGCGATGGCGATGGTGATCGCCGACGCGGCGGTGGTCTCGAAGCCGACGGCGATACCGGAGATGATCGTGGTGGCCGGACCCGTCTTCGCGGCAGCGGCGATCTCCTTCACGGGACGCCAGTTGCCGGCCGTGTAGAACTGCGTGATGTACACGAAGGCGAGGCTCGTGAGGATGCCGGTGACGCCGGCGTAGAAGAACCAGATCCCGCCGCCCTTCTCGTTCAGCATCTGGTTCGTCACGAGGAACATGCCGGCGATCGAGAGGATGACCGTGATGTAGTAGCCCAGGTTGAGGGACGACATCGGGCTCTTCGTGTCGCTGCCGCGGACCGTGAAGATGCCGATGACGCTCGCGATGAGGCCGAAGCCACGGACGACGAGCGGGAACAGGATCCACGCGACGTTCTGCGTGACCGCGTAGATCGCGACGCCGAGGATCATCGCGCCGATGTTCTCGGCCGCCGTCGACTCGAAGAGGTCCGCGCCACGACCGGCGCAGTCCCCGACGTTGTCGCCGACGAGGTCGGCGATGACAGCGGCGTTGCGAGGGTCGTCCTCGGGGATGCCGGCCTCGACCTTGCCGACGAGGTCGGCGCCGAGGTCGGCGGCCTTGGTGTAGATACCGCCACCGAGCTGCGCGAACAGCGCGACGAACGACGCGCCGAAGCCGAAGCCGACGATGGTGAACGGCGCCTGGTCGGGGTGCTGGAAACCGCCGTACGCGATGAACATCGCGAACACCCCGATGAGCGAAAGACCGACGACGAGGATGCCCGACACCGCGCCGCCGCGGAGCGAGATGCGGAGCGCGTCGGCGACGCTGTGCTGCGCGGCCGCCGCAGTCCGCAGGTTCGACTTCACCGCGACGAACATGCCGACGATGCCGGACGCCATCGAGCACGCGGCGCCGACGATGAAGGCGATCGCGGTGCGGATCGCGAGCTCCGTGGCCGACACGCCCGGAGCGGACTCGAAGAAGTAGATGACGAGGCCGATGACGACCATGCCGCCGACCGCGAGGAGCGCGATCGTGCGGTACTGCCGCTTGATGAACGCGACCGCGGCCGTGTAGATCGCCCCCGCGACCTTCTGCATCTCGGGCGTGCCGGTGTCAGAGCGCAGCACGTCCCAGGCGAAGTACGCGGCGACGAGCACGGCCAGCAGGCCAGACAGAGGTACGACCCAAAGCAGGGGTGACGCGTCCAAAGAGGTCCTCCGAGAGCAGTAGATGACGGACAAGAAGCAAGCGCCCGCCTCGACGGAGGAGGCCGCAGCGCTCTCAGGGCAGTTTAGGGCGCGACCTGCACAGAGGGCAAACCGGGTATCGTTCGGTCATGCCTCCGCAGAAAGCATCCAAGAGCCAACCGAAGGCTGAAGCCGCCGAGAAGGCGAAGAGCAAGGATCGCGAGTGGCTCACGACGGCGGAGCTCGCGCAGCGCATCGGGTGGCGCGAGCACGCGCTTCGCGATGCCATGCGCGGCAAGGATCTGCCGGGCGTCCGTCGTACCGCATTCGGCTATCACATCGAGTCGAGCGCGGTCGACAGCATCAAGTCGTCGCTCGGAGAGCCACCCGCCAAGCCGAACGCCGCTCGTCGCTAGCTCGCGCTAGCTGTGCTTGCGCAGCCTCGCGGGAAGGATCTGTAGCTCCTCGCGGTACTTCGCGACGGTCCGACGCGCGAGGATGATGCCGTGCTCCTGCCGTAGTTTCTCGACGATCTCCTGATCGGAGAACGGCCGGGTGCGGTCCTCGGCTTCGATGATCTGCTTGATGACGTCCTTCACGCCGAGCGACGCCGTGAAGAACGTCGCGAACGGGACGACCTGACCGCTCGGGATGAGGACGAACTTTCCCGCGGTCGCGCGGCTCACCGTCGACTCGTGCATCCCGATCCGCTCACCCACCTCGGCTCGCGTGAGCGGACGGAGCGACTGGATACCGCTCTCGAGGAAGTCCCTCTGACACTCGACGATGACCTCCGTGATGCGCGCGATCGTCTGCCGGCGTTGATTGATGTTGTCGATGAAGAACTTCGCGCGGGTGACGTAGTCGCGGATGTGCTGGCGCTCCTGGTCGCTCATCGGGAGCGTCTCGTTGCTGCTGCCCTCGCGGCGAGCAGCCTGGAGCTGTCCGACGAGCTGGCGATACACCGGGTTCACGCGCAGGGAGAACCGTCGTGACTCGATGACCTCGACCTTGAAGTCGCCTGACTCGTCCTTGTAGATGATCACGTCCGGCCGCAGACCGACCTCGCGACCGCCCACCGACGCGCCTCCGGGTCCCGCGGCGAAACCGTGGGCGGGATACGGGTTGAGGAAGTCGTGGATGTAATCGGCCGCGGCCTCGACCTCTTCACGGGTGATGCGCAGGGCCTGGGCGATGTCGCCGTACTTGCGCTCGCCGAGCGCTCGCAGCTGCTCAGCGACGATCTGCTTCGCGTGCGGCGGTACCGCCTCACCGATCTCCTCGAGATGCTCGATCTGGACGAGGAGGCACTCGCGCGTATCGCGCGCGCCGACGCCCCACGGCTCGATCGAGAGGATCGCCTTGTGCACGCGCTCGACGTCCGCGAGCGGGACCTTGGTGACCTTCGCGGCGTCCTCGAGCGTGACGCCCTCGAGGCGTCCGTTCTCGTTGATGTTGCCGACGAGGTACTCGGCCACCGGATGCAGGCGGGACGGGAGCATGACGCGCACGTTCCATGACAGGTATTCGGCGAGCGTCTGCTCGGCCTCAGCGCGGACGATCGGATCGAACTCGTCGTCCTCTTCGTCGCGCTGCATCAGGCTCGTGCCCTCGAGCGGCTCGGCCTCGGGCTCGTCGCCACGCGGCGGTTTGTTGGCCAGTCCGAAGCAATTGAGGCAGATGCGTCCCTGCAGGGGCTCGCCGCACAGCGGGCAGACCTGCGACTCCTCGAGATCGAGCGCTGGATTCTCCTGAAGCTCAGCGTTGATCACATCCTGCAGCTCCATCGACGACAGCTGAAGGATGTAGTTCGCGGCGATCTGTTTCGGTGTGACCTTGAGTTGCTGCTGCGGAAGAAGTCGCAGATCCACTATCGGCTACCTTACCCCAATGGTC
>DATDNP010000185.1:0-3481 GCA_036518215.1 Candidatus Limnocylindria bacterium
CGGCACGGGAACGCGAGCGCGCGGTCGCCCGGGGTCTCCGGTGCGAGGCCTGCGTCCTCGAGCAGCGTGATCGCCGGCTCGCGGAGCCGGCCCTTCGACGGGACTGCGATCCTCAGCGTCTCTTGTGGCGCTGCAGCGCCAGCCGGTAGCCGCCCTCGCCCCGGCGCAGCCACTGCGCCACGCGCGTCACCGTCGTCGTCGACGCGTGCGCCCGCCGCGCGACCTCCACGTACGGCAGCCCCTCGTCCAGGAGCTGCGCGACCTGCCAGCGGTGCGCCATCGCGTCCAGCTCCGCCCGCGTGCACAGGTCGCGCAGAAACCGCTCCGCCTCGTCGCGCGTCTTCAGCGAGGAGATCGTCTCGAACAGGTCTCGGTGCAGGCGTGTCGGCCAATGTCGGGGCTCGGCGGCGGTTGCCATCGTGTTAGCATGGTAACACGCTGCAACTGATTCCCGCAATCGACGTGCTCGAGGGCCGCGCCGTCCGACTCGAGCAGGGGGACTTCGGACGGGTCACGCGAGAGGCCGGCGACCCGGTCGCGCTCACGCGCCGATTCGCGGCCGCGCGTCCTCCCTACCTGCACGCCGTCGCTCTCGACGCCGCGCGAGACGGGGTCGTGCCGCTGGAGCTCGCGCGGCAGCTCGTGGCGGCCGCCGCGCCGGTCCCGCTCCAGTTCGGCGGCGGCGTGCGCCTGCCCGCCGACGCGACGGCACTCGCCGAGGCGGGCGTGGCGCGGGTGATCGTCGGCACGGCCGCGCTCGAGCAGGGACCTGAGCGGTACGTCGAAGGGCTCGGCGAGCGTCTCGTCGTCGCCGTCGACGTCGACCACGGAGCGGTGCGCACACACGGCTGGACGAGAGGCGGCTCGAGCGCCGACGACTTCGTCGACCGCTGCCGGACCGCCGGCGTCGCGCGGATCCTGTGCACGGCGGTCGATCGCGACGGCACGCTCGCCGGCCCGGATCTCGGGTTGCTCGAAGGGGTGGTCGCGCGCTTCGGAGGACCCGTCCTCGCCGCAGGCGGGATCCGTTCCCACGCCGACCTCGCCGCGCTCGAGCGAATCGGCGTCGAGGGGGCGGTCGTCGGGCGCGCCCTACTGGACGGCGTCCTCGAGCAGCCGTAGCTCGAGCACGTGCGACGCGTCGAAGCCGGCGATGCGCAGGGTCGCGCCGGCCGCGGCGACCGCTGCTCCCGCCGGCATCAGCCCGACGAGCTCGGCGCCCGCGATCTCGACGCCGCGGGCCGCCGCCTCACGCTCGATCGCGGCGACGATGTCGTGCAGCGCGGCTGCCTCCCAGTCCTCGACATTCATGCTGATCTGCGCGTATCCCGCCCGCGGCAGGTCGAGCCCGAGCGCGCGCACACCCGGGAAGCCGCCGTCGCGCTCGCGCACGGTGCGCGCAATCGCGCGGGCGGCCTCGACGTCGGCGTGCGCGAGATTGACGTTGAAGGCGATCAGCGGTCGCCTCGCGCCGACGATGACGCCGCCCGCGCGCTCGTCCAGGCGATGCGGACCGAAGTCGGGCGCGAGCTCGCCGGCGTCGATCCGGCGCTGCAGCTCAGCGGGGCCGCCGCGCCGGAAGAACGCGGGACCGTGTCCGTCGCCGAGCTCTGCGTAGAGGAACACGGGCAGGCCGAGCTCGTCGCCGACCCGCCGCGCGACCTCGCGGGCGGCGGCGCGTGCCCGCTCTGCCTCGTCACGACGGACGGCGACGACCGGCACGACGTCGGCAACCCCGATGCGCGGGTGAACCCCCTCGTGGCGGCGAAGGTCGATCCGCTCCCGCGCGCACCCGATTCCCGCCAGCAACGCGTGCACGATCTCCTCCTCGTCGCCGACGATCGTGAACACGGAGCGGTTGTGATCCTCGTCGGCATGAAGGTCGAGGACGCGCGCATGCGCGGCGAGCGCCCGGCCGATCGCGTCGATCACGTCACGGTCTCGCCCTTCGGAGAAGTTCGGGATGCTCTCGAGCGGGAGCACGCGGGGAGACTACGACCGTGACCGTCCGGAAGTCGGCGTATCGCTCGCTCGCGTCCCTTCAGCGAGACCTCGCTCGCTGTCGCGCGTGCGTCGAGGCCGGCTACCCGCTCGAGTCGCCGCCGGTTCGCGCGCCGTCGCACGGCCAGCACGCGTATCTGTACGGCCAGGCGCCCGGGATCGTGGAGGGCGCGGAGCGCCTCCCCTGGCGCGGCCGCGCCGGTCAGACGCTGCGCCGGTGGCTCGGGCTCGACGAGGACGAGTTCTACGCAACCTTCTACTGCGCGTCGGTGACGCGGTGCTACCCCGGCCGAGCGCCGTCCGGACGCGGCGACCGCACGCCCGCACCGCGCGAGCGCGAGCTGTGCGCGTTCTGGCATCGGTGGGAGCTCGAGCTCCTCCGACCCGCCCTGATCGTGACTGCGGGAGGTCTCGCGCTGCGAGCGCTTCTCGGACTGCCCTCGCTGACCGTCTGCGTCGGTCGGCGGTACGAGCTCGGCGGCGTCCCGGTCGTGCCGCTTCCGCATCCCTCCGGAGCGAGCGGCTGGCTCAACCTCAGCGAGAATCGCGCGCGGCTCGAGCGCGCGCTCGCGCTCGTGCAGGAAGAGCTGTCGCAATTACGCTGAATCGGTGAGCGCGGTCCCGTACCGGGCGACGTTCGTGCGTCTGCTCGGCTTCCTTCGTCCCTACCGGATCGGCCTTGCCGTCTCCGTCCTGCTCGCCGTCGGCTCGCAGGCGGCGCAGATCGCGCTCGTCTGGATCACCGGCCGTCAGGTGATCGACCAGGCGCTGGTCCGGCACGACACGCACCGGCTCTGGGTCGTCGTCGGCGCGATCGTCGCGCTCGGCTTCGTCCGCGCGGCCCTGATGCTCGGCCGCCGGCTCCTCTCGGGCAAGCAGGCACTCGACGTCGAGATGGACATGCGAAGCGGGATGTACGCGCACCTCGTCCGCCTCTCGTTCGGCTTCTACGACCGGCACCAGACGGGCCAGCTGATGTCGCGCGCCACCGTCGACCTCCAGGGCGTGCGCTTCTTCCTCGGCTACGGCCTGATCTTCTTCTTCCAGAACGTGCTCACGGTCGTGTCGGTGACCGTCGTCCTCTTCTTCTTCCAGTGGAAGCTCGCGCTGATCGTGCTCGCGGTGACGCCGCTGCTCGTCGCGCTCGCATACCGCTACAGCCACATCGCCCACCCGACGCTGCGCGACGTGCAGCAGAAGCTCGCCGACGTCGCGACCGTCGCGGAGGAGAACATCGTCGGCGTCCACGTCGTGAAGGCGTTCGCCCAGGAGGGGTCGGAGTCGGCGAAGTTCCGACGTAGGTCGGAGGCGGTCTTTCGGCAGACGTTGCGCGCGAATAGACAACGCGCCACGTACGTGCCGCTGATCTCGTTCGTGCCGCTCCTCGCGACGGCCGCCGTGCTGCTCATCGGCGCGCGCATGGTCGCCCATCACTCACTCAGCATCGGCAGCTTCGTCTCGTTCACGCTCTACATGAACA
>DATDNP010000186.1:0-5124 GCA_036518215.1 Candidatus Limnocylindria bacterium
CCTCGTCCTTGAGCGCGCTCACGATCACGTCGCCGAGGGCGGGGTCGTCCTCGACGACGAGGATGAGCGGGCGCTTCCGGCGTGAGGCTATAGCCGGATCTCCTTCGCGAGCTTCGTCGCGTCCTTGATGACGATGTGCCGGCGGCGGATCTCGATGATCTCGCGCCGCTCGAGGTCGCCGAGCACGCGGTTCACCGAGACGCGCGATGCGCCGATGAACGCGGCGAGCTCGTCCTGCGTCAGGGTGAGCTCGCGGTTCGCGTCGCCATCTCCCTGGGCGAGATCGAGCAGGTACTTCGCGACACGGCTCGGCACGTCGAGGAAGATGAGGTCCTCGACGCGATCGGAGAGGCGCCGGATCGTCTTGGCGAGCGCGTCGAGGAGCACGCGCACCGCTCCCGGATGCGTCTCGAGGAACGTGAGGAAGTCGTCGCGCGCGAGGAGCGCCGCACGCGTGTCCTCGAGCGCCGTGGCCGAGGCCGAGCGAGGGCTGCCGTCGAAGAGCGCGAGCTCGCCGAAGAAGTCGCCGGAACGCATGATCGAGACGAGCGCCTCCTGGCCGAACTCGCCGGGCAGCGCGATCTTCACCGCCCCATCGAGCACGACGTACAGGTGATTCCCAGGATCGTCCTTCCGGAAGAGCGTTTCGCCGCGCTTGAACACGCGGGACCGCATGCGCTCCGCGAGCGCGAGGAGCTCGGGCTCCGGGAGCTTCGCGAACAGCGGGTAGCGGCGGAGGTGCTCGCCGAGGCGCGGTTCGGCCACGGCCGAATGGTACGGCGCTGGTCGGTCACTTGACGGTCATGGCACCATCGTGCGCCCATGGATGCCGAGACCCGCATCGCCACTGGAGAGGCCTACATCTCAGGCGCGCTGACGGCCGTCGACGACGCCGCGCGCACGCGCCTCTTCTACGAGCTCCTCGCCGAGGTCGTGGAGACGGCCGGCCTCCGCGCGTACCTGCCGCACCGCGTGACCGACCCGGTGACCGCCGCCGACCTCGAGCCGCGCGCGGTGTACGACATCGATCGGGCGCACGTGGCCGGCTCGCGCGTCGTCGTCGCGTACGCCGGGATCCCGTCGTTCGGCGTCGGGATCGAGGTCGAGCTCGCGCGAGAGCACGGCATCCCCGTGATCCTCGTCGTCGAGCGCGACCACGCGGTGTCGCGCCTCCTCCTCGGGAACCCCGCTGTCGTCGAGGTCGTGCGCTTCGCCGATCTCGAGGGACTCCGTCGCTCGCTCGTTGCCGCGCTCGAGCGCGTCCGCGACGTCGTCGCGAGCGAGGTGCGCGAGGCCGTGTCGGACGACGTCGTGGTGCAGCGGTTCCTCGCGTCGCTCGAGCAGGCGCGTCACCTCCCGGACGGCGAAGTCGCCGCACTGCTCCGCATCGGCGAGCTCGACGGCGACGCGTCGCTCGCGATCCGCGACGCCGTGGCGACCGGTCGCCTCTTCGGCGCCGGGCTGCGTGACCTCGTCGGCCGCTACGCGCTGCGCGGCGGCGACCTCGGCGTGTTCGTCCTGCGCGACGTGCTCGAGCGGCCGCTCACGGAGACGGCGCGGATGCTGGGGAGCGATCCGCGCACCGTGAAGCGGCGGCTCGACGCGGCGCGCGATCGCGTCGGCCTTCCCAAAGACGCGACCGCCTCGGACATCGCACAATGGTTGGTGACGGAGCTGATCGCACCGCCCACGCGGGCGCTTCAGCTCCACCTTTTTGATTCTGGGGAACGTAATGAGTAAGGGTCAGCGGAAGCAGAAGACCACCGGCAAGCTGGGGTGGCGGAGCAAGAAGGCCAACCACGGTCGCAAGCCGGGGATGGGTCGGGGCAAGCGCAACTAGGCCCTAGCGCCGCACGACGTCCGGCGGCGCGGTCTCGTACGGCGGCGTCGCCGCACTGACGGAGTCGATCTTCGCGGCGAAGCTCGGTCTCGTCTCTTCGAAGCGTCGACGCAGGTAGAGCGTCGCCCAGTCGTACGGCGCGATCATCACGTGCCACTCGACCGCGAGCTCCCACGTGTCGTTGTAGAAGAGGTAGTGCGACACGACGAGCAGGTGCGCACCCGAGATCGTGCCCTTCCACGGCGTCGTGCCGTCGATGCCGAGGTCGGGATAGCGCTGCGCGAGCCACGGGACGAAGAGTCCGCGGTAGTACGCGGCGTCCTCCTGGCGCGTGTCGACGTCCGGGAACACCGGGAGGCTGCGCGTGACGCTGTCGGTGAGACCGCCGCGCGAGCCCCCGATGGTCACCGAAAGCGTCGTCTCTTCCTCCGTCGCGTCGGGCGTGACGGCGACCTCGACGACCCTGCCGGCCTCGAGCTGGGACGGATCGATCTCCACGCTCGCGCCGGGCGCCGTCGCCGTGATGATGATCGCGCCGTCGCCGCTCGCCTGACCGGGCGCGCTCACGAGGAACACGACGCGCTCGCCCGGGATCGCGGTCCGGACCGCGACCGGCGCCTCCGGTGGCTGCACGTCGAGCGCGAATTCCTTCGCGGCGGGCTGCGGGCCGCAGGCGGGCGGCACGATGAGGAGCGCCGCGACCATCGCGGCGAGCTTCACGGACGATGCGCCCAGGTCGGCTCGGCGGTCTTCGCCAGCTCCTCGAGCGGCTTCGCCGGCCGGCCCGGGTGGTGCTGGCAGCGGTACTCGGGGACGGTCGGAGGCTCGCGCAGGGCCTCGACGAGATGGTCCTTGCAGAGCCCGATCGAGCAGAAACTGCAGATGGCGACGGCGGTCCGTTCGTGGCCGTCCATGACGCATTCGTGGCAGTTCATGCGCCACCTCCGTCCCGAGCGTAGGCAGCGCGACCGCACGCGAAGTGGGCCGAGCGGACCGCGCGAGGGTGCGAGCGCGCCCGAAGCCTGTCCATCGGACACCCGACGAGAACGGAACACGCCGCCCGACGGGCGGCGTGTTCCAGCTCGAGCCAACGAAACGCCCCTAGCGGCGGCGGGTCGACTTCCTGCGTGTCGTCTTGCGACCCGTCGACTTGCGCGCGGCGGTCTTCTTCCGCGCCGTCGTCTTCTTGCGGCCAGTCGACTTGCGCGCGGTCGTCTTCTTCCGCGCGGTGGTCTTCTTGCGTCCGGTCGGCGTGCGGGCCGTGGTCTTCTTGCGGGTCGTCGTCTTCTTCCGGGCCGTGGTCTTCTTCCGGGCCGTGGTCTTCTTGCGCGCGCTGGTCTTCTTCTGCGCGCCCGCGTCGGCGCTCGACATGGGCATCGGTGGCTGTGGCGTGGGCTGCGCGGGTTGCGCGGACGGCCAGACGGACCCAGGCTGCTGCTCGCCGGACCAGTCAGGCCCGGTGTTCTCGTCGTGCATGATGCCTCCCCAAGATCTCCGCGTTCGCGGGCTCGCATCGTGATATCGCGTTCACGACACCGCCGCAAGCATGCCGTTCGTCATCTTCTCGTCCGGCGCGAGCGGCGCGTCCGGTATGAGACGGACGAACACCTCGCTCGCGAGAAGACGACCTCGCGGCGTGAGCCGCGCGCGCTCGCCGTGGATGCGCACGAGGCCGCGCACCGCCGGATCGGCGAGCGCGTCGCGCACGCGACGGCCGTGGCCATCGCCGAACCGGCGCGTGTAGAAGGCGAGGTCGAGCCCCTCGTCGAGGCGCAGCGCGAGCATCGCGGTGTCGACGGCGTCATCCGACGCGGGATCGGCGATCCGATCGAGGCGGCGGTCGATCGCCTCGACGTATACCGCGAGGGCCGCGGGCCGGCGCGATCGCGCGCCGGCAAGATGCGAATGGGCGCCGGCGCCGAC
This sequence comes from Candidatus Limnocylindria bacterium, assembly GCA_036518215.1. Lineage (GTDB taxonomy): Bacteria > Chloroflexota > Limnocylindria > P2-11E > P2-11E > CF-39. The sequence continues at coordinate 3,764 of DATDNP010000186.1, forward strand.
GCCGAGCCATTCGCCGTTGCGCCAGTACACGAGGTTGTGCCCGCATTCCCGGGCCGGTCGCGCCCAGTTCGCGATCTCGTAGTGGCGGAGACCGGCGCGCGCGAGCCTGCGCTCCGCCGTGCGATACATGCGCGCGACGGTGTCGTCGCCGGGCGCGGCGCTCGCCGCGCGCTCCCGCCACCGCCGCACCGCCGGCCAGCCCGCGCCGGGCCAGTTCGCCACGGCCTCTTCGGGCTCGAGGACCAGCTCGAGCGGATAGCACGAAAGATGGTCGATGCCGAGCGCGAGCGCGGCGTCGAGGTCCTCGCGCCATGCCCCGAGCGTCTGACCCGGCCAGCCAAAGATGAGATCGAGGCTCACCGCGAGCCCGAGCGAGCGAGCGGCGGCGACCGCCGGCGCGACGTCCGCGGGCTGATGCGCGCGACCGAGCGCGCGGAGCCCGTCCGGCGAGAAGGACTGCGCGCCGAGGGAGATCCGCGTGATCCCGAGCGCCGCCCAGGCGTCGAGCCGGGCGCGGTCGAGCGTCGCGGGATTCGCCTCGACCGTCGCCTCGACGAGCGCGTCCGCGAACGAACCGCGGATGGCCGCCGCGAGCTCGCCGATCTCGTCCGGCTCGAGGAGGCTCGGCGTGCCGCCGCCGACGTAGAGCGTGCGGATCGGCGCGTGGCCGAGCCTGTCGCCCTGTTCCCGGATCTCGCGGGCGAGCGCGTCGAGGTATCGCGCGCGCAGGCGCGACGTCGCGGGCGCGGTCGCGAAGTCGCAGTACGGGCAGCGCGCTGCACAGAAGGGGACATGGACGTAGAGCGACAGCTCGCTCATCGCCCGATGCCCCCGAGCGGATCCGGCAGCTCGGCGTCCGCGGAGAGCTCGGCCGTCCGCGCGATGTCGATGGCCCAGTCGCGCGACTCGTAGACGAAGCCGAGGAGATGCGACGGCCGCCACTCCTCCGCGCTCACGACGCGCTCCTCGCCGAAGTCCGGGAGGAGGAGCACGTAGGCGGTGTGGCGGTCGAGAAGCCGCGCGTTCGATACGCCGTATCCGCCGATGCGCTCGGTCCCGCCGAGCGTCTCGACCACGGCGGCGCGAAGCGGCGCGAGGATCGTGCCGAGCCGCTCGTCGCTGCCGTCGACCTCGACCCCCGAGGCCGATCGCAGCGAGACGCCGCTCCGTGCCGCGTAGAGACCCTGGAGCAATCCCCTGCTCTCGCGCGACAGCGCGGTCCACATCGCGACGGCATCGCCCTCGACGACGGCTCGGAGGAACGTCGACGCCGCGAGCTGCGTCGGGTGCTCCCACTGGAGCTTCGGGTTCCTCATTCGTCCTTGATCCGCAGCACGGCGAGGAACGCCTCCTGTGGGATC
>DATDNP010000187.1:0-6179 GCA_036518215.1 Candidatus Limnocylindria bacterium
GGAAGAGCACCGACGCTCCGATGTCCTTCTCGAGGATGACCACGAGCATCGCGATGGCCCACATCGCCAGGATCGGGAGCAGGTACGGCAGCGGCGGCACCGGGATCGGGCCGAAGCGCCGTGGCCGAGCGATGACCTCGCGGAACTCCTCGAGATACGCGGCGAAGAAGATGACGAGGAGGAGCTTCACCGCCTCCCACGGCTCGAAGTTGAACGGACCGACGCCGACCCAGATCCGCGCGCCGTTGATCTCGCGACCGACGCGCGGAAGGAGCGGCGAGACGAGGAGCGCGACACCGAGGATGGCCCACGTCCACTTGTATCGCGCGAGCACGGTGAGGTCGCGTGGGATGAGGATCGTCGCGACGAACGCGCCCGCCGCGATCACCATCCACGAGAGCTGCTGGAGGAGGAGCGGCTGGTCTTCCGGCTGGAGACGCTGCACGAGCACGAGGCCGATCCCGGTGAGCGCGGCCGCGAGCGGGAGGAGCAGCTGGTCGCCGCGCACGCCACGAACGACGAGGAACACGTGCAGGACGACGGCAAGGACGATGAAGGCGGCCGGGATGAGAAGCTGCCGCCGATCGAACGCGTTCGTCTCGGCGGCGGCGACGGCGAGCGATCCGGTGAGCGCGATGGCCGCCACCCACACGAGGAGGCTGAGCTCGCTCGGGCGGCGGAAGAGGACCGTCATCGGTCGAGCCGCATGAGCACTCGCCCGATGCCGATCTCGTCACCGGGTCGCAGCCGTTCGCGCTTCTCGATGCGCACGCCGTTCACGAGCGTCCCGTTCGTGCTCCCAAGGTCCTCGATCCACCACGAGCCGTCCTCGGACGCGAGCGTCGCGTGACGCGCGGACGCGGCCTCGTCCTGAAGCGCGATGTCGTTCCCCGCGTCACGTCCGATCGCGTTCGCGGCACGGAGCGGGAGGCGCTCCCCCACGCGCGGCGTGCGCCCCGGGCTGCGTTCGACGATGAGCGTCCCGAGCGGGCGACCCTCGACGCGCTCGACCGAGAGCGACCGGTGCAGCATGCCGAACGCGCGGATGAGGAAGAGGTAGATGAGCAGCAGGAAGGCGATGCGCACGCCCCAGAGCAGGACGGCGAACGTGATCTCCAACGCTAGTCCGCCGCGTGGAACATGAGCTCGAGCCCGCCGACCGAGATCTTGTCGCCGTCCTCGAGCACCTTCTCCGCCACGCGCCGCCCGTTCACGTACGTCCCGTTCGTGCTCTGAAGGTCGTAGAGCGTGTAGCGCCCGAGCCGCAGCCGGATCTCCGCGTGCTTGCGTGACACGCGGCGATCGTCGAGCACGAGATCGTTCTGGGGGTCGCGGCCGATGAGGATCGGATCGGGACCGAGCGAGAGCGACGGTCCATCAGGCTGCTCGAGCGTCGCCTTCGGCGCGCGCGGCTTCTCGCGCAGCAGCGCCTCGCGGTCGAGGACCATGGTGTGGCCGGACTCGACGGCGCCGAGCCGCTTCGGGTCGGCCTCCACCTCTTCGCCCGACGCGTCGACGAGCGCGCACGAGACGCGGACGTCGCCGGGCGCCAGGTCCTCGTCGCGCTCGACCTCCACCGACGGGTACGCGAGCAGCGTGAAGTTGCGCTCGCGCGCCGCGCCGAGGAGCGTCTCCGCAAGGTCGCGCTCGAGGCTGCGGCGGTACTGCTCGAACTGCGCGTAGTCCGTCGGGCCGAGCGACACGACGTATGAGTTCGGGACGAACGTCTTGGAGAGGCTGATCGTCTGGTGCGCCTCCATGGCGCGGATGAGCCGCTTCGCGATCTGGACGGGCTGTAGCTTCGCGCCGAAGAGGCGCGCGCTCCACCCTTCGATGACGCGGCTCACGAACGCCTCGACGCGCTCCACTACGACCTCGCCCGCACCTTCATCGCTTCAGCTCCCAGCAGGATGATGACGGCAGTCAGATATATCCACGTCATGAGGCCCGCGACGAACGCGATCGGCCCGTATGCCGCGAATGCCCCCAACGCCCGTGTGTACAGCGCGAACCCCACCTTCGCCAGCTCCCATAGCACGGCCGATACCACGGCGGCCGACCGGGCGAGGCGCGGCGGGAACGGCTGCCGGGGCACGTACCGGAAGACGACATAGAAGAAGAGGCCGCCCGCGAGGAATCCGAGCGCTTGCGAGAGCAGCGCGACGACGAAGCGCGAGGCGCGCACGGTGAGGACGCCGCTGAGGACACCCTCCGCCGCCTGCGCTCCGTACGAGAAGGCGAACGACGCGACGGCGAGGAGGATGAGCCCCGCGACGAAGATGAGGCCCTCGATACGGCCGCGCAGGAAGCTTCGCTTGGTGCCCGGAATGATGCGTCCGATCGCCGTGTCGATGGCGCCGAAGATCGCGCTCGCGCCGAGGAGCGTGCCGACGAGACCGACGCCCAGCGAGAGCGCGCGCCCGCTCACGAGCTCTCGCGCGATGCGCGCCTCCTGCGCGCCCGCCACGGGCAGAATGCTGGACATGAGCTGCGCGAACTCCTGCTGCGCTCGTTCCGTCCCGTAGATAAAGCCGAGCACGCCGACGACGAGCGCCAGCATCGGGATGAGCGAGAAGAACAGCTGATACGCGACGCTGCCCGCGAGGAAGGGGCACTCGTCGTTCAGGAACGAGACGACGACGAGACGGACGTCGGTGAAGAGCCGCCTCGCGGCTAGGATGAGCCCTCGCTCTTCGCGGGCTTGGCCTCGGCCTTCGGCTCGCTCTTCGTCTCCGTCTTCGTCTCGCCCTTCGACGAGCCGGAGGCACCGGCGTCCGACTTCGGGGCCGTGCGGCTGTCCGTCTTGTACCAGCCGGAGCCCTTGAACACGATCGCCGGGGGCACGAACAGCTTGCGCGGCCGCTTTCCGCAGTTCGGGCAGGTCTCGATCACCGCGTCCGTGAAGGACTGGACCGCCGAGAACGCGTGACCGCAGTGATCGCAGAGATAGTCGTAGATGGGCACGCTCGATATCATCGCCGAAGGTGTCGGTCGGGGCCATCCGTATGGATCAGCGCGCGGCGTCACGCCGCCGCCGCACCATCACCGAGAACGTCCAGGCCTACCTCTTCCTCCTGCCGGCGTTCGCGGTGCTCCTGGTGTTCAAGATCTGGCCGGTCTTCTTCGCGATCTACATCAGCCTCTTCAAGTGGGACATCATCCAGGGCGCGTTCCGCGGCATCGACAACTACACCGACATCCTGTTCGGCAGCCGCGCCGAGAACTTCTGGCGATCCGTCTCCACCACCTTCACCTACGCCGCGATGACGATCCCGGTCGAGATCGCGATCGGCCTCGTGATCGCCTACATCCTCTTCCAGAACATCCGCGGGCGCGCCATCTACCGCACGCTCTACTACCTCCCATACGTGACGTCGACGGTCGCGGCGGCTGCCGTCTTCGAGTGGGTCTTCCATCCGCAGTACGGCCTCGTGAACGAAGCGCTCGGGACGATCGGGATGGGTCCGTTCAGTTTCCTGCAGGAGCCGGACGGCCTCTTCGAGATGATCGCGGGTCACTTTGGCGTGACGCTCCCGCAGTGGGCCGCGGGACCGAGCCTCGCGCTCGCGACGGTCGCGGTGTTCGCGATCTGGCACTTCCTCGGCTTCCAGATCGTCATCTTCCTCGCGGGCCTCGGCAACATCCCGGAGCAGTACTACGAGGCCGCGAAGCTCGATGGAGCCTCGCAGTGGCAGCTCTTCCGGAAGATCACGCTGCCGCTGCTGTCGCCGCAGATCTTCTTCGTCTTCACCATCGCGAGCATCGGCGTCCTGCGCGCCTTCAACGAGATCTACGTGCTCACGAACGGTGGGCCGCTGGACACGACGCGCACGGTCACGATGAACGTGTTCCGCACGTTCTTCCAGCAGGGGCAGATCGGGCTCGGTTCCGCGATGGGCGTGCTCCTGACGCTCATCATCCTCGCGTTCACGCTCATCCAGTTCCGCGTGCTCGAGCGGCGCGTGGTGTACGGATGAGCACGGCGAACGTCCTCGCGCGGACCACCGCGCGGACGCCGGCGCGTCGGACGTCGAGGACCACGGCCGGCACCGTCGTGAAGCACGCGGTGCTCATCCTCACCGGCGCGCTCGTCGCGTACCCCTTCTACTTCATGCTGACCGCGTCGGTGAAGGGGTTCTTCGAGGCGTCGGCCGTGCCGCCGACCATCTTCCCGAGGGAGCTGCATTTCGAGAACTACGTGACCGCGTGGGGCATGGCGAACTGGCCGCGCTACTTCGCGAACACCGTCTTCATCGCGGTGGTGAACACGACCGGCGAGCTCGTCACGAGCATCCTCGCCGCATACGCGTTCGCCCGCATGAATTTCAAGGGCAAGGCGGCGCTGTTCGCGCTCCTGCTCGCGACCTACATGATGCCCGCCGAGGCGACGCTCATCCCGAACTTCGTCATCGTGAGTAAGCGCTACCTGAATCTGTACGACACGTACGCAGTGCAGATCCTGCCCTTCCTCGCGACGGCGTTCTCGATCTTCCTGCTACGGCAGCAGTTCCTCTCGATCCCGAACGAGCTGCGCGACGCGGCGGTGATCGACGGCGCGGGGCATCTGCGCTTCCTCTGGTCGGTCGTGCTGCCCATTTCGGTGCCGGCGCTCGTGACGGTGGCGATCCTCTCGTTCTACGGCAGCTGGAACTCGTTCCAGTGGCCGCTCATCGTCACGTCGAATCCCGATATCCGACCGATACAGGTCGCGCTCAATGCGTTCCGGGCAGAGGCAGGCTCGTCGTACCATCTGCTCATGGCGGCGGCTGCGTTCGTCGTGGCACCGGTCGCGCTGCTGTACTTGGTCGGTCAGCGGTACCTGGTGCAGGGGATCGCGAGAACGGGCATCCGTGGCTGAGCTTCCGGCGTACTCCTAGCGATCATTCGCGCACGTCCGGTGTGGAGAGGTTGGAGGAGGAACGGGTACATGCGCAGACTCCGCGTTCTCGCGATCGTCGCAGCAACTCTCATCGCCGCGTGCGGCGGCGGCACCCCATCGACATCGCAGTCTCCGAGCGCTGCCGCCACGACCGAGGCAGACCAGGACATCACCGGTCCCGTCACCGTCACGCTCTGGCACGCGCTCACGAGCGACCCGCAGAAGTCGGCGCTCGAGGCGGCGGTGAAGAAGTTCAACGAGACGAACGGCAAGGGCATCACCGTGAACGCCGTCGTCCAGGGCAACTACACGCAGCTGTACCAGAAGACCCTCGCCGCCATCCAGGCCGGCTCGCTGCCGGACATGGCGCACGCGTACGAGAGCTTCGTGGCCGACTACACGAAGGCCGACGTCGTGATCAATCTCGATCCGTACGTGAACAGCAAGAAGAACGGGCTCGATCAGGCGAGCAAGGACGACATCTACAAGCCGTACTTCGACACGAACCGGTTCGCCCAGTACAACAACCAGCTCCTGTCGTTCCCGTTCACGAAGTCGCTCGCGCTCATGTACTCGAACGACGACGCCCTCAAGGCCGCCGGCGTGGCGACCGCTCCCAAGACCTGGGATGAGTGGGAGCAGGCCGTGATGAAGGCGACGAAGAAGGACGCGTCGGGCAAGACGACCCAGTACGGGTACGCCGGCACGACCGACGCCTCGTACTTCAACGCGATGGTCCTGTCGCGCGGCGGGAAGCTCATGAGCGACGACGGGAAGACCGTCAAGTGGGACGGCCCCGAGGGCCTCGCCACGCTCCAGATGCTGAAGCGCCTCTACGACGGTGGCTACGCGTACACGCCGACAGGCTTCGACTGGCAGAACGACTTCGCGCAGGGCAAGCTCGCGTACACGTTCGCGTCGACGTCGAGCCGCCCGTTCATCGCCGCGGCGATGAAGACGCCCGTGAACTGGAGCGTGTCGCTGCCGCCGGGCGGTAAGACCGTGATGTTCGGCGCGAACATCGCCGTCTTCAAGACGACGCCGCAGAAGCAGCTCGCGTGCTGGCTCTTCATCAAATGGTTCAGCGAGCAGGCGCAGACGGCGGACTGGGCGACGAAGTCGTTCTACATGCCGGTCCGCAAGTCGGCCGCGAATGACGAAGCGCTCAAGAGCTACTGGCAGTCCAAGGACCCTCAGGGCAAGCAGGCCTACGACGCGATCGGCAGCTCGATCCCGGAGCCGAACGTCCGCGGCCAGCAGGACATCCGCGACGTCATCACGAACATGTACGTCTCGGTCA
>DATDNP010000188.1:0-5839 GCA_036518215.1 Candidatus Limnocylindria bacterium
GCATACGTCTCGCAGCTCCAGTCGAACTGCCGGTATTCGATGGCGAAGCCGTGCTTCGCGGCGGCCGCGTCGAGCACGCGCATGGCCTCGGGCATCACCTCTTTGCCGATGCCGTCGCCCGGGATGACCGCGACGGCGTAGCGCTTCGGCGTCATGCGCGACGCGCGCGCGTCGAAGCCCAGAGCCCGAGCGCGGCGACCGCGCTCACGATGCCGCCGATCACCTCCCACAACGGATCGCCCGTCATGAACGAGCCGCCGATGAGGCCCGCGCCCTGCCCGAGCCACACGAGCCCGACGAGGAGCGCGAGCACGAGGAGGATGCGGATGCCCACGGTCACCGCCTGACTCTACGCTGGCCCCCGTGAAGGAGCGCGGCGCGGTCGCGATGGTCGTCCTCGCCGCGATGATGTGGGGGACGACGGGCACGGCCCGCGCGCTCGCGCCGTCGGATGCCTCGCCCGTGGCCGTCGGTGCAGTCCGCATCGCCGTCGGCGGCACCGTGCTCGTGCTGCTCGCGCTCGCGCGCGGGACGCTGCGCGCGCGATGGCCGCTCTGGCCCTCCGCCGCGGCGGCGGTCGGTGTCGCGCTCTACCAGCTCGCGTTCTTCGAGGGCGTCGCGAGGGCGGGTGTCGCGGTCGGCACGATCGTCGGCATCGGAAGCGCGCCCGTCTTCGCGGGGCTCATCGCCGCGATCGTGCTCCGCGAGCGTCCCGGCACGCGGTGGCTCGTCGCCACCGCGCTCGCCATCGTCGGGGTCACGCTCCTCGCGGCGCCACAGCGTGGCGCGGGACTGGAGCCGCTCGCGCTCCTGCTTCCGCTCGCCGCAGGTGCGACGTACGCGATCTACGCGACCGCGACGAAGGTGCTGCTCCGCGATCACGACGCCGTTGCCGTCGCCGCGCTCGCGTTCGGCGGCGGGGCGCTCCTCCTCGCTCCGGTGCTCGTGACGGCGGACCTCGGGTGGGTCGCGCACCCTGCCGGCGTGCTCGTCGCGCTAGAGCTCGGCCTCGTTGCGACGGCGCTCGCCTACGTCCTCTTCATGCGCGGTCTTGCACGGCTGCCCGTGTCGTGGGGCGCGACGCTGTCGCTCGCTGAGCCGCTCACCGCCGCGGTCCTCGGCCGGGTCGTGCTCGGCGAGATCCTGAGCGGCGAGCAGCTCGTCGGCGCGACGCTCGTCGCGGCCGGGCTCGTCGCGCTCGCCACCGCCCGGGCCCCTTCTTAAGGCCTGTTCACGGCCTTCTCATCCCGTTCTTATGCGGCGGCGCGACGCTTGCCGTCATGGCAAAGCCATCGATGAGCGCACCCGCACTTCGCTGGCTCGCCGTTCTCGCTCTCGTCCTCGCCGCGTATGGCGCGGGCGCGAACGTGGTCGGCGGGATCGTCTCGCAGGTCACCGATGTCGCGAAGTCCATCACCGCGCCGGTGACGGCCGTCGTCGCAGGCGACCAGCAGACCGCCGTGAAGCAGACGATCGAGAGCTCGAACCAGGCGCAGGCCAAAGCGTTCAACACCAACGACGACACCGTCATGCGCCAGTACGCGACCGACTCCTTCTATCAGCAGCTCGTCCAGACGAACCGCGACCTTCGTTCGTCCGGCGCGACGGGGATCACGCTCGTCTCGGCCGAGTACCGCGACGTCACGGTGAACGGCTCGAGCGCGAACGCGACGACGATCGAGACGTGGCGGACGACGTATCAGGACGGCTCGAGCGACGAGACGACGGCGCGCAACGACTACACGCTCGTCCTCGACGGGAACGCGTGGAAGGTCAACACGGACGATCAGCCGAGCGCGGTCGAACAGCCCGCGCCGCAGCCGAACACGGGCACGACGACGCCGAGCGCCGCGCGCTCGTTCTCGACCTCGTCCAACTGGTCGGGCTACGCCGCGACCGGCGGCACCTACACGGCGGTCACGGGGACGTGGACGGTCCCGAACGTCACCGCGACGACCTCCGGCGCGGACGCCACATGGGTCGGCATCGGCGGGGTCGACTCGAACGATCTCATCCAGGCCGGGACCCAGGCCACCGTGAGCGGCGGCGCGGTCGAGTACGACGCGTGGATCGAGATGCTGCCGCAGTCGTCGCGACCGGTCAGCCTCAGCGTGAATCCGGGTGACTCCGTGACGGTCACGATCGCCCAGCAGAGCGGCGATCAGTGGTCGATCACGATCAAGAACAACACCACCGGCAACCGCTACGCGACGACCGTCACGTACCGCTCGTCGAGCTCCTCGGCCGAGTGGGTGCAGGAAGCGCCGAGCGTCGGACGAGGCACCGTCGCCCTCGATCAGTTCGGCGCCGTCACGTTCACCGGCGCGACCGCGGTCCGCGACGGCAAGACGCTCGACCTGAGCGACCTCGGGGCGCAGGCGATCACGATGATCAACGGGTCACGCGAGCCGCTCGCGCAGCCGTCGGTCATCGGGAACGACGGATCGAGCTTCACCGTCACGCGCACCGACGCGCAGAGCACGACGGGCGGCGGCACGGGCCGCCGCCGTCGCGGAGGCTGATCGCTCCCAAGCCGCGCGGCCGGGGTCTCGTCGGCGAGGCGGGCGAGCATCAGCGCGACCGGCGGCAGGACGCCGAGCGGCACGGTGTCAGTTCGAGCACGAACGGGGCCGAGTACGGCATATCCCGACGCCCGAACGTATCGCCCGAGATAGTCACGCCTCTCGCGCTACGCAACGCTGGCGGCATGAACACTCCGAACGGCTACGACATCGTTCAGGTGGACCCGCGAACGCTCTCCGACGACAAGGCCATCGAGGCCGCAAAGCTCCAGCAGGCGATGCAGGCGGAGCGCGTTCCCGAGGACCCGCTCACGCCGCTCGAGCCGATCATCCAGCGACTGCGCGCCGACGCGCCCGGCCAGTGGCGCGCCGTCTTCGCGGCGCGCGACACGGCAGGGAAGTACGTCGGGTACGGCTACGTCGGGCGCAGCCTGAACGAGCCGGAGAACGCGCACATCCGCTGGACGGAGATCGGCGTCGCGAAGGAGCACCGCCGTCGCGGGCTCGGTCGCGCGCTGTACGCCGAGCTCGTGCGCACGTGCCTGCCGCAGGGCGACGACATGGTGTTCATCGGCCAGACGTCTGACCGCGTCGCCCCGGGCGAGGCCTTCGCGCGCGCGATCGGCGCCACGCCCGGTCTCGTGATGAAGAACAACCAGCTCGTCATCGCCGAGGTCGACCGTGCGAAGATCGCGGAGTGGGCGAAGCTCGACCCGGCGGGTTACCGGCTCGAACGATTCGACGGCGTGGTGCCGAAGCAGCTCATCAAGCCCGCGCTCGACGCGATGAACGCGATGAACGACATGCCGAAGGGCGACCTCGCGGTCAACGACCAGAAGTTCAGCGAGGTGCAGCTCCACGACCGCGAGTCGTGGCTGAAGCAGGCCGGGATGGAATGGTGGGCGATCATCGCGATCGACGAGGCCACTGGAGAAGGCGCGGGTTTCACCGAGCTGCAATACGACCCGCGCGTCTCGCACGTGATCTATCAGGGCGGCACGGGCGTCACGCCGAGGCATCGCGGACACCGCATCGGTCTCTGGATGAAGTCCGTGATGCTCGAGCGGATCCTCCGCGAGCGCCCCGCCGCGAAGTTCATCCGCACCGGCAACGCGAACGAGAACGCGCCGATGCTCGCGATCAACACCCAGCTCGGGTTCCGCCACGCCTGGTCGAACACGCTCTGGCAGCTTCCCGTCGCGGAGGCGGTGAAGCGGTTCAGCCTCGCCGAGCGTCCGAAGGCGGCGACCAGCTCGCTGTAACCCGCTCGGTCGCTCGCCGCATCGCGGAGGTCGTGTGACACACTCGTGGCCTCGCGCCGACGTACCGAGGGGAGGATCACGTCATGGCCGTTCAGACACGTAGGCAGCCGCGCATCCCGCTCGAGGAGCTCTGCAGGCTCCCGACCTTCTTCAATCCGGTCGTCTCGTGGAAGGGCGATCGGGTCGCGTTCTACTGGGACACGAGCGGGCGCATGGAGCTGTACGTCATGGACCTCGCGACGCGCGAGGTACGCCAGGTGAGCCACGGCGAGACGCCGCGTGCGCTCCGCACGGGCTTCGTGTGGACGCGCGACGACCGCGAGATCGCCTTCGGGAAGGACGTCGGCGGCAACGAGCAGCACGACCTCTACGCGATCGACGTCGCGACGTCGAAGGTGCGCCAGCTCACGAACGACCCCACGGCCGAAGAGCACGCCGCGGAGTGGAGCCCCGACGACCAGTGGCTCCTCGTGAATACGAACAAGCGTCTCCCCGAGGCGCAGGATCGTCCGGGCCAGCTCAACCTGTGGAAGCTGAAGCGCGACGGCTCGTCGTACGTGCCCCTCACGCGGCACGCGTTCCCGGCGTTCGCGACGGGGTGGTCGATGGACGGGAAGAAGATCGCGTACGTCACGAATGAGGACATGTCCGATCTGAAGAATCGCGACGGCTACATCGTCGACCCCGACGGGAAGACGCCGCGGAAGATCTTCAGCACCGGCAAGGGCACGCAGGACTCGTTCGGCGGATGGCATCCGGACAGCCGGCGGATCGCCGTCACGAGCGACGCGACCGGGATCGAGCGGGCCGGGATCCTCGATATCGAGACGGGCGACGTGCGCTGGCTCACGCCCGAGGGCATCGAGGAGCACGCGCTGCGCTTCTCGAAGAACGGGAAGCTCCTCGCGTGCATCCGCAATCACGAGTCCTCGGTCACGCCGATCGTGTACGACGTCGAGACCGGCAAGCCGCATCTCCTCAAGCTGCCCGAGGGCTTCGCGATCGGCGCGCAGTTCTTCGACGACGATCGCAAGCTCCTCGTGACGTACTCGACCGACGTCACGCGCGCGAGCCTCGTCGCATATGACCTCGTCACGGACACGTACGAGACGCTCCTCGAGCCGCAGTACGGCTCGATCGACCGGAGCGTGTTCGTGAACGCGAAGCACGTCTATTACCCGACGTTCGACGGAAAGCAGATCCCGGCCATCCTCTACACGCCGAAGGACGTCGCCTCCGGCGAGAAGCTGCCCGCGATCGTGCACGTGCACGGCGGTCCGACCGGTCAGTGGTTCCGCGGCTTCGACCCGTTCGCGCAGTTCCTCGCGGACCGCGGCTTCGTCGTCATCGAGCCGAACATCCGCGGCTCGACGGGGTACGGCGTCGAGTTCCGCGACGCGGCGATCAAGGACTGGGGCGGGAAGGACCTCGAAGACGTCGCGCACGCCGCGGCGTATCTGAAGACGCTCCCGTACGTCGACCCCGGGAAGATCGTCGTGTTCGGCGGCAGCTACGGCGGCTTCATGACGTTCATCGCGGCGACGAAGAAGCCCGACGTCTGGCGCGCGGCGATCGCGTGGGTCGGCATCACCGACCTGCACAAGATGTGGGACGAGAGCAAGGAGCACTTCCGCTACTTCCTGCGCGAGCAGATGGGCGATCCCGAGAAGGACCGCGCGCTGTGGCGTGACCGCAGCGCGATCGAGTTCGCGGATCGGCTCAAGGCGAAGCTGCTCATGGTCCACGGCGTGAACGACCCGCGCTGCCCGGTGTCTCAGTCGCGCATCTTCCGCGACCGGCTGCTTCAGCTCGGGAAGAAGGAAGGCGTGGACTTCGAGTACGTCGAGCTCGGCGAAGAGGGCCACGGGAGCGCCGACATCGAGCAGAAGATCCGGACGTTCACGATCCTCGCGGATTACCTGGATCGCGTATTGCGGGAGTAGCTCACGGTCTCATGGAGATACCGCCTACGGCTGCGGTCGGCGTCGTGCTCGGAGCGCTCTTCGTCGCGGCGATCATCGTGGCGCTGTACATCGGCAGTGCGCGACGATGGGG
>DATDNP010000189.1:0-20806 GCA_036518215.1 Candidatus Limnocylindria bacterium
CCCTAGCCGTCTCCGAGGCGGTCGGCAGCCGACGCGACGGGCGATTTGACATGTACGCTTGGCGGGACACAGACTTGGCTCAGCACTCGGGGAGAGCCGCTCAGAGGCGGCGAAGTCGGCTCCAGTGGGAAGGAACCGTACAGAAGTATGGCCCAGAGGACGATCCTGGTGGCCGACGATGACGCGTCGATCCGGTCGCTACTGAAGCAACTGCTCGCCGACGAAGGCTACGCCGTGCTGGAGGCCGCGACGGGAACGGAAGTCGTCGAGCAGGTGAAAGAAGCGAACCCGGACCTCGTGATCATGGACGTCCGCATGCCGGAGCTCGACGGCATCGAGGCGCTGCAGAAGGTGAAGGCCGGCTCGCCGCGGATGAACGTCCTCATCATGACCGCCTTCGGCTCGTCGAACGCGGCGATCAAGGCGATGGAGCTCGGCGCCTTCGACTACATCACCAAGCCCTTCGAGCTCGACAAGATCTCCCACACCGTGAAGCGCGCATTCGAGTACCAGGACCTCACGCAAGAGGTCGAGGTGCTTCGCGACGAGATCTCCTCGCTCGTCCAGACCGAGCGGATCGTCGGCAACTCCGCCGCGATGCAGGAGGTCTACAAGATCGTCGGCAAAGTCGCGAAGTCCGATGCGACCGTCCTCATCACCGGCGAGAGCGGAACGGGAAAAGAGCTCGTCGCCGAAGCGCTCCACTACAACTCGACGCGGCGCAGCGGTCCGCTGGTGAAGGTCTCGTGCGCAGCGCTCCCGGAGACGCTCCTCGAAGCCGAGCTGTTCGGTCACGAGAAAGGCTCGTTCACCGGCGCGATGGCGATGCGAAAGGGGCGTTTCGAGCTCGCGGACAAAGGCACGATCTTCCTTGACGAGATCGGCGAGATGAGCCTTCCGACGCAGACGAAGCTGCTGCGTGTGCTGCAGGAGCGGAAGATCGAGCGCATCGGCTCGGCCATCCCGATCAAGGTAGACATCAGAGTGATCTGCGCGACGAACAAGGATCTGCAGAAGCAGGTCGAGCAGCAGAAGTTCCGCGACGACCTCTTCTACCGGCTCAACGTCATCAACATCCACATGCCGCCGCTCCGCGAGCGCAAGGAGGACATCCCGGCGCTCGTCGAGCACTTCCTCGCGAAGCACCGCTACAGCGCGAGCGCGCAGCCGGCGACGATCAGCGAGGAAGCACTGAAGCGACTCATGGAGTACGACTGGCCCGGGAACGTGCGCGAGCTCGAGAACGTGGTCGAGCGCGCGGTGGTGCTGTCGCGCGGCCAGATCATCACGAGCCGCGAGCTGCCCTTCGGCGATCACGAGGCCGAGCACGACGAGGAAGGCGGCGAGGAGGTCTCGTCCGAGAAGTCGTTCTTCAAGAAGTCCGTCGCGCAGTTCGAGAAGGACCTCATCATGAAGGCGCTGCGCGACGCGGGCGGGAACCGCTCGAAGGCCGCGGAAATGCTAGGCATCTATCGGCGGCTCCTCTACGCGAAGATCAAGGAGTACGGTCTCGAGGGCTATCCGCCAAAGGGTCGCTAGGAGGTCGTGATGTTCGCGCTCTTGCGTGTCGCACTGCGCTCGTTCTCGATCGGCGTCGCGGTCGGGATCCTCGTCGCGCCGCGCCCGGGCGAAGAGACGCGCCGCATGCTCATGGAGCGGGTGAACGGAGCGATCGACAGCATCCTCGAGCTCGCCGCGCTGCCGCCGATCCGACCGGAGCGCGCGAGCACGAACGGCCATAACGAACGTCCCGCGCGTCGTCGCGCGGCAGCGCCGCGCGACCAGAATGCCCGCTCGTCGTCGTAGCGGCGCCGCGACGGTCGTCCGCACGACCGAGGCGACGGGCGAGTCCCCACGTGGGTGGGAGGCCGCCGTCGCCGCGGCCGTGAAGAGGGCGGATGTTGCCGACGCCCTCGGTGTCGAGGTCGTCCGTCTCTGGGCCGAGTGGAACGGTCGGCGGCTCAGCCGCTACCACGCCACCGTCAAGGTCGCGTATCGCCAAGCGCTGAAAGCCGCGCCGAAGCGCTAATCGTGGGCCTCTGGCTCACATCTGTCTCTGTTATTGACAAGGACGCGACCCACGACGAACATTCGTAGCGTCCGGCCGTTTCCATCGCCGGACGTCCATCGAAGGGGAGCGTCGTGGCCGAATCAGAGACCCGAGACGTGCTCGCGCGGATCCTCGTCGCCAATGACGGCGAGGTGCTCGCACGCCTGCGCCTCTCCGCCGCCGAAGCCGCGCGCGTCTGCAACGTGACGCCCCGGCAGCTCATCTACTGGACCAAGAAGGGGCTCGTCACGCCGTCGTCCGGCGGCGACCACGACTACGACGTCTACGCGATGGAGAAGGTCATCCGCATCCGTCAGGCCCTCGCCAAGGGCTATTCGCTCGAGAAGGCAGCGCAGCTCGTCCAGCGCGACATCAACGCGCTCCAGACCGAGGTGAAGCGTCTCGACGAGATGACGACCGAGGACCTCGAGGACGAGCTCCGCCGTCGTCTCGAGCGCCTCGAGGAGCGTGTCGGCCAGCTCCGCCGCAGCCTGCCGGCGTCGTTGTCGCTCGCGCGCCTCCGCCGCGCGACCGCGGAGCTCGCCCGCCTCGAAGAGCAGGGCGCGCTTCACAACGTGAGCGCGAACGGCGATGGCGCGAAGGCGCTCGTGCTCCGTCTTGGCCGCGCGGTCGACGAGCTCGAGCTCCTCCTGCGCGAAGTCCAACCGTCAGCCGTCTAGTCCCGGTGCGCGGCTAGGCTTCACTCGTGCCCGATGCCCTCGCAACGTTCGCGAACGCCGCGGGAAAGCTGACGCGTCTCGGGCTCCGCGTCGCCGGTCGAGGCGGTACCGCGCTCCCCGGCCTCGTGACTCTCCAGCTCGATCCCGACTTCATCGCCGCCGTGACGCAGACACTGCCGCACGGGGTCGTGCTCGTGTCGGGGACGAACGGAAAGACGACGACGGCGCGAATGCTGTCGGATATCGCGCGAGCAGCGGGATGGGCGCCTATCCACAACCGTTCCGGCTCCAACCTCGAGCGCGGCATCGCCGGCGCGCTCGTCGGCGACGCGTCGTGGCGCGCCGAGCCGTCCGGCGACATCGGCCTCTTCGAGGTCGACGAGGCGTCGCTCCCGCGCCTGCTGCGTCGCGTGAAGCCGCGTGTCGTCGTCGTGACGAATCTGTTCCGCGATCAGCTCGATCGCTACTTCGAGATCGACCAGCTCGCGAGGAGGATCGGAGACGCGATCGCCGAGCTTCACCCGTCGGCGATCGTCGTCCTGAACGCGGACGATCCCATCGTCGCGACGCTCGGCGACCGTCATCACGGCACCGTCGTGTACTTCGGCGTCGACGACCCCGAGGTCGGCGGATCGGTGCCACAGGCGATCAGCGACGCGACGCGCTGCCCGCGCTGCAGAGGGCCGCTCGCGTACACCCGCGTCGTGCTCGCGCATGAAGGCGATTGGTCGTGTCCCGCGTGCGGCCTCGCGCGTCCGCCGAGGGACGTGAGCGCCCTTCGCGTCCGGCTCGAGCGGTCAGCGAGCGAGATCGATCTCCGGCTCCCGATCCCCGGCGCGTTCGACGCGATCCGCGTCCCGCTGCCGGGGCTGTACAACGCCTACAACGCGCTCGCGGCGCTCGCGGTGGCGCGGGCGCTCGATGTCGCGCTGCCCACGGCGACAGGCGCGATCGCGCGCTTCCGGCCCGCGTTCGGCCGGCTCGAGGAGCTCACCGTCGACGGCCGGAACGTACGTCTCGTCCTCGTGAAGAACCCGGCCGGGTTCAACGCCGCGATCGGGGCGCTCCTCGAGACCGGACGTCGTCCGCGTCTCCTGGCGGCGCTGAACGATCGCGACGCCGACGGACGCGACGTGTCGTGGATCTGGGACGCCGACTTCGAGACGCTCGCGCCCGCCGTCGAGCACGTCGTCGTGACCGGCATCCGTTCGCGCGATCTCGCGAACCGCTTCAAGTACGCGGGCGTGCCGCGCGATCGGATGGATGTCGCCGACGGCTGGGGCGCCGCGATCGATCGCGCAGTCGGCGGCGTCGCGATGGGCGACGAGCTTGTCGTCCTGGCGACGTACACGGCGATGCTCGCGCTGCGCGCCGAGCTCGCGCGACGCGGACATGTCGCGCAGTTCTGGGAGGATTAGGACGTGCCACGCGCGATGCCGAAGTTCACGAAGACCCCGCCGGAGCTCGTCGCGGCGTTCGAGGCCGCGGTGCCCGACGATCCGCGCGTCGTGCGCAAGACGATGTTCGGGTACCCCGCGTACTTCCTGAACGGGAACATGTTCGCGTTCACGTTCGGTCCGCGGATCGCGGTGCGAGTGGACGAGGCGCGGCGCGCGAAGCTGGGACATGCCGGGGCGGCGTTCGAGATCATGCCGGGCCGGGCGATGAAGGAGTACGTCGCGGTGCCCGCGAGCGCCACGAAGGGCGCCGCGCTCGAACGGTGGATCGGCGAGGGGCTCGCCGCGGCGGACCGCCTTCCGGCGAAGACGGCCGCGAAGAAGACGACGGCGAAGAAGATGAGCCGGGCGCGCTGATGGATCTCCACATCGCGCACCTGTATCCAGACCTCATGAGCATCTACGGCGACCGCGGGAACGTGCTCGCGCTCACGCAGCGTGCGCGCTGGCGCGACATCGCCGTCGAGGTGCGCGCGTATGCCGCGGGGACGGAGTTCGACGCCGGATGGCCCGACCTCCTCTTCTTCGGCGGGGGGCAGGACCAGGGGCAGGACATCGTCGGCGCGGATCTGCAGGGCGCGAACGGCGACGCCGTGCGGCGCGCCCTCGAGGGCGGCGCCGCCGCGCTCACGATCTGCGGCGGCTACCAGCTCTTCGGCAGCGAGTACGTGCCCGAGAACGCGCCCGCGATCCGCGGGCTCGGCGTCCTCGACGTCCGCACCGTCGCGGGACGCACCCGATTCGTCGGGAATCTCGTCGTCGAGACGCCGGACGGCATCCTCGTCGGGTTCGAGAACCACAGCGGGAAGACCTACCTCGGATTGAAGGCCGTCCCGCTCGGCGCCGTCGTCGTGGGACACGGGAACAACGGCGAGGATCACACCGAGGGCGCGGTGCAGGGCCGCATCGTCGGCACCTACAGCCACGGATCCTGCCTTCCCAAGAACCCGTGGCTCGCGGACAAGCTGCTCGCATGGGCGCTCTCGCGGCGGCACGGTGCCGTCGAGCTGCGCGCGCTCGACGATCGCGAGGAGAACGCCGCGAACGAGCAGGCTATGGCCGTGGCCCGCGCGCGCCCCTGAGCTAGCCGCCGGCTAGTACCCGCGTACCGCGCGACCGTCCTCTGCTCGCAGTCGCATGCGCCGAGTTCGATGCGCGGATGTTGAAGCGCATCTTCATCACCGCACTCGCGACCATCGCCATCGCGCTCACACCCGGCGCTGCCCTCACCGCCTTCGCTGACGATCCCACACCAACGCCGCTCGCCTCGCTCCGTCCGCCGAGCGGAGTGCTTCGCCAGGCCGACGCACCGACCGCGTCGCCCGCGCCGACGGGCGTCGTCGCACCGCCGAAGCCGGAGCTCGTCCTCTTCGTAGGCGGCTACCAGACCTGTTCATGCAACGACCACAGCTTCGATGCCTACGCCGCGCGCGCGACCGCGGCCGGCTACGACGTGAAGAACTTCGGCACCGATGCGGCCTTCCCGTACGACACCTACGGCCATGTCGCGGACAGCGGTCGAACGCTGCGTGACGAGGTTCGCGCGCTCTCCGCGCAGTACTCCGCCATCCACATCGTCGCGCACTCCCTCGGTGGCGTCGTCGTCGACCAGGCATTCGCGCAGGGTCTCTCCGCGAGCGATGGCGTGGCGACGTACGTCGCGCTCTCGTCTCCACACAGCGGGAGCGATGCGGCGCGCGGCGTTCGCATCGTGAACGCGATCGGCGACGACGACGCGCTGCGTCGGGCCGCGTCCCTCGGCGGCCTCGGCTTCGAGACGCGGTCCGACGCTGTCGACGATCTGGCGACGATCCGTCCCGTGCCGGCCCCGGCGGGTGTCGTTCGCCTCGACCTTCGCGAGTCGACCGACTTCCTCGTGACCGAGCGTGACTCGGTGGACGTCGGCGTTCCGTCCCGCGTCCTTCGCGGATCGCTCGACGGCCACGGCGGCGTCCTCACCGATGCATCGGCGATCGACCTGACGCTGCGCACGATCGCGACCCGGCGTGTGCCGCTGGACGATCGGTCGCCGAAGCTGATCGAGGCGACCGAGCGCGAATCGCGGCTCGTCGGGGCGCTCGCGCTCGGCGTGATCCTCGTCGCTACCGCGTACTTCTGCCTTCGCCGCTTCCGCGTGCGGGGACCGCTCGAGACGCTCATCGGCCAGCGCTTCCCCGCAGCTCGGCGCAAGCCCTGCCCGTGAGGCGTGACGAGGGTCAGGCGATCGTGGAGTTCGCGCTCGTGCTGCCGGTCCTCCTCGCCGCGGCATTCGCGATCGTCCTCGTCGCCGAGCTCGGCGTCGCGCGTCTCGCGCTCCAGCACGCCACCGCCGAAGGTGCGCGTGCTGGAGCGCTCACGAACGATGACGACGTGATACGCGCGACGGTCGCGGCAGCGGTCGCTCCGCTCTCGTCCGATCACGTCGCGACGGCGATCGAGCCGCCGATGAGCGAGGCGCCGCGCAGCGCAGATCCCCGCGGCTCGCTGCTCACGGTCCGCGCGTCGTACTCGGTCCGTCTCCCGCTCGGCTTCGTCGGCATGGGCGACCTCACCGTGAGCGCATCGTCGACACGCCGCATCGAGTGGACACCATGAAGGGCGATCGCGGACAGGCGCTCGTCTTCGTCGCGCTGCTCCTCGCCATCGCGGCGGCCGTCATCTCGGGTCTCCGCCTGTCGCAGGACGCGATCCTCGCCCGAGCGCGCACATCCCGCGCCGGCGAGGCCGCGGTCGAGGCCGCGACCGCGATCGCGGCGGATGCATACGTCGCGGAGCTCCGTCGCGCGGCGCTCGCGGCGGCGGCACCCGACGTCGCGAACGCGCTCGCGGCCCCGGCCGTCCGCGAGGACGCGCGGATCGCCGCGAGCGATCTCAGCGTGCGGAACGGCGGCCACGTGGTCGACGACGTGACCATCACGTGCGGCGCGAACGGGGTCGAGGTCGTGCTCATGCTCGACCGCGTCCGCTATCAGGCGGGCTTCAAGGCGGACGAATGCTCCCGGCGATGACCGTGGCGCGCGCCGCGTCAGCGCGCCGCCGTGTGCTCTTCGCGGCCGTCGCGGCCGTGCTGTTCATGCTCGCCCTCTTCACACAGCTCGCCGCAGCGCCCGACCCACCTCCACCCGTGAGCCTCGCGGCGCAGCTCGCGGATGGGTCGTGGGCCATGACCGTTCCCGCCGCGTGGCTCGCGGCGCCCGTGCCCGCCGTGCGTCGCGGCGATCTCCTCGACATCCTCGCCGTGAAGCAGGGCGACCGCGCGTACGCCTCGCCCGTCGCGTTCGCGGTCGTCGTCGTGTCATCCGACGAGCGAAGCCTCGTGATCCAGGTGAACGAGGACGATGCGAGCGCGATCGCGTTGGCGCGCGGTGGCGGGCTCCTCCTCGTCCCGCTCCTCCGCTCGACACGATGAGGACCGAGCGCGTTCGCGTGTTCGGCGGTGACGCCGTGCGCGCGAGCGTCGTCGCGCTCGGGTACGAGCCGCACGACAGCGCGCCGCTCGCCGTCATCGACCTGTCCGATGAGACCGCGATCGCGAGCGCCGCGGCGGACGACACGGCCGTACGCGTCTTCGTCTGCGGGCCGTCGCACGCAGCGCTCGTCGCGGCCGCCGGCGTGCCGTCCGAGCGCGTCGCATTCGACATCGACCCCGCGATCCTCGGTCCGGTGATCGCGCGGTCGTATCCGCGCGAACGCAGATCGGCGACGCGGAGCGTGGCCGTCACGAGCGTCCGCGGTGGCGTGGGGAGGACGCTCCTCGCCGTGAACCTCGCGCTGCGGCTGGCGTCGCGCCTTCGCGTGTGCGTCGTGGACGCGACGGGGAGCGGGAATGCCGCGTGGTGGCTTCGCTGCGACGCGAGGCCGTGGTCCGAGATGGAAAGCCTCGCGGATGAGCTCTCCGCCGACCAGCTCGGCGTGATCGCGAACGAGGCCGCGGACAACCTGCATCTCATCGGAGGTCGGGGCGAGCCGACCGCGGGGATGCTCGCGGCGACGATCCGGGCGGCGACGCACCTCGACGACGTCGTGCTCGTCGACCTTCCGCCGCTCTTCGCGCGCGCGATGGATGCGGCGCGCGAGCGCGCCGACCGTACCCTCGTCCTCGCCTACGACGAGCCACTTTCGCGCGACGTGCTCGACGCAAGTGGCGTCGAAGGCGTGTGGCTCATCGCGTCGCAGTCGACCGCGTCACGGATCGGCAGGCACGACGTCTTCCGCTCGCTCCCGCGCGACGAGGGGTCCGTGCGTGCGGCGATCGACGCGCGCGCCAGGGCCGCCGGCGCTCTCGGCCGCGCCTACGACGAGCTCGCGGAGCTCGTCGCGATCGACGCGTCGTGACATCCGAGGCCGTCCGCTCGCGCCTCGAACGGCGCGTCGTCTCGGCGCTGAGGGACGCGCCGGATGGACGTCCGCGGCGGGATCAGCTCGCGCCCGCCCTGCGCGACGCGCTCGCCGCGGAGCGTGTCGCGTTCCCATCGGGCGAGCTGCGCGATCTCGAGCGCTACTTCGAGGACCGGCTCTTCGGTCTCGGCCCGCTCGCTCCGCTCCTGCGGGACGAACGCGTGAGCGAGGTGATGGTGAACGGATCGCGTGGCGTGTGGGTCGAGCGCGAAGGGAGGCTCGAGGAGACCGCGATCACGTTCGCCGACGACGAGGAGATCCTCCTCATCATCGAGCGCCTCGTCGCGCCGCTCGGCCGACGCATCGATCTTGCGAACCCGCTCGTCGACGCGCGGTTGCCCGATGGATCGCGTGTGCACGCGGCGATACCGCCGATCTCGCTCGCCGGGCCGGTCCTCACGATCCGGCGCTTCAGCGCGCGCCCGCTCGATCCGGACGATCTCGTGCGGCTCGGGACGACCGATCGCGCGACGATCGACGCGCTCGTCGCGGCCGTGCGTCGCCGCCGCTCGATCCTCGTGTCGGGCGGGACGTCGAGCGGGAAGACGACGACGCTGAATGCGCTCGCATTCGCCATCGGCGAGCGCGAGCGCATCGTCACGATCGAGGACGCGGCAGAGCTGCGCCTCCCGCAGCGCAACGTGGTGTCGCTCGAGACGCGCTCGCCGAGCGTCGAGGGTACCGGCGCGGTCGACGTGCGCGCGCTCCTTCGCGCGGCGCTCCGGATGCGACCCGACCGCATCGTCGTCGGAGAGGTCCGTGGCGCGGAGGCGCTCGACATGCTGCAGGCGATGAATACGGGCCATCCGGGCTCGCTCACCACCGTGCACGCGAACGGGCCGTATGAGGCGCTCCTCCGGCTCGAGACGATGACGCTCATGGCGGACGTCGAGCTTCCGCTCGCGGCCGTCCGCGAGCAGATCCGGCGAGGCATCGATCTCGTCGTCCATCAGGAGCGGACCTCGGACGGGCGCCGCCGCATCACCGACGTCGTCGAGATGTCCGGCGACGCGCGCGGTGACTACGCGCTGCAGGCGCTCGCGGCGTGAGCGTCGCGCTTGCGATCGCCGCGCTCGTCGCGTTCTTCCTCGCGGCGGTCCCTGGCATGCCGGTGCGCTTCAGCGCGAGTCTGCCGCGGCGCACGACCGACCGCGGCGCGCGGGCCGCGCTGCCCGCGCTCGTCGAGGCGCTCGCCGCGGCGCTGGCGAGCGGGCTCTCCCTGCCGCTCGCCTTCGCGGAGGTCGCGCCGACGCTGCCCGCGTCACTCGCGTCGGCGACACGACGCGCCGCGGCTTCGCTCGCGCTCGGCGTCGGCATCGCGGATGCCCTCGCCGCGTACGAGCGGCTCGTGCCGGCGGAGGACCTCGCGCCGCTCGCGATCGTCCTGCGGTCGTTCTCACGGAGCGGCGGACGCGTCGGCGCGAGCCTCGAGCGCGTCGCGACGCTCCTACGGGGACGGCTGGCCCTCGAAGAGGAGCGAGCGGCCCTCACCGCGCAGGCGCGCGTGTCGGCTGTGGTGCTCGTCGCGCTCGCCCCGCTCGGCGTTTCGTTCTTCGCCTTCGCGCTCCCCGACTACGTTCAGACGCTCCTCGGCGAAGGCCGCTTCCTCCTCGCGCTCGCGCTCGCGTTCGAGGCAGCCGGCGCGCTGTGGCTCGCGCGCATCGTGCGCGCGACGACGCCGCCCGACGACCTCGCCACCCTCCTCGATGCCGTCGTCGTCGGCCTCGACGCGGGCCTCACCTTCGAGCACGCGCTCGCGACCCTCGTCCGCCAGGCACCGGATGCCGTGCGCGGTGCGGATGCGCGCCGGCTCCTCGCGGATCTGTCGCTCGGTGCGCCGCTCTCGAATGCGCTCGCGCGCTTCGCATCGCGACCGGACGAGGCTCGGATCGCCGCGCTCGTCGGCACGTCACTGCGCTTCGGATCGCCCCTCGCACCGCTGCTCGTGACGCAGGCCGACGCGCTCCGCACGACCGCGCGCCATCACGCGGAAGCGGTGGCGCGCCGTCTCCCGGTGCTCATGTTGTTCCCGCTCGCCTTCTGCATCCTCCCCGCGCTCCTCATCGTGTTCCTGGGGCCTCCGCTCCTGTCCCTGCTGAAGTGACGTGCTCGCGCAGCGTGTGCGGCGCCGGGATCCAGAGCGAGAGCAGGAAGCCGAGGACGATGAACGCGAACGCGACGAGGCCCGCGGAGCGCGCCGCGTCGGCGAATGACGTCTCGATCGCGGGCACGACCGCGGCCCCGCGCGGGTCTACGCGAATGGCCGGAAGCGCCTGACCGGCGGAGGCGTCCATCGCGCTCACGATCGCTTCGGTCGCCTGCGACGGCAGGCCCTGGTCCGTGAGGCGATCGCGCGTGCCGTTCGCGAGCGACGCGAAGAGCACCGTGCCGAGGATCGCGATGCCGAGCGCCGACCCGACCTGCCGCATCGTCGAGTTCGTCCCCGACGCGAGTCCGGAACGGCTCGCCGGCACTTCGGACAGGACGATGCTCGTGAGCTGCGCGGTCGCGAAGCCGACACCGATGCCGTACACGAAGAGCGGCACCGCGAGCACGAGCCCATTCACGGTCGGCGATACCAGAAGGGTCGTCCCGAGGACGCCGATCGCCTCGAGCCCCATGCCGATCGTGACGACGCGGCGCGCGCCGAGACGCGTCGTCATCGCGCTCGCGCCTCCGGCGGACACGAACGAGCCGAGGGCGAGAGCGAGGAATGTGAGCCCGGTGTCGAACGCGGAGTACCCGACGACCGCCTGCAGGAAGAGCGGGAGGACGAACAGCAGACCGAACTCGCCGAGCGAGACGATCGTCCCGGCGAGGTTGCCGTAGCGGAACGCCGGGAAGCGCCAGAGATCGAAGTCGAAGAGGAAGAACTTTCCCGCGCGCTCTCGGCTGAGCTCGACGACGGCGAAGGCGACGAGCGCCACGAGACCGCCGACCATGGCCACCGGGATGACGGACACGTCGTTCGACGGCCATGTCCATCCGAGGATCGCGAATGGGCGCTGCGGGGCGAGCCAGCCGTACAGCCGTCCCTCGACGAGCCCGAACACGAACGCGGAGAGCCCACCCGTCACGAGAATGAAGCCGAGCGGATCCCAGCCGCGCGCGCCGTGCTCGTCACGCGACTCCTTCACGACGAGGAGCGTCCCGACGATCGCGACGATCGCCACGGGCAGATTCACGTAGAACGCCCAGCGCCACGAGAGGTTCGTGGTGAGCCAGCCACCGGCGAGCGGGCCGATCGCGGCGACGCCGCCGATGGTCGCGCCCCAGATCCCGAACGCGATCGCGCGGTCGCGCCCGCGGAACGTCGTATTCAGGATCGACTGCGTCGCTGGCAGGATGGCCGCGCCGCCCAGACCCTGGCCGAGCCGCGCCGCGAGGAGCCACGCGCCGTTCGGCGCGAGCCCGGCGGCGATCGATGCGACCGCGAACACGACCGTTCCCGCGAGGTACGTCGCGCGACGGCCGACGAGGTCGCCGATGCGCCCGAGCGTCACGAGCAGCGCAGCGAACACGAGCGCGTACGTCGTGTTCACCCATTCCGACTGCGAGCTGTCGAGCCCGAGGTCCTTCACGAGGACGGGCACCGCGACGTTCACGATCGTCGCGTCGACGATGATCATCGCGACGCCGAGGCTGAGGCACGCGAGTCCGAGCCATCGCGAGGCCATATGTCCAAGGCTGTACGCGCGGGCGCGGCGATCGCTAGGGCCGTTCGGCACGAAGCCCTACGCTGCGCCGGATGCCCCGCATCCTGCCCGACATCGAGCCGCTGCGCGTGTCGCGCGACTACCGGCTCCTCTGGTCCGGGCAGCTCATCTCACAGGCGGGATCGGCGGTCCGGCTCGTCGCCATCCCGTACCAGATCTACCTGCTGACGCAGTCGTCCTTCGCCGTCGGCCTCATCGGGCTCTTCTCGGCGATCCCGCTCATCCTGCTGTCGCTCTTCGGCGGCGTCATCGCCGATCGCGTCGACCGCCGCCGCCTCCTCCTCGTCACGCAGACGTGCCTCTGCGCGACGTCGCTCGCGCTCGCGGTCTCGACGCAGCTCGGCTTCGTGTCGGTCCCGCTCCTCTACGCGCTCACCGCGATCGGCGCGGGCTTCGGCGCGCTCGACGGACCGGCGCGCGCGGCGGTGGCGCCGACGCTCGTCGAGCGTCGCCTCATCCCGTCGGTCGCGGCGCTCAACCAGACGCTCTGGCGGGTCGGGAGCATCGTCGGCCCTGCGCTCGCCGGCGTCGTCATCGGCGTGCTCGGCCTCTCCGCGGCGTACTGGCTCGACGCGGCGACCTTCCTCGCCGCGATCCTCGCCATTGCGGTCATGCACGTTCCCGCGATCGAGACGACCGAAGCGCCTGCCCATCCGCTTCGCGCGCTCACCGACGGCGTGCGCTTCGTGCTCGCGCGACCGCTCCTCCTCTCCACGATGGCGGTCGACTTCTTCGCGATGTTCTTCGGCATCGCGCGCGCGCTCATGCCCTACTACGCCGACCGCGTCTTCCACGTCGGACCGGAGGGCCTCGGCCTCCTGTATGCGGCGCCCGGTATCGGCGCGACGGTCATGGTCCTCATGAGCGGGTGGACGAAGGACGTCGAACGCAAGGGACTCGGCGTGCTCGCGTCGGTCGTCGTGTTCGGCGTCGCGATGGCGCTGTTCGGTGTCGTCGGTCCGAGCGGGTTCCTCGTCGGATGCCTGCTCCTCGCGATCGGCGAAGGCGCGGACACCGTGAGCACGATCTTCCGCTGGACGATCCTCCAGATGGAGACGCCGGACGCGTATCGCGGGCGTCTCGCGTCGATCAACTTCGTGTTCGTCGCCGGTGGTCCGCAGCTCGGTCAGGTCGAGTCGGGACTCGTCGCCGACCTCTTCACGCCGGAGATCTCGGTCGTGACCGGCGGGCTCGCGTGCGTCGCCGTCGCGTTCGTCGCGGGCTCGCTCGTGCCGCAGCTCGTGCGATACCGCAGCGAGGAGCCGGTCTCGAGCGCCGCATGACCACGGCACATCTCTTGCCTGACCTCCGTGTGTGCGCGAGGCACAGCCGCCCGTCGTCGTAGCGAACGTCACGCGTCGCTTCGGCGATGTCGTGGCGGCGAACGACGTGTCGCTCGAAGTTCCCGCCGGCACGATCCTCGGGCTCATCGGACCGAGCGGGTCGGGCAAGACGACGATGATCCGCATGCTCACCGGCACGCTCGCGCCGTCGGCGGGCGCGATCGCGGTGCTCGGCGAGCATCCGACGCGCTTCCGCCGCGAGACGCGCGAGCGCATCGGGTACATGCCGCAGCAGTTCCATCTGTATCCGCACCTCACGTGCGCGGAGAACGTCGCGTTCTGCGCGTCGCTCTTCGGGCTCTTCTGGTGGCAGCGCCGCCGACGCGTGCGCCAGGTGCTCGAGCTCGCGGAGCTGTGGTCGGCTCGCGACCGGCTCGCGAAGGATCTGTCGGGTGGCATGCAGCGGCGGCTCTCGCTCGCATGCGCGCTCGTGCACGAGCCCGAGGTGCTCTTCATCGACGAGCCGACAGCGGGGCTCGATCCGCTCCTTCGCCAGAAGGTGTGGGCCGAATTCCGGCAGTTGCGCGACGCGGGCCGCACGCTCTTCGTGACGACGCAGTCCGTGACGGATGCCGAGTACTGCGACTACGTCGCGCTCCTCGTACGCGGCAGCCTCGTCGCGATCGACGAGCCCGAGGCGCTCCGGCGCGCGGTGTTCGGCGGCGAGGTCGTCGACGTGCGCACGCGCGGCGACGCGCACCCGCGCGTGCTCAACCGCGTCCCGGGCGTCCGCGAGGTCCGCCTGCGCGGAAAGGACCACGTCATCGTCATCGCCGACGAGGCCGCGACGACCGTGCCGCGCATCGTCGACGCGATGCAGGAGGCGGGCGACCGCGTGCTCTCCGCGGAGAAGTACGAGCCGTCCTTCGACGACGTGTTCGTCGCGCTCGTCGAGCAGAGCGGCGTCGAGAACGAGGTGATGGCCTCGTGATCGGCGTGATGAAGAGCCTCACGCGCCTCTTCGGGCTCACCGTGAAGGAGCTGCGCGACCTGCTGCGACGTCCAGGCGCGATCCTGAGCCTGGTCTTCGGACCGCTCGCGATCATGGCGCTCTTCGGCGTCGGGTTCCAGGGTGAGCGGCGGCCGTTCGACACCGTCATCGTCCTTCCTCAGGGGAGCACGCTCCCGCACGACGTCGGTTTCTACCGGCAGATCCCCACGTCGGGGATCAACGTCGTCGGGGTGAGCGAGGATGAGCAGGACGCGCGTGCGCGTCTTCTGCGCCGCGAGATACGGCTCTTCGTCGTCGTGCCGCCCGATGCCGAGCAGCAGTTCCGCGCGGGGCAGCACGCGACGCTCCGCGTGGTGTGGAACGAGGTCGACCCGATCGAGGACAACATCGCGAAGGTGAGCTCGGAGGTCCTCGTGCGCGAGCTCAACAGCCGGCTCGTCGAGGAGGCCGCTGCGGAGGGCATGACGATCGCGGGGGTGCCGAAGGCGATCCCGCCCGACGTCATTGCGCGTCCGCTCGAGGTCAAGACCGAGAACACCGCTCCGATCGCGCCCTCGATGCTGTTCTTCTTCGCGCCCGCGGTGTTCGCCCTCATCCTCCAGCACCTCGGCATCACGCTCACCGCGCTGTCGCTCGTGCGCGAGCGGCTCTCGGGCGCGATGGATCTCTTCCGGGTCGCTCCGGTGCGCTCTTGGGAGATCCTCCTCGGCAAATACGTCGCGTACGGCATCCTCAGCCTCTTCGTCGCCGCGGCGGTGATGCTCCTCCTCGTGAGCGCGCTCCACGTGCCGCTCCTCGGAAGCCCCGAGCGCATCGCGACCGGCGTGTTCCTCGTGACGTTCGCGTCCCTCGGCGTCGGTCTCCTCATCTCGCTCCTCGCCGATTCGGAGCGTCAGGCGGTGCAGCTCGCGATGCTCGTGCTGCTCGTCTCGATGTTCTTCAGCGGGTTCGTGCTACCGATCAACGAGTTCCGCGAGCCCGTCCGCTACCTCTCGTACGTCCTTCCGGTGACGTACGGCATCCAGGTGTTCCAGGACGTGATGCTCCGCGGCGGTCGCGGCGACAGCCTCTATCTCGTCGCGCTCGTGGCGCTCGGATTCGCGCTCTACCTCGTCGACGCGGTCGGTCTGCGCGCCGTCATGCGCCGCGTGCGTTAGCGCGCAGGAGCCACGTGCCGAACGCGAGCGACGCGATCGCCGGCACCGCGAGCCAGAGCAGGACGAGACCGATGAGGAGCCGCAGCATGCCGAGCGGAAGAGGGACGCCGCTGCTCCCGAGCCGCGAATGCAGGTCCGCGAGGTCGGCACGCAGCCGCGAGATATCGCTCTCGTTCTGATGGAGCGCCGCGCCGAGGCCATCGAGGTCCTTCGCCATGGCGTCGAGATCCGTCGCTTGCTGCCGGAAGCTCTGCGCGAGCGGTAGGAACGGCTGCGCGCCGAAGAACGAGAGCGACATCGAGTCGGCGAGCCGGGTGGCGGTCGCCGACGCGTTGCGCGACGTGGTCGCCGCGCTCGTCGCGCTGCGCTCGGCCTCGCCGATGCTCGTGCCGAAGCCCGCCATGGCATCCGCGGCGTCGCCGATGGCGCTCGTCGCCTGCGCGAGCGGACCGCTCGTGTCGATGACCTCGATCTGGCGGAACGCGTCCTCGAGGACGATCGCGACGAGGGCGAGCAGGACGATGCCTGTCGCGCCGAACAACATGAGTCCGATACCCGCCCGTCGCGCCTTCCGTCGGCCAAGACGCATGCGCAGCTCTGCCATGCGGCCACACGCCTGCCAGCCTGATGCCAGCGCGTGGTACGTGGCTTGCGCACACCCGAGGGCATGAAGAAGCTCCTCATCACCTCACTTGTGCTCACCGCATTCGCGGTGGCGTGCGGTACGACGACCGGCAGCACATCCTCGTCGGCAGGGGCGTCCTCGAGCCTGTCGGCCGTGGCGTCCTCATCGCCGTCAGCGGCGGCGAGCTCGAGCACGACGCCGTCGTCCTCGGGCGCGAGCGCGTCGAGCGTCGGCGACGCGTGTAGCCTCCTCGCGAAGAGCGACGTCGAGGCCGTCGTCGGCACCGTGAGCGACCAGCCCGCCGCGACGAGCGCCCCCATGACGGGTATCGCGGACAAGGCCTCGGTCTGCGCCTATCGCGGCGCGAACGGGCTCCTCACGGTCGCGGTGCTCACCAAGGCGATGACGCGCTCGGACTTCGATTCGACGATGCGCCAGGTCCCCGGTGTCCAGCCGATCTCGGGCATCGGCGACGCGGCATACGGCACGTCCGCCGGGACGAACGGCGCGAACGGGGCGAGCATCCTCGTGCTGAAGGGGTCCACGTACTTCACGATCGTCGCGACGTCCTCTTCGAGCGACGGGAGCGCGATGCTCGACTCGCTCAAGACGCTCGCGACGAAGGTCGCGGACAAGCTCTAGTCACGCGGCGTGCTGCCGTCAGAGGCGTAGGTCTCTGACGGCAGCACGCTCTGCTTCGGTCAGATTCGCATCCGCGATCCGCCGCGCGACCGCCTCCGCGAGATGAGCACGCACCGCGTCGCGATCGAACGCGCGGAGGAACACCTCGACGAAGTGTTCGACGATCCCGGTGTGCTCGCGGTCTGCCTTCGCGCTCCAGAGGATCGTGACGGTCTGCGCGACATCGTCCGCCCAATGCCCGCGTGCCGCGTTGGTCCAGTCGATCACGTACGGGCCGTCGGGCGCGAGCAGGACGTTCGCGGGATGCAGGTCGAGGTGGAGCAGCGCGTTCCCGGGTCCGATCGCACGGAGCTCCGCCGGCGCGCCGATGACGTGAAGCCGCTCGTGGAGCGCCGCGAGGAGACGCGCGTGCCGGTCCAGCTCGGTGAGATCGCGCTCGAGGACCTCGAGCATCGTCGGCGCATCGATCCGCTGCATGACGAGGTCACGTCCCGTCGCCGAGAAGACCTCGGGGACGGGATAGCCATGCGCGCGTGCGACGCGCATGGCGAGAAGCTCGTGAGCGCTCACGTCGTGCGTCCGGAAGCGGCGGAGTACGCGGCCGTCGCCGGCCGCGTACACATCCGCATCGCGCCCGTGCGCGATGAGCTCTTCCTGCTGCGCTATGCCTTCACGACGTACGTGCCGGCGATCTTGTCGTGCCAGCCCTGCTTCTGCGCGTCGAACGCGACCCAGATGAGACCGAGGAACAGCGGGATGCATGAGATGACGAAGCCGACGTACCGCAGGAACGCGCCGACGATGTCGAGGTAGGAGCCGTCGGTCTTCACGACCCTGATGTTCAGTGCGCGCATGCCGACCGTCTGGCCCTTCCCGTAGCTCGACCAGAAGTAGCAGAAGTACACGACGCCGAGGAGTGTCTGCACGCCTGTCGCTCCTGCCACGTCACCACGCGTGAGGATGTTGCCGATGATCGCGAGTCCGATCCCATCGATGAGCATCGCGAGGAAGCGCGACCCGAAGCCGACCTTCTCGGTCGCGACCGTCGCTGGTGCCGTCGTCTCCATGTGGACCCCCTTCCTAGCCGCCGAAGTCTACGCATGTGCGGGCCGGGCTAGTACCACCTTCTTATGGCGCCGCTAAAGCGAGACGCGCAGGCTGGCGCGCGCGCCTCACGCCGAGAGAAGAGGGGAGGAGCTCATGCTCACATTCATTCGTGAGGACGAAGGCCAGGGCTTGGTCGAGTACGCTCTGATCATCGCCGTCATCGCGATCGCGGTCATCGTGGCCATGATCTTCCTGCGCGGTCAGATCCAGAACATCTTCAGCAACATCGGCAACAACCTCACGTAGCGGGAAGGGAGGACAGCGGGCATCGACGGTCTTCGTGCCGCGGAGAGCGCGGTGCTCGTTGTCCTCTTGCTCATCGTCATCTACACGGACGGGCGCTGGCTGCGCATCCCCAACGTCGTCACGTATCCCGCCATGCTCGTCGGCCTCTTCCTCGGCGCGTTCGAAGGGCTTCCGGGCTCGCCCTTCGCCGGAGGATTCCTCGATCACCTCGTCGCGCTCGTGATCGCGTTCGCGTTCAGCTACCCGTTCTACGCGGCCGGCGGGCTGAAGGCGGGCGACGCGAAGCTGCTCATGGCGATCGGCGCGGTGCGCGGATCCGTGTTCCTCCTCTACGCGGCGGTGTACGGCGCGCTCATCGGCGGGGTCCTCGCCGTCGGCTTCATCGCGGTGCGCCGCCTGCGGCAGCCGGCCGACGGCGCGCCGGCGAACACGTTGTCCGGCGTCATGAAGACGTCGATGCCGTACGGCATCGCGCTCGGCCTCGGCGGTCTTCTGGCGCTCGCGCTCGAGGCCGCATCGATCATTCACGTGTCAGCGTGATGGCGCTCACACGCACAGGTGTCGCGCTGCTGTACGAGCGCCTGTAGACTCGCCGTGATGTCAATAGGGGGAGCGATCACGCGTGGCTGACGTCGAAAAGATCCGGATCCTCATCGTCGACGACATCGCCGACACGCGCGAGAACCTCGCGAAGCTCATCGGGTTCGAGCCCGACATGGAGGTCGCGGGAGCCGCGGGTGGGGGGCAGGAAGCGGTCGCGCTCGCGAAGAAAGAGCGACCGAACGTGATCCTCATGGACATCAACATGCCCGACATGGATGGGATCACGGCGACCGAGATCATCTCGAATACCGTCCCCGAGTCGCCGATCATCATGATGTCCGTCCAGGGCGAGCAGGACTACCTGCGCCGCTCGATGCTCGCGGGCGCGCGCGAGTTCCTCGTGAAGCCGTTCAGCGCCGACGAGCTCATCAACTCGATCCGCCACGTCCACGAGCTCGAGAAGGTGCGCCGCGCGCGCTACGCGCCGGCCGCACCGGCCGCGGGTGGCGGCGTCGCGGGGGTGATGCAGCCGCCGGCGCGCGAGACCGGCAAGATCATCACGTTCTTCTCGCCGAAGGGCGGCGTGGGCCGAACGACGATCGCGACGAACCTCGCGGTCGCGCTCCATCAGACGACCGATAAGCCCGTCGTCCTCGTCGACGGCAGCCTTCCGTTCGGCGACATCGCGGTGATCCTCAACATGAGCCCAAAGGCCAAGACGCTCGCCGATCTCATCGGCTCGTTCGAGCAGGCCGACGCCGACGTCGTCGAGTCGATCCTCGTGCAGCACTCCACCGGCATCAAGGTCATGCTCGCGCCGCCGACGCCCGAGTCCACCGAGCTCATCACCGGCGCGAACATCAAGCGCGTCCTCGAGGTGCTGCGCGAGCGTTACGCCTACGTCGTCGTCGACACGTGGCCCTCGTTCCAGGAGCAGGTGATCACGATGCTCGACGTCGCCGACGTGATCCTCACGCTCATGACGCTCGAGATCACCAGCCTGAAGAACGTCCGCGTCTTCATGGAGATCGCGGAGAAGCTGGGGTACACCGAGGACAAGGTCCAGCTCGTCGCGAACCGCAACGACAGCTCGGGCGGCATCAAGGCGAGCGACGTCGAGGCGAGCCTCGGGCGCAAGATCCCGCACGCGATCGTCTCGGACGGGCGCACCCTCGTCCTCGCCGTGAACCGCGGCGTGCCGTTCGTCACGAGCAACAAGGACAGCCAGGTGTCGAAGGACATCTTCACTCTCGCGGCGAAGCTCGCCGGCGACGCGACCGAAGCCGCGGCGGCCTCCGCACCGGGCAAGCAGGCGGCGAAGGCGAGCGGCGGCCTCAAGCTCTTCGGCGCCCGTTAGCTCCTCGCCGCCCGTCACGTCTCGCCTCGCTAGTCCTTATCTCCTACTGACACCGCGACCTTTCGGACACCCGGCTGGGTGGCCAAATGTCGCAGAACGGGACGTACACTTCGGCGGCGAGGGAGCAGGCGGCCGCACCGGGAGGGTGAGTAGCACATGAGTCTTCTGCGACGCATCGAGGGCCAGCGACCCGCCGGGCAGCAGCCCGCGGCGCCCGCGCCCGGCGCGCCCACGCCACCTCCCGCCGGCGGCGCTCCGACGCCACCCAAGGCCCCCGCGGAGGGCCCGCTCAGCCAGACCGTCGCCCCGGCGCGCGACCTGAACCGCGACCTCCGTGCGCGCCTGCAGACGCGGATCATCAACAACCTCGACCCGCGCCTCGACCTCTCGGACGCCAAGGCCGTCCGCGCGTCGATCGAGGAGATGTTCAACCGCTTCCTCGACGAGGAAGGCGCGGTCATCACGCGCGTCGAGCGTCAGAAGATGCTCGAGTCGATCTACGACGAGATCCTCGGGTTCGGTCCGATCCAGCC
>DATDNP010000190.1:0-30870 GCA_036518215.1 Candidatus Limnocylindria bacterium
GGAGCGTTCGACACGGCCTCGTCCACGATCCCCTTGAGCGGGACGTCCTTGCCCTTGCGATACGTGACATCGGTGCAGAAGAGCGCCTTCGCCTCGGCGAGACGGACGCGCTCGCCGAGCGCGCCCGCGCCGAACCCCGCGAACACGACGAGGATCACGGCGCCGATGCGGATGGCGCCCAGCATGAGGACGATCGCCTCCGCGGACGTCGGCATGTAGATCGCGATGCGGTCACCTTTGGCGATGCCGAGGCCGCGGAGCGCCGCGGACACGCGCTTCGTCTCTGCGAGGAGCTCGGCGTACGTGAACGTGCGGCGGTCGCCTCGCTCGTTCTCGGTGATGAGCGCGATACGATCGCCGCGCCCCGCGAGGACGTGATGGTCGACGCAGTTGAACGCGAGGTTCGAGCGTCCGCCGCGATACCAGCGGAATGTCGGGGGCTCCCAGTCGAGCACGCGCTCCCACTTCTTGAACCATGGCAGGGCCTCGGCCGCCTCGCCCCAGAAGCGCTCCGGATCCTCGCTCGCGCGCCGTTTCCAGTCGGCGACCTTCGGATCGAGCTTCGTCATGTCCCGCCTCCCCACGCCTTGAAGCCGACAGTGTGCCGCGTGGACGCAAGACGGCGCCCGCGGCCTCCGGCGGGGGTCGGGCGGGGTCAGCTCACGAGGATGCCGATGAGGCCGACGACCACGATGACGAGCGCGCCGACGAGCACCGCAGCGATGAAGCTGACGGCACCGGGCCTCGCATCCATGGCTCGCGGGATGACCGCCTCGCCCGCCGCGCTGACGCTGTGCGGCGCTACGCTCCGACGCTGCGAACCGCCCGTTGGCATCGCAACACCTCCGACCGCCCCTGTGGCTCCAACTGTCGCTCCGCCGCGCCCCGACGCGCTATGGGACGTTGGTACCGGGGTCCGGCGGCCTACTCCAGCTCGCGCAGCTTGTACCGCTGGATCTTTCCGGTCGCGGTCTTCGGGAGCTCGTCCACGAACTCGATCCAGCGTGGGTACTTGTACGGAGCGATGCGGTCCTTCACGTGCTGCTTCAGCTCGTCGCCGAGCGCGTCGCTCGCCTTCGTCTTGTCCTTGAGGAGCACGAACGCGCGCGGCTTCGTGAGCTCGTCCTTGTCCTTCGCGCCCACGACGGCGCACTCGAGCACGGCCGGATGCTCCATGACCGCCGCCTCCACCTCCGCGGGCGAGACCCACTGTCCGGAGACCTTGAGCATGTCGTCGGACCTGCCCTCGTAGGAATACGTGCCGTCCTCGGCGAGGTGGTAGCGGTCGCCGGTGACGGTCCACTCGCCCTTGAAGGTCGCCTTCGACTTCTCGTGCTTGTTCCAGTAGAAGGCGCAGCACGAGTCGCCGGACACCCAGAGGTGCCCGGTGTTGCCGCGTGCGAGCTCCGTGCCGTCGTCGTCCACGATCTTCGCGCGATAGCCCGGGACGGGCGTGCCGCTCGTCCCGCCGCGCGCGTGTCCGAGCCGGTTGCAGATGAAGATGTGCAGCATCTCCGTCGAGCCGATCCCGTCGAGGATCTCGGTGCCGAAGCGCTGCTTCCAGCGGTCGAAGAGCGGCTTCGGGAGCGCCTCGCCGGCCGAGACGCAGAACCGCAGCGAGGACATGTCGTACGGGAAGTTCTCCTCGGGATACGCGAGGAGGGCCGCGTAGAAGGTCGGCGCCGTGTACATGACCGTCGGCTTCTCCTGCGTGACGAGCGAATACACGAGGTCGGGCGTCGTGCGCTCCGGCTTGTACACGACCGACGCGCCGTAGCGGAGCGGCACGAAGACGCCGTTCCCGAGACCGTACGCGTGGAACAGCGGGGAGACCGTGAAGTAGCGGTCGTTCTCCGTGCAGCCGAGGACGTAGCGACCGAAGGTGTCGGCCGAATAGATCATGTCGTGCTGGAGATGCACGGCCCCCTTCGGGAAGCCGGTCGTGCCGGACGAGTAGAGCCAGAAGCACATGTCGTCCGGCGTCGTGTCCGCCGGGGACAGCTGATCGTCCGCGGCGGCCATCATCTCTTCGAGCGAGAGCACGCCGCTCGGAAGACCGCTGTCGAGCGGGCCGGTCCCCGACGTGGTCACGATGATGTGACGCAGGCGGGGGTTGTCGCGCTTCGCCTCGAGCACCTTCGCGAGGAGCGGAGCCGACACGACGATCGCCTTCGCGCGGCTGTCGCGAAGGATGTACGAGAGGTCGCGCGGGATGAGGAGCGTGTTCGTCGGCACGGGGATCGCGCCGATCTTGATCGCGCCGAAGAACGCGTAGACGAACGCCGGCGAGTCGAGGCAGAGGATGACGACGCGGTCCTCGACGTCGAGCCCGAGCTTCCGAAGCGCGTTGCCGGCGCGGTCGACGTTGGCGGCGTACTCGCCGTACGTCACCGTCGAGCCCTGGCAGCGGATCGCGACGGCGTCGGGCCGCGTCTCGCGGTGCGCGTCCACGTATGTCATCGCGGCGTTGTACCGGTCGGGCAGCTCGGGGAGGCGGATGTCCTGCGGCGGCTCGGCGAGTGTCGTCATGTGCGGTGCTCCTCCCCGGCGATGATGGCACCAAGCGCAAGGTCGATGCTGCCGGCGCCCTCGTGGAGACGAACGCCGTCCCAGAGCGCCGGAACGCGGCGGCCGCCGCGCGCGGCGAACGTCTCGGCGCCCTCGGTGTCGACGTTCTGGAAGTCCACGTGCGGCTTCAGACCGAGCGCGACGATCCTCGCCCGGACGCGCGCGCTCTCCGGATCGGCGAGCCGGTGGTAGAGGACGAGGTCGTCGCCCATGTCACTCGCCTCGACGCGTCCAGAAGCCCTGCGGGTCGTAACCGCGGATGATCGCGAGCACCTCCGGCGACGGCAGCTCGGTCGGCCGCACGCCCGGTAAGACCTTCAGGTCCCATCCGGTGCTCGCGCGCACCTCCTCGACCGATGTCGTCGGGTGATACGTCTCGAGGACGGCTTCGCCGCCCTGGAAGCGGAAGACGCCGAGCGTCGTGATGAGGACGGACGGGCCGCCGCGCGGAAGACCGACGCGCTGGCGCCAGTCGCCACCCGTCCCGTAGCCCGGTGACGTGATGAAGGAGACGCGTTCGACGAGCCGGCGCTTGTCGTGCGGCATGATCACGATGAGTCGTCCCGCGAGGCTCGCGATGTCCGCGCCGCCTCCGGAGCCCGGCAGCGCGACGCTCGGACGCTGTCGATCCGCTCCGATCGCGGTGGTGTTCAGGTTGCCGTGCTTGTCGATCTCCGCGCCGCCGATGAACCCAGCCTCGACATCGCCACGCTGCAGCATCCCCATCATCTCGATCGTGCGCGCGGACCAGATCGCGCCATCGACGTTGGGCGGGTCGCCCATCGTGTAGAGGAGCTCGGGCGCGGGTTCGTCGCGCATGAGGCCGAGCTCGAAGAGCCCGATCGCGTTCGGCGCATGGGTGCGCTTCGCGACCACGAACGCGATGAGCGGTAACCGCATGCCGACGAACACCTTCTCGCCGTCGCGGATCTCGCGCGCGGCCTGCGCGACCATGAGCTCGCCGGCGGAGACGTCCATCACGCGTCGACCGGACCGAACCACTGACGACCGCCACGCCTGCGCAGCTCGTCCCAGCGACCGCCGAGCTTCTTCAGATATGCCGCTCGATCGGGCAACCCCGTGACCCACTCCTTCATCCACGCGTCGAAACCCTCGACGGTGCGGGTCGCGCGGTGGTACTCGTGGAAGAACTCGTGATCGCGTCCGTACTGGTGCTGCAGCGGCGACGGATGGCACGCGCCCGGCTCGTGGACGACCGCGACGACCTTCGTGGACGGCACGATCGTGAGATTCGGCTGGCTCGTGATGACCTGCCGCGGGACGACGTGCTCCGCGAGCACGATGACCTTCTTCGCCGCGAGCGCCGCCTCCTGCGTGATCCCCCATGGCCCGAAGAGCTGCGCATTGCCCTCCGCATCCGCGTTCTGGCACGCGACCACGGTCACGTCCGGCTCGATCGCCGGGATGAGGAGGAGCGGCGAGGCATCGAACGGTGACGTCGCGCGCACGAACGTCCCGTTCGCCTGCGGGATGTCGCTCCCGAGCAGCGTTCGCGTCGGCAGGTATGGCGCGCCGACGGCGCCCGCGAAGAGCGCCTGCGCGATCGTGAAGTTCGAGTGGTCGCGGACCGTGATGCGGCGCGGGATGCCCTGCTCCATCGCGCGGCGGTAGGCGTGACCGAGGCCCGCGGACACGTTGCCTGCCCACGCGGCCGTGATCTGCCGCACGCAGCCCGCACCGATCATCTGGTCGAAGAGCACGTCGCTGATCGGTCCGATGAGCTCGAGGTCGCGACGCCCCTGCCGGATGACCTCGTGCGCGAACGCGAACGGGATCGCGGGCTCGAGCGCGAGACCGAGCGCGATGGATATGCCGTCACGCACGTGCGTCGCGACCGCGTCGCGCAGCGAGGTCCGCTTGTCCGCCGTACCTACCTGCCCTTGTAGTCGGGCTTGCGCTTCTCGCCGAACGCCTTCACGCCTTCCTTGAAGTCGTCCGAGGCGAAGAGCCGGCCGACGGCCTCGTGCTCGAACAGCATCGCGTTCTGGAACGGCATGCCCGACCCGAGCACCGCGGCGAGCTTGATCTGACCGCGCGCGAGGGTCGGACCGCTGCCGTACGTCGATGCCCATTCCTGCGCTTTCGCGAGGAGCTCCGCGGCCGGCACGACCTCGTCGACGATGCCCAGCTGCTTCGCCTGCGCCGGCTGCACCGGCGCGCCGAGCATCATGAGATCGAACGCCTTCTGCCGGCCGATGAGCCGCGGGAGCCGCTGCGTCCCACCGGTCCCCGGGAGGACGCCGAGCGTCACCTCGGGAAGGCCGATGTTGTACGTCCCCTCCGCCGCGACGCGAACGTCGCAGCAGAGCGCGATCTCGAGCCCGCCGCCAAGGCAGTGTCCGCCGATCGCGGCGAGCACGACCTTCGGCGTGCGCTCGAACTTCGACATGACCTCGTTCGCGTGGATCACGAACGCGAACTGGAACTCGGCGTCGGTCGACGCGAACATCTTCACGTCCGCGCCGGCGGAGAAGAACTTCTCGGATGCGCTGCGCACGACGATCGCCTTGCACTCGGTGTCGAAGCGCGCCTCGTCGATCGCGTCCGACATGTCATCGAGGAAGGCCTTGTCGTACGAGTTGGCCGGCGGCTTGTCGAGGATGACGTGCCCGACCTTCTCCTGACGCTCGTACCGAACAGCAGCCATATGCGACCTCCCCGATGCGACTCGCAGATACGTTAGTCGGACCCGGGGTCGTTCGCCCAAGCGAACTCCGCCGCGAGTTCCTATCCTTGGGTCATCGGCGTGGGAGGTCCAGAGATGGCTCAGATGCTCATGAATGGCGAGCTCGTGGGCTCGCAGAGCGGCAAGACGATCCAGGTAAAGAACCCAGCGAACGGTGAGAGCGTCGGCGACATCCCGCGCGGGACCGCGGCCGACGTCGACGCGGCCGTGACGGCCGCGGCGAAGGCGTTCCCGGGATGGGCCGCGACGCCCGCGACGAAGCGTGCGCAGCTGATGCACGAGGGCGCCCGCAAGATGCGTGAGGTCATCGACGAAGTGGCGACGCTCCTGGCGAAGGAGCAAGGAAAGCCATTCGCGCACGCGAAGATCGAGGCGCAGCGCGTGGCCGACAACCTCGAGTACTTCGCAGGCCTCGCCGACAAGCTCCGCGGCGACTACATCCCGCTCGACGACCCCGCGAAGTTCGGCATCACGATCCGCCGGCCGGTCGGTGTCGTCGCGGCGATCACGCCGTGGAACTTCCCGCTCACGCTCTTCGCGAACAAGCTCTGCCCCGCGCTCGCCACGGGCTGCACGGTCGTCCTGAAGCCCGCGTCGACGACGCCGCTCGCGACGCAGCGCGCGATCGAGGCGATCGCGTCCGCCGGCTTCCCGGCCGGGGTCATCAACACCGTGCACGGCTCCGGCAGCGAGATCGGCGACGCGCTCGTGTCGCATCCGCGCGTGAACAAGATCGCGTTCACCGGCCAGACCGAGACCGGCAAGCGGATCATGCAGCTCGCCGCGAAGAACGTGACACGCGTCACGCTCGAGCTCGGCGGGAGCGACGCGATGATCGTCGCCGACGACGCCGACATCCGGCGCGCGACGGCCGCCGCCGCCATCGGCCGCTTCTTCAACGCTGGGCAGGCGTGCCTCGCCGTGAAGCGCATCTTCCTCTTCGAGAAGATCGCCGAAGAGTTCATGACGAAGTTCACCGAGCGCGCGCAGAAGGAATGGAAGCTCGGCGACCAGTTCGCGGCCGACACGAAGATGGGGCCGCTCCACACCGAGCAGCAGCGCGCCGAGGTCGAGGCGCAGGTCGCCGACGCCGTGAAGCGTGGCGCGAAGGTCCTCGCGGGCGGGAAGCGTCCGGAGGACGCGGCGTTCGCGAAGGGCTGGTACTACCCTGCGACGGTACTGCGTGACGTGCCCGAGGATTCGCGCATGGCGACCGAAGAGGTCTTCGGGCCGGCGGTGCCGCTCTTCATCGTGAAGGACCTGGACGAGGCGATCGCGAAGGCGAACTCCTCGATCTACGGCCTCGGCTCGTCCATCTTCACCCGCGACATGGCGAAGGCGCGCAAGGCCGCGGAGCAGCTCGACGCGGGATACACCTGGGTGAACGACATCCAGGTCGCCTACGATCAGCTCCCGTTCGGCGGCGCGAAGCAGTCCGGCTTCGGCAAGGAGCACGGCATGGAAGCGGTCGAGAGCTACACGGAGAAGAAGTCCGTGGTGCTCGGCTCGGCGTAATCGCAGGAGGAAGCCAGATGGTCGACACGGCAGGTCTCATGGGCGAGGCGCGGACGATGGGCCTCTTCAAGCCGCACGCGCCCTTCGAGGTGCACTGCGAGCACTGCGCCGGCCGGCTCGACGGCCACGGCGACTGCCCGACGTGCGGCCTCATCGGGCGCGCCGAGAGCGAGATCGCGAAGCGTCAGCAGGTCGACCCCGCGGGCACGACGAAGCTGCTCGAGGCGCAGATCGGACGGCGGAAGGCGTACCGTCCGGCGGGCCGCGAGGCGAAGTCGCAGGAGCGCTAGAGAGCTAGGCCTTCGCGAAGCGATAGCCCGTACCGCGAACGGTCTCGATGAGACGCGGTGCGGCTGGATCCTGCTCGATCTTCTCGCGCAGCCGGCCCACGTACACCTTGAGGTAGTGGCTCTCGGTCCGGTATTCGGGACCCCACACGCTGCCGAGCAGCGTCGCGTGCGGGATGACCTCCCCGGCGTGGGACGCGAGCTCGACGAGGAGCTTGAACTCGGTCGGCGTGAGGCGGATCTCCTCGCCGCTTCGGAAGACCTGGCGCGCGGCGAGGTCGATGCGCAGCTCGCCGCGCTGGATGGTCTCCTGGCGCGGCGCGGCCGGCGCCGCGCGCCGGATGACCGCGTGGATGCGGGCGATGAGCTCGCCGGGGCTGAACGGCTTCACCATGTAGTCGTCGGCGCCGAACTCGAGACCGCGGATCTTGTCGCCCTCCATGCCGCGGGCGGTGAGCACGATCACGGGGACGCTCGATTCGCGGCGGATCTCCTGCAGGACGGAGAAGCCGTCGCGGTCATCGAGCATGAGGTCCAGGACGATGATGTCCGGCCGCTCGCCGCGCCACAGCGCGAGCGCCTCGTCGCCGCCCGCGGCCTCGACGACCGCCGTCTCGCCGGAGTCGTAGAGGAGCGCGGCGCGCACGAGCGCGCGGACATCCGGCTCGTCATCGACGATCAACACCTTCATGTCGGCTTCGCCAACATGAAACACACTTCCTCGTGTTGCAGGGGCTCTGCCCCTGCCACCCCGCTCATGCGTCCTCCGTTGGCATGTCGACGATGAAGGATGCACCGCCGCCATCGGCGTCCTCGTAGCGGAGCGTGCCGCCGTGCAGCTCGACGAGCGACCGCGCGATCGCGAGGCCGAGACCCGCGCCGGGCGTCGCGCGCGTCGGACGGAGGCGCGTGAACTTCTCGAAGATGCGCTCGCGATCCGCGGGCGCGACGCCGGCGCCACGGTCGATGACGCTGATCTCGAGCGACCCGTTCCGGCGCGCGGCGCGCACCGTGATCGGCGACGCCTCGGGCGCGTACTTGATGGCGTTGCTGACAAGGTTGTCGAGCACGTGCCGGAACCGCGTCGCGTCGGCGGAGATGACGCCATCGTTGTCGTCGACCTCGACGCTCACGCTCTGCCGCCGCTCCTGCGCGAGCGGCCGGTGGTCTTCGACGACCTCGCGGAGGAGCTCGTACGCATCGACGTCCTCGCGGTCGAGCTGGACGCCGCCCTGCTCGAGGCGCGCCATCTCGAGGAGCTCGGCGGTGAAGTCCTCGAGACGGAGGACGTTCCGCTGCGCGCGCCGCGCGAGCTCCTGCTGTGGCGTCGCGAGCGGGCCGGGCTGCTGCGAGAGGAGCAGCTCGAGCGTGCCGCGGATGACGGTGAGCGGGCTCCGGAACTCGTGCGACATCGCTGCGAGGAAGTCGCTCTTCGCGCGATCGAGCTCGCGCAGCGCCTCCGTCTCGGCCTTCTGGCGCTCGAACGCGTCACGCTGGGCCCGTAGCGTCTCGATCTCGCGGAGGATGCCCGAGACGAGGAACGCCTCGAGCAGGAAGAGCACGACGACGAACGCCATCCGCTCGGGCTCGGTGACGTACCCGAACGCCGACCCGCGGTAGATCGCGATGGCGACGTAGGTCGCGGACATCGCGATCGCCGCCGCGAACGCGCCGAGCGGGCCGAAGCGGAAGCCACCGCCGATGACGAGCAGCGTCCCGACGATGTACGCCGTCCACCCGGGGTCCTTCGCGAACACGAGGATGCCGTACGACACGATCGCGGTGTCGACCGCGAAGAACACGCGCGCGAGCGTCTCCGGGTGCCGCTGGAGGAGGTCGCTCCGCATGAGGCCGGCGACCGCCGCGCAATGCGCGAAGAGCACGAGCCCGAGCGCGACGACGTACGGCACGCCGATGTTCGGGAACAGCGGGCCCGAGAGGACGACGATGACGCCGCCGGCCAGCCGGACTCGGTTGAACGTCGACTCGAAGCGCTCGACTTCGGTCGCCGGCGCGGCAACGCCCCTAGCCAGGGAAGGCGGCCTCCACCGCATGCGCGAGATCGGCATCGTCCCAGTGGAGCGTCTCGCCGTTACGTAGTGTCCCGGGGAGCGTGAGATACGCGATGACCCTCGCGGCCTCCTTTGGCGAGCGCAGCCGCCCCTCCCGTTGGATGGCGCGGTACTCGTCCGACCGCGGGAGGTCGGCCGTCGACGCGCGCCGCAGCCGCTCCTGCATCTCGGTGTCGACGGGACCCGGATCGTACGAGCACGCGGTCACGCCGTCGTCGGCGACCTCGAGCGCGAGCGCGCGCGTGAGCTGCTCGACACCGGCCTTCGCCGTCGAGTAGGCGGTCATCCCGGCACTCGCGTTGCGCGCGCGCTCGGACGAGATGTTCACGATGCGGCCGAAGCCCCGCTCGAGCATCCCCGGGAGCACCGCGCGCGTGGGGAGATACGTGCCGCCGATGTTGATGAAGATGTTCCGAAGCCAGATCGCGGGATCGGAGCGCACGAGCGGCGCGAGCGGCTCGATCAT
The DNA here is from genome assembly GCA_036518215.1 of Candidatus Limnocylindria bacterium. Classification (GTDB taxonomy): domain Bacteria; phylum Chloroflexota; class Limnocylindria; order P2-11E; family P2-11E; genus CF-39. The sequence goes on from DATDNP010000190.1 coordinate 9,616, forward strand.
GCCGGCGTTGTTCACGAGGATCGACGCCGGACCGACCCACCGCTCCGTCGCGAGCACGAGCTCCTGCACCTGCCGGTCGTCTGAGACGTCCGCGGTCTGCGCCAGCGCGCGGCCCCCCGCCTTGCGGATCGCGCGCACGACCTCGTCGAGCTCGGGTGCGTTCCGCGACGCGACGACGACGGACGCGTCGAGCGCGGCGAGCGCCTCGGCCACGGCGCGCCCGAGCCCGCGGCCCCCGCCGGTCACGATCGCGACCTGTCCCCGCAGAAGGGTCATGGGCGTCAGAGGATAGACCTAGACGCGCGCCGCGAGCACGCTCCGAAACCCCTCTGCGAGGCGGTCGATGTCGGCGTCCTCATGGAGCGCCCAGAACGAGATGCGGATCGCGTCGAGACCGGGCTCTGCGAGGAGCTTCACCACGATCCGGTGGTCGCGCCACATCGCGTCCACGACGTCCGACGGCACAGCGCCGCGCGGCGCGGCGACCACGATGCCGGTGGGGTCGTCGGGGCGCGACAGGACGTCGAACGGCAGATCGGCGAGGCGCCTGAGCAGGCGTGCGCGCAGCGCGCGGATCCGCTCACCCACCGACGCGCCGAGCGCGCGATGCACCGCGAGCGTCTGCCGCAGCCCGACGTACGACGCGACGTCGACGGTCCCCGTCTCGAATCGCGACGCGTTCGGCTGGAGCGTGATGTTGCCTTCGAGGTCGATCGCCGTCTGCGACCGCCAGCCCATGCGCAGCACCTCGAACCGCTCGAGGTCGCGGACCCAGAGCGCGCCGACACCGAGCGGCCCGTGCAGCCACTTGTACCCGAGGAAGGCGTACGCGTCGGCACCGAGCGCGCGGACGTCGACGGCGATCTGCCCCGCCGCCTGCGCGCAGTCGACGATGACGAGCCCGCCGGTGCGATGCGCGATGCGCGCCGCGTCCGCGACGGGCAGCACCTTGCCGCTCTTGCACGACACGAGCGAGACCACGAGCGCGGCCGCGCCACGAGCGAAGGCGCGCTCGATCGCGTCGAGGAACGATGCGTCGTCGCGATGCGACACGACCTCGACACGGTCGCCGCGACGGCGACGCGCGAACGTCGGCATGAGCGCGCTCCCGTGCTCCTCGGCGGTCGTGACGATGAGCGCGTTCTCGGGAAGGCGCGCGCCGGCGATGAGCGTGTTCAGCGAATCCGTCGCGGACTGCGTGAGGCCGACGCGCACCGCGCCGTCGGGATCGCCGACGAACGCCGCGATGTCGGCGCGCGTCGCGTCGAGCGCCGCGTTGTACGCGTCGTAGCCCACGTGCGAGAACATCCCGACGCTCGAGAGCCACTCGCGATATCGCTCCGCGACGCGCGCGGCGATCGGGAACGTGGGGCCCGAGCCCGCGACGTTGCAGTAGAGAAAGTCGCCGCGGAGCGCCTGCAGCGCGCTGCGCGAGACGTCGGGCTGCCGGTCGATCTCCGGTGCGGCGTTCATCCCGCGGTGGTGATCCCGCGGATCGCGAGACCCGCAGTGAAGAGCGCGGCGAACCCGAGCGCGAGGGCCTGACCGCGCGGCTGGCGATCGCGCATGTACGTCGCGGCGAGGGGCATCGCGAGGATCATCGCCGCTCCGTAGAGCAGATGCAGGCTGTCCTGCGGCGCGCGGTAGAAGAAGAACAGCAGGACGCCGAGCACTCCCTGCGCGATCGCGGCGATCTCGGCGATGACGAAGCCGCCACGGAGACCGGGCGTCGGGCCGAGATTGCGCACGCCGTTCACGATGCCCCACAGCCCGATGAGCGTGTAGTAGAGGACCAGAACGGTGGCAAGCTGCCGATGCATCCCGAGGATCGCGTCCACGCGCGAAGGCTAATCCCGTTGCCTTCCCTATGCTCAGGTGGTGATCGATGTACGCGACGTCTCGCGGCGATTCGGCGAGCTCGTCGCGCTCGATCACGCGTCGTTCCGCGTCGAGCCCGGCGAGATCGTCGCGCTCCTCGGGCCGAACGGCGCCGGCAAGACGACCGCGAGCCGCATCATCGCGGGCATCCTCGCGCCGAGCTCGGGCGACGTGATCGTCGATGGGACGTCGGTCACCGCCGAGCCGGACATCGTGCGCGAGCGATGTGGCTTCGTCACCGACCAGCCCGCGCTGTACGACCGCATGCCGCTCCGCGACTACCTCGAGTTCTTCGCGCGCCTCTACCGCGTCGCGGATCCCGTGAAGCGCACGATGGAGCTCGCGACCATGCTCGGTCTGGCGGACCGGCTCGACATGCGCCTCGCGGCGTTCTCGCGAGGCATGAAGCAGAAGGTCGCGATCGCGCGCGGCCTCGTGCACGATCCGCCGGTGCTGCTCCTCGACGAGCCCGCGACGGCACTCGACCCCGAGACGGCGCGCTCGCTGCGCGCGTTCATCGTGTCGCTGCGGGCGCGGCACCGCGCCATCCTCCTCTGCACCCACGATCTCGATGAGGCCCAGCGCATCGCCGACCGCGTCATCGTGCTCTACCGCGGGCGCATCGCCCGGTCCGGTACGACGGGCGAGCTGCGCGCGAGCGGCAGGCCCACCTTCGTGGTCGCGTTCACCGGCGATGCGGCGCGCGCCCGAGACACGCTCGAGCGCGTCGGCGTGGCGACTGACGCCGTCGTCGCGAACGGGACGTCCGCGCTCCGATTCTCGGCCGATGATCCCGGCGCGACGAACCCGCTCGTGCTCCGCGCGCTCCTCGAGGCCGGCGTCGCCGTCCTCACGCTCACGCGCGAGGAGCGCTCGCTGGAAGAGGCGTACTTCGCGATCGTGTCAGAGGCGAAGGCCTCATGAGGGACGCCATCCTCGTCGCGTGGCGCGAGATCAAGTGGGAGATCTTCGGCGATCGCGGCGCGGTGCTGCGGATGGGCATCTTCGCGCTCCTGCCGATCGTGTTCGTCCTCACGAACCGCGGCGCACGGGTGAACGACCTCGCGCTCTTCACGCTCGCGCTGCAAAGCGCGCTCTTCCCCGCCCTCTCGGGCGTCGCGCTCATCGCGTCGACGTTCACCGCGGAGAAGGAGAACGGAACGATCATCCCGCTGCTCGCGTCGCCGGTGCGCGATATGGACATCGTCGTCGGGAAGCTGCTCGGCATGATGATCCCGGTGTTCTCGCTGTGCGTCGGCAGCATCGCGCTCTACTACGTGCTCGCGAGCGCCCAGTACGGCGTGTCGCGGGTGAGCGCGGCGCTCCCGCCTGAGCTCGTCTACGCGCTCGTGATGGTCGCGCTCCTCTACCTGCTCACCGCGGGGAGCTGGGTGCTCATCATCGCGGCGCTCGTGAAGACGACGCGGGCCGGCCAGCAGCTCGCCGGCCTCGTCATCGGCCTGTCCGTCGCGGCCTTCGCCGCGCTCGGTATCGCGGCCGCGCGGATCGAGGACGGCTGGGCACTTGTCGTGCTCGGCGTCGCCCTCGTGCTCTCGGACGGGCTCGCGCTCGAGATCGCCCGACGCGTGTGGCGGCGCGAAGAGGTGCTTGCCCGGCTGTGAGCGTCGCGTATCAGGGCCTCGCCGGCGCGTTCTCGGAGGCCGCAGCTGCGGCGCTCTTCCCCGACGAGTCGCTCGTCGCGAAGCGCTCCTTCGCCGATGTCTTCGCGGCGCTCGAGTCCGCCGAGGTCGATGCGGCGGTCGTCCCGGTCGAGAACACGCACGCGGGATCGGTGGCCGATGTGTACGACCTGCTGCGCAACCATCGCACCGCACGCGTCGTGGCAGAGGTCGTCGTCCGGATCCGCCAGTGTCTCCTCGGCGTCCCGGGAGCCACCCTCGAGGACGTGAAGATCGCGCGCTCGCACCCGCAGGCGCTCGCGCAGAGCGAGGACTTCCTCCGCGAGCACCACATCCAGCCCGAGGTCGCCTACGACACGGCCGGCGCCGCCATGGAGGTCGCGCTCGCGAAGGACACGAGCGTCGCCGCCGTCGCGAGCCGGCGCGCCGCCGCACGGTACGGGCTCGTCGTGCTCGCCGACCGGATCGAGACGAGCGAGGACAACTTCACGCGGTTCTTCGCGATCGCGCGGCGCGGCGACGACGCGGTGCTGCGCCGCATGGCGCCCGCGCTCGCGACCGGCCCGATGAAGACGAGCCTCGTCTACACGACGCGCAACGTGCCCGGCGCGCTCACGCGCTCGCTGCAGCCGTTCGCCGTCGCGGATCTCCAGCTCACGAAGATCGAGTCGCGCCCGAGCCGCGCGGCGCCGTTCGATTACGTCTTCTACCTCGACTTCGAGGGCGATCCCGCGGCGTCGCCCGCGCGCGAGGCGCTCGCGCTCATGGCCACGTGCTGCGAGTGGATCGAGGTCCTCGGCACCTACCACGCCGCGACGGGCGTCCTCGAGCCGGACAGGTAGCAGAGGGCCGCACCGCCCGCACGCCTGCCTCGTTGAGACAGAGGCATACCGGTTTTCAGGGGGCCGAAGAGCCGGCGGCCGGAAATTACTCTTGTTTCTGAGGAAGACAGTGGACCGACGTACGACTTCCGCGGCCCTGCGCAGGCTGAGCGACGAAGCACTCGCTCGTGAGCCGAGCCTCGGCACGCTCCTCGGCCGGCTCGCGGACGCGGTCGAGGACGGCCGCACCACCGAGGCGACCGGCTACATCGGCGCGATCGACCCGCGCGGCCTCGCGGAGCTGCTTGCGGGCGTCCACTCTCGGTTGTGGGCGGTCCTCGAGGTCCTCCGGAACGTGCTCGTCTTCGCGCCGATCGCGGTCACATGGTTCGGACTCTCGCTCGCGGCGGGCGCGTACGCGGATCTCATCGGCGCCCGGCCGGACCTCGTGTCGCAACCGTTCCTCCTGCTGTGGCAGCAGGGCTTCGGCGGTCGCATCGCGTTCAACTTCGGCACGCTCGCGATCATCGATGCCTCGCTCATCGGCGTCCTCATCGCGCTCTCGCTCGCGCTCCACATCAGGAGCGAGCTCTCCGACGTCGCGCTCCGCACGAACGTGCTGCTGAAGGAATCGGAGATCCGCGCCCTCCTCGGCCAGGCCTCGTCGCTCGGCGCGCTCGACATCTCGGGCGCCGACGCGGAGAAGATCCTCGCCGACATGGCCGCGGAGGAGCGCCGCATCTACGAGCGCGCGTCGGAGCGCGAGGGCCAGCTCTTCGAGCTCGAGCGCGTCGTCGATCATCTGCGCGAGGCTGCGGCGCGGCTCGAGCGCGCCGCCGACGCGATCGCCCGGCGGTAACGCGTGCTTCGCAGCGCACCGCGCAGCGGCGTCTCGCTCAGCCTCGCCGGTTGGCTCTGGGCCGACATCCTCCTCGGCCTCTTCGCGATCTTCCTCGCCGCGAGCGCCGTCGCGTCGGCGTCCGCGCCGCAGCATGTCGGCGTCGACCCGAAGCCGCTCGAGTTCCGGCTCGACGTCGACGGGTCCGCGCTCCTCTCGCCCGATGCCGCGACCGTCGCAGCGGAACAGCGTCGCATCGCCGACGCGATCGTCGCGCGCGTCGCCGCGGATGCTCCCGGGCGGCACGCTGCGATGGTGTTCGCGTACGGCTCGAGCGAGCGCGCCGCCGATGGCGATCGCATCGCCGAGCTCGCGACCGAGCCGCTCACGAGCGGCGCGTTCCAGGGCGCCGTGCTGAAGGCCTATCACGAGCTGGTCGCCGGGGACCCGGGGACGGCCGTCTCGCTGGAGATCTACTTCGATGAATGACGAGCGCGACCTCCAGCGATACGCGTCGCGTCGCGCGGCGCTGCACTCCGCGCTGCGCGGCGGTGACGCTCTCGTTGCCGCGCGCGCGGCTTCGCGTCTGCGCCTGGACGGCTTCCTCCTGACGGCGGACGAGTTCGCCCGCGCGCGCGACGCGAGACGCGCGCTCGGGCTCGCGATCGTGAAGGCACGCATGACGAAGGCAGGCGACGAGCCGCTGCGGCACGACGCCGCGATCACCGAGACGCCACGATCCAACCGGCGCCTCATCGCCGCGGCCGCGCTCGTCGCTGCCCTGCTCATCGCGCTCCTCTTGTTCGGGAACGGTCGCGGGCTTGGTCCCGCCGGCGGCGGCACGCCCGCGGCGAACGACGCTCCGCAGCAGCAGCCGCAGGCGCAGCTCCTCACCGTCTCGCGCGGGCGGACGATCACGCTGCCCGCCGACATCGTGGCGGTGGAAGCACCACCGACGCCTGCAGCGACCGCCATCCCCACGGGCGCGCCGACCGAGGCGCCCGCAGGCAGCGGCCAACCTGGACCGACGAGCGGGCCGGGTGGGACCGGCGCGGGCGGATCGGGTGGCGGAAGCGGGGGTGGCGACGGCAGCGGCACGGGAAGTGGATCGGGCACGGGTCTCGGAACGCCCACGCCGACGGCTACACCCGCGATCGTGCCGCCCGGCTATTCACGGCTGAACGTCGTCGTGTACGACGCCTCCACCGGCCGCCCACTCCCGGACGTGTGCATCATCATCGGGACGCTCAACTGCGGGCCGACCCAGCCGCACACCGATCGGAACGGACGCTGGTCCGCGGACGTCGCCGCGACCAACAACAGCACGCTGTGGGATCTGTACTTCATCAAGTCCGGATACGTGACGCAGTTCCGCCAGATCACGCTGCCGGGCGGCGTGTCGCGGACGTACGCGATCTACCTTCGTCGGAGCAGGTAGCAGGGTCCACGGTGCCAAGCGCTAGATGTGGAACAGCGCTTGGAGTCCGAGCCGCACGCCGACGAAGACGAGCGACACCGCGAGGATCCGGACGATGAGCACGCCGTGCACGCGGCTCGAAAGACGCGCGCCGACCTGCGCGCCGAGGACGGCTCCGACGCCGAGCACGACGGTCTGGCCGACGAGCCCGGCGAGGTCGCCCGCGGCGAGATGCACGCCCGTGCCGACGGTCGCCATGATCGCGAGCACGAAGTGCGACGTCGCCGTCGCGATATGCGGCGGAAAGCGCAGGAGGCCAACGAGCGCGGGGACATGGATGACGCCGCCGCCGATCCCGAGGAAGCTCGAGAGGAAGCCGACGCCTGCGGACAGCACGACGCCGAGCGGGACGTTCACGCGATAGACGTATTCGACGCCTCCGCGATCGCGAAGTGTCCGCAGGGCGTGTCCCCATCCGCCGCCTTCCGGCGCGACGGTCGGCTCATCCTCGTGCGAGACGACGAGGAATATCGCGAGGGCGATGAGCATGACGGCGAAGATGAGATCGAACACCTGACGCGCGACGAAGCGCACGACGAGCACGCCGATGACGCTTCCGGGCAGCGTCGCGATCGCGAACGGGAGACCGGAGCGGAAGTCGATGCGGCGTTGGCGCGCGTACGCGATCGCGCCGGACGTCGCGTTGAACGCAACGACGCCCAGCGAGACCGCCGTGATGCCCTCGGTGGGCAGCAGCGGCTCGAGGAGCGCGAGGAGCGGCACGAGGAGGAATCCGCCTCCCGCGCCGACGAGCGTCCCGAACGTCCCGACGCCGAAGCCGATGACGAGGAGCCAGATCGGTTCGAGCACGCGGCTAGTTAAAGGCGCGGCGCACGTTCGTGCCTCGAAGTATTTCGGCGGTCATTTGCGTCACCTCGAAACTAAGCCGTCGCTACATCTCTTGCACTGCGACCATCATGACGGGCATAAATCGGCACGTGGGATCCGGTCAGTCCCGGCGGCGCACATCGCGACCGCGTGCGGTTCCCATCGACGGCGACGCGTTCGCTCTCGCGCAGGATCGCGTCCTCCCCATTCGCTACGACGGCGACGCGCAGCGCATCGTCGAGAGCGCGAGCAACCTCACGCGGCTCAAGATGATCCGCGCGCTGTCCGAGACGCCGCTCGCGGCGAGCGATCTCGCGCGCATCGTCTCGCGCACGGCGCCCGCGACGAGCCAGCACATCAAGGTCCTTCGCGACATCAATGCCATCGCACCGACGCGGCAGGGGAACATCGTCCGCTACCACCTCACGAACGAGCCGAGCGCGCACATCCTCGTCGCGATCGCCCGCGCTTTCGACGCCCTCCGAGAGCACTGAGCCGCGGCGCCCTAGGCTGCGCGCATGCTGGACGCCTTCCTCGTCGGCGCGGCCGCGGGCTACGCGATCGCGGTGCCCGTCGGGCCGACCGCCGTGCTCATCCTCCAGATCGGGATGCGTGACGGCCTGCGCGCGGCCGCGGCGGCGGGCGCCGGCGCGGCGACGGTCGACCTCGTGTACGCGACCCTCGCGATGGTCGCGGGCCCGACGCTCGTCGCGGCGATCGCGCCGGTCGTCACGCCCGCCCGCGTGCTCGCGGGCCTCGTCCTCGTCGTCCTCGCGATCCGCAACCTCATGCACGCGCGAGCGGCCAGCGCGGAGCGCGCGCCCGCGGGCGCCGGACGCTCGTACGCGACGGTGCTGGTCTTCACGCTCCTCAACCCGATCACCATCACGTACTTCGCGACGCTCGCCATCGGACTGCCCGAGCTCGCGGGCGATGTCGCGGCCCGGCTCGCGTTCGTCGTCGGCGCCGCGCTCGCGTCGCTCTCGTGGCAGTCGGTGCTCGCCGGGATCGGCGCGTCGCTCCGTGGGCGCATGCCCGAGCGCTTCGGCATCGCGACCACGCTCTTCGGGACGGTCATCATGCTCGGCTTCGCGCTCCGCATCCTCACGCAAGCGCTGGGGTAGGCTCCCTCAAACAAACGTTCGTTTGGTACGATGGGCCGATGCGGCGGGCGGTGATCGCGGGCGGCTGGCGCACCCCATTCGTGAAGGCGGGGACCGACCTCGCGGACGCGGACGTCCTCGAGCTGGCGACCGCCGCGACAGCCGAGACGCTCGCGCGCACCGAGACCCCTGCCGCGAGCATCGACGAGATCGTCTACGGGAACGTGTCGCGCCCCGTCGCGTACCACAACCTCGCGCGCGAGATCGTCCTCGCGCTCGACCTCCCGACGAGCATCTACGCGTCGAGCGTCGGCATGGCGTGCGCGTCCGCGTGCGTCGCGATCACCGCTGCGGCCGATCACATCGCGGTCGGCACGGCGGACGCCGTCCTCGCGGGAGGCGCCGAGAGCCTCTCGAACGTCCCGATCACCTATACGCCGAAGCTCGCGCGCGCGCTCGTGCGCGCATCGCAGGCGAAGACGCTGCCGCAGCGCGTATCGAGCTTCGCGGGCATCACGCTCGCGGACCTCGCGCCCGTCGCGCCGGGCATCAAGGAGACGTCGACCGGGCTCACGATGGGCGAGTCCGCCGAGCGCATGGCGCAGATCAACGCCGTCGCGCGCGAGGACCAGGATCGCTGGGCGCTGCGGAGCCATGAGCGCGCAGCGAAGGGCTGGGAGGACGGACGTCTCGCGGCGGAGGTCATCGCGCTGCATCGCCGCGGGCGCGTGCTCCGCGAGGACACCCACATCAGGCGCGACTCGACCCTCGAGAAGCTCGCGACCCTCCGACCGGTGTTCGACAAGCGACACGGCACGATCACCGCGGGGAACTCGAGCCCGCTGACCGACGGCGCGGCGACCGTGCTCCTGCTCTCCGAAGAGCGCGCACGGAGCGAGGGCCGGACCGATCTCGTGGCGATCCGCTCGTACGCGTATGCCGCGGTCGATCCGGCGGACCAGCTCCTCATCGCGCCGGCGTACGCGATCCCCGTCGCCCTCCGGCGCGCCGGGCTCGCGCTCTCCGACATCGGGGTCGTCGAGATGCACGAGGCCTTCGCCGCGCAGGTGCTGTCGACGTTCCGCGTGTTGGAGCAGAGCGGCGTCGGGACGATCGACGAGGAGAAGGTGAACGTCATGGGCGGCTCGATCGCGCTCGGCCACCCCTTCGGCGCGACGGGTGCGCGCCTCGTGACGACGCTCGCGAACGAGATGCGGCGCCGGAAGACGCAGTTCGGCCTCGTGTCCGTCTGCGCCGCCGGCGGCAACGGCGCCGCGATCGTGCTGGAGCTGGTCTCATGACGGTCGACATCTCGTCGATCGAGGCGATCGGCGCGCGGTTCGAGCCGGCCGACGCCGACGGCGTCGCGCGCATCGTGCTCGACCGCCCGAACGACGCGGTCAACTCGATCGACGCGTCGCTCATCGCGGCGCTCCTCGCGGCCGTCGGAGAGGCACGGCGCGCCGCGCCACGCGGTCTCGTCCTCGCGAGCGCGAAGGACGGACAGTTCAGCGGCGGCGCGGACCTCAAGCTCCTGCAGGTCTGGCCGTCCCCGGCGGAGCTCTCCGAGGCGAGCCGCATGGTCCAGAAGGTGTGCGACGAGCTCGCGGCGCTGCCGTTCGTCACGGTCGCGGCGATCAACGGCCCCGCGCTCGCCGGCGGCTTCGAGCTCGCGCTCGCATGCGACTGGCGCATCGCCGTCGACGCGCCGAACGTGCGCATCGGTCTACCGGAGGTGCAGATCGGCCTCATCCCCGCGAGCGGCGGCACGCAGCGGCTCCCGCGCCTTGTCGGCCTGCCGCGCGCGCTCGACCTCATCCTGAACGCCCGCCGGCTCTCGGCGCGCCGCGCGCTGCGCAGCGGGCTCGTCGACGAGGTCGTCCATCCCGCCGGACTCGCGCGTGCCGCGCACGACCGGGCAAAGGCCGGACGGAAGCGTCAGCTCGAAGGCGGCGCGACACCGATCGAGCGCGCCGCGACCTGGATCGCGCCGGCGCGCGCGGTCGTGCTCCGCCCGGTGCGCGAGCGCGTGATGAAGGAGACGAAGGGCCACTACCCCGCCCCGCTCAAGACGCTCGACGCGATCGCGCTCGGCCTCGCCGACGGCATGCGCGCTGGACTCGACGCCGAGGCGCGTGCGTTCGGCGAGCTCGCGACGAGCACCGTCGCGCGCAACCTCATCGCGCTCCTCTTCCTCGGCATGCGTCAGCGCAGGGCGGCCGCGGCGGACCTGCCCCAGGTCGCGGTGCCGCACGACATCGCCGTCGTCGGCGCCGGCTTCATGGGTTCGGGGATCGCGCAGGCGGCCGCGATGTCGGGCATGAACGTCCGCATGCGCGATGTCGATGACGGCGCGGTCGCCCGCGGGCTCGCCGCCGCGCGAAAGCTCACCGAGGACGCCGGGCGCAAGGGCGTCGTCGATCGCCGCGAGGCGAAGCGCGCGATGGCGCGCGTCACCGGGACCACGGACTGGAGCGGGTTCGCTCGAAGCGAGCTCGTGATCGAAGCGGTCTTCGAGGAGCTGCGACTGAAGCAGCGCGTGCTCGGCGAGATCGAGGCCGTGGTGCGCGACGACGCGGTCATCGCGTCGAACACCTCGGCGCTCCCGATCGCCGAGATCGCGGCCGGCGCGAAGCATCCCGAGCGGGTCGTCGGCATGCACTTCTTCTCGCCGGTGCACCGCATGTCGCTCATCGAGGTCGTGCGGCACGAGCGAGCCCAGCCCGCCGCGGTCGCGCGCGTCGTCGCCGCGGGGCAGGCGCTCGGAAAGACGGTCATCGTCGTCCGCGACGGCCCGGGCTTCTACACGACGCGGATCATCGGCACGATGCTCGGCGAGGCGACGCTGCTCCTGAACGAGGGCGTGGGCATCGAGGACGTCGATCGCGCGATGGTCGCCTTCGGCTGGCCGGTCGGGCCGTTCGCGCTCATGGACGAGGTCGGCCTCGCCGTCGCGCGTCACGCGGGCGAGACCGTCGCCGCCGCCCTCGGGGTCACCGCGCAGCGCACCGCCGTGGACGTGCTCGTGAAGGAGGGCCTCGAGGGCAAGCGCAAGGGCGCGGGCTTCTACCTCTATGACGGGAAGAAGAAGACGGTGAACACGCGTGTGTACGAGCTGCTTGGCACGACGGCCGGATCGCCTCGCGAGGACGTCGCCGAGCGGCTCACGTATCTGTTCGTGAACGCGGCGGCGCGCTGCCTCGACGACGGGACACTGCGGGGTCCCGCCGAGGGCGACCTCGGCGCGGTCCTCGGGCTCGGCTTCCCGCCCTTCCTCGGCGGCCCGTTCCGCTACGCCGACGCGCGGGGCAACGCACTTCGCGCGAGGCTGACCGAGCTCGCCGCGCAGCACGGCCCGCACTACACGCCGGCGCGATGCCTCACCGATGGAAGGCGGTTCTACGAATGAACTTCTTCACCGAGAACGACGACCTCGTCACCACGTTCGACAAGCTCATCCCGTGGGACACGCTCGTCCCGATCACGCACGGCGCCGACGTCGACGTCACGGATACCGTCGCGACGTGGCGCGAGATGCTCGTCGCGGCCGGTGAGTACATCGGGACGGAGATCGCGGGACGCGCGAAGGAGATCGATGAGATCGGCGTCATCCGCGACGGCGGTCGCGTCGAGACGAGCGCGCCGATGGAGGCGAACCTGAAGGGGCTCGCGGAGCTCGGGTTCGTCGGCCTCTCGCTCCCCGAAGACCTCTCGGGAAGCGGCATGCCGTTCACGATCTCGTCGATCGGCGTCGGCATGATCGCGCGCGCATGTCCGGCGACGATGGTCGACTTCGGCATCGGGTACACCGAGCCGGCCGCGATGATCCTGCGCTTCGGCACGGACGAGCAGAAGCGGAGCTACATCCCGCGCCTGGTCCGCGGCGACATCAAGGGCGCGGTCGCGATGACCGAGCCGCAGGCGGGGTCCGACGTCGGCAACGTGCAGACGTCCGCGGTCCAGGGTCCCGACGGCTGCTGGCGTCTGGTCGGCCGCAAGCAGTTCATCAGCGCCGGGAACGGTGACTTCGTCATCGTGCTCGCGCGGTGCGTCGCGGGCTCGAAGGGCCTCGACGGGCTCGGCCTCTTCATCGTCGACCGCGAGGGCGACAACTACATCGTCGAGCGCGCCGAGCACAAGTTCACCATCCGCGGCTCGACCACGTGCTCGCTCGTCTTCGAGGGGTCGAAGGCACAGCTGCTCGGCGACGTGGGCGGCGGCTGGCGCGAGATCCTCACCTTCATGAACGAATCGCGCATCGCGATCGGGATCCAAGGGCTGGGCATCGCCGAGGCGGCGTATGCGGCGGCATCGAAGTACGCGTCCGAGCGGGTCCAGATGGGCAAGCCCATCCGCGAGCACCCGATGATCGCCGAGATGCTCCTCGACATGGAGACGACGATCGCAGGGCTGCGCGCGCTCGCGATCGAGGCGACGCTGCTCCAGGACGAGGTCGCGAAGACGAAGAACGAACGCAGCGAGCGCAAGCTGCGCGAGCTCACGCCGCTCGGGAAGAGGTACGGCGCCGAGGACGTCATCCGCGTGTGCCGGAACGCGCTGCAGATCTACGGCGGCTACGGCGTCGTCACCGAGTACGAGGTCGAGCGGCACATGCGCAACGCGCTCATCCTTCCGATCTACGAGGGCACCTCGCAGATCCAGTCGCTCATGGCGGTGCGCGACCTCATGCGCGTCATCCTCCGCAACCCGGCGTCGCTCGTCCGCGGCGGCCCGACGCCGATGCTCGCGAAGACGCGCGTCGCGGGTGACTTCGCCGTGGCGCGCGCGACGCTCGTCGGCGCCCTGCGCGGGATGATCGCGACGATGGCGCGCAAGGGCGGGCTCGACCTCGTCCGCGGGCGGCGGCAGCCGACCGAGGAGGAGACGGCGCCGTTCCTCCTGCATGCCGAGCGCATCACCGAGACGCTCGCGCACCTGCACGTGGCGCGCGCGCTCGGCGAGCAGGCGCTGCGGCTCCCGGAGCGAAAGCGCCTCGCGGAGCGCGCAGGCCGGCGCGCGAAGCTCGTCGCCGCGCGCAATGCCGCGGCGATGGGCGCCGGCGACGGCGGCGTGTTCGAGCGGATCGACGAGTGGTCACGGGAACGCGCGACCGCGCGGTGACGCCGCGCGAGGAGGAGATCCTCGCCGCGGCCGCGCGGATGTTCCGGGAGAAGGGCTACCACGGGACGAGCGTCCGCGACATCGCGGAGTCCGTCGGCCTCCTGAAGGGCAGCCTGTACCACTACATCCGCTCGAAGGAGGAGTTGCTCGCGCGCCTCTTCGAGGGCGCGCTCGAGGGGACGGTGCGCGAGCTCGAAACGATCGCGGCGCGCGACGCGCCGGCCGCGGATCGGCTCCGCGACATGGTGACGGCGTACGTCGGGTCCGTCACCGACAACCTCGACGCGGTCGCGCTTTACCTGCGCGAGTGGCGCTCGCTCCCCGCGAACGAGCTCGCGCGCGTGCGCACGAGGCGGCGGGCGATGCGGACGATCTTCGAGGACGTCATCGCCGACGGGATCCGCGCGAGGGAGTTCGCGACGAGCGACGCGAAGCTCTCGGCGCTCGCGATCCTCGGGATGTGCAACTGGATCTACGAGTGGTACCGGCCGCGCGGCCGGCTGCGTCCAGAGCAGCTCGCCGACGAGCTCGCCGAACGCGCGGTGCGGAGCGTCAGCCGCTAACGACGCGAGACGTCGTTCGCGGCGAGCACGTGCACGCTGCGGGCACCCGGCGCGTCGGCGAGCTTCGCGACGACGCGGCCGCTCGCGATGTCGATGACGACGACGGCGTCGCCCGCGAGCGCGTAGAGACGCGCGTTGTCAGACGAGATCGCGAGGGAGCGCGCCGCGATGTCCGGCGCGAGCCAGCCGCGCAGCGAGAGGTCCGACGTCTGGAGCATCGCGATGCCGGTCGCGGCCGACGCGTACAGCCGTGAGCCGTCGTGCGCGATGACCATCGTCGCGCTGCGTGGGTCGCCGACGGTCGAACGCGTCGCGAACGTCGCGCGGCGTACGACCTTCTGCGCGAGCGCGTCGATGACGCTCACCGTGCCGCCGGCCGTGTCGACGACGTAGAGCGCGCGGCCGTCGTCGGTGAGCGCCATGGAGAACATCGACGCGGCCGTCCATGTCCCGGCGAGGTCGACGATGCACTGCGCGTAGCGTCCGGGCACGTTCAGCGCGTGCACGAATGGCGCGCCGTTCGGCCGCATGTAGAGCCCGTACGTCCAGTCGCCCTTCTTGGGCATGACCGACACGTGGAACGTGCCGTCCATGAGGCCGACGGTCGGGTCGTACTGCGCGATCTGCGTCTTGTCGAAGATGATGTCGGGGCGCAGGACGCCGGCCTGCAGGTCGTAGAACCGCACGTTGTACGCGGTGCTGCTCGCGGTCGGATGCTCGATGAGATACATCCCGTTGCCGTCGTCGTGGATCGCGTCGAAGGTGAAGCGTGACGACAGCGCGAGGGTCCGCGCGACCTTCTTGTTCGCGACGTCGATCACGGCGAAGCGGCTCTCCTTCGAGTCGCGCGCGACGAGCACGAGCCACTTCCCGTTCGGCGAGAAGCCGCTCGGCGCGGCGCCGTAGGCGTTGGGGAACGAATAGTCGTCGCCGAGCGCGAGACCGAACACCGTGTCACCGGCGAGCGACCACCCCTGTACCACCGTCTTCTTCGTTCCGGCCGCACCGTTGGCCCGGACGATGAGGTCGCCCGAGGGCGAGAGGACACCGCCGGGGAGTCTCGCCACCGTCTTTCGAGTCGCGACGTCGATGGCCGTCGTCGCGTCGTCGCCCTCGACGACGAGGCGTTCCGCGGTCGGGGCGTGCGAGATGGTGGGTGTCGCCGAGGAGGGCGCCGCCGTCGTGCTGCCGCACGCGGCGCCCAAGAGGAGCGCGAGCGCGGCCGTCCCGATCCGCTTCACGCCTCCTGTACAACGACCGCGCCGGGTGGTTCCCGGCTACTTCACCAGGCCCATGGCGATCCAGACGGGCACGGCCGCCGCGATCGCGACGAGGCGGACGATCGTGAGCGATGCGCCGACGATGGTGCCCTGCCGGTCGTCGAACGCCTCGCCGTGCGTCGCGTCGCGCGCGATGAGGTACTCGAGCCCCTGGTACGGGAGCACCCAGACGTTCGCCGAGACCAGCACCACGAACCCCGCGACCCACGGCGAGATCCCGAGCGCCGGGGCCGCCGGGACGAGGGCGAGGCTCAGCAGGACCATCGCGGGGCGGCTCGGGAGGAGCACGCGCGAGAGCATCACGAGGACGGCGAACGCGACGACGAGCAGGCCGGGCGCGCGCACCGCCGACGTCGCATCGAGGAGGAGCGACGCCACCCACTTGTCGACGCCGCCGGCCTGCAGCACCGCGCCCGATCCGAGGAGCACGCCGAGGAAGACGAGGAATCCCCAGTCGAGCGAGCTGCGGAAGCGCTCGCGGTCGAGCACGCCCCACGTGACCGCGACGAGGGATCCGAGCGCGAGCCACGCCGGCTCGATCGCGACGAATGGCTGCACGACGAGCCCGAGCACGAGGATCGCCAGGCCGAGGAGCGCGATCTTCTCCTGATAGGAGATCGCGCCGAGGATCCGCGTCTGGCGGCGGACGGTCTCCGCCTCGACGCGCGCGCTCGCCTCGGGCCGCAGGACGACGAAAAGGACGACGAGCGCGCCGAGAAGGCAGACGATGCCGACGGGTGCGGCCGCGATGAGCCAGCCGAAGAAGCCGAAGCGCCGCTGGTCATCCGGTGACAGCAGGCCGACGACGAAGAAGTTCGTCGCGAGACCCGTGAGGAACACGCTCGAGAAGTACCAGTAGCCGATGAGGCCAGCGAACCCGAGCGACGCGCTGCCGCGGCTTCGCGGCTGATAGCCGAGCGCGCGGGCGAGCTCGTGCGCGAGGGGTGCGATCGCGGCGACGCGCGCGACGGAGAGCGGGACGAGCGGCGTGAGGACGACGCCGCCGAGGAGCAGGGCGAGCATCTGGCCGCCGTGCGTCGCGGGGAACGCGCGCAGGAGCGCGAGCGCGGCGCGGAAGAGCAGTCCGGCGCGCAGCATCGCCGCGGCGAGCGCGAGCGCGCCGAGGGCGAGCACCCATGAGGATGACGCGAACCCGCTGAAGATCGTCGCGATCGGTGCGAGCCCGAAGACGCCCCAGGCGGCCGCCATGCCGACGGCGACGGCGAAGTCGGGGACCGGCTCGAGGAGCCACGCGATGGCGGCGCCGATGAGGACGAGCAGGATGTCCCAGCCGCGCACCGTGAGCCCGGCGGGCGGCGCGAGCTGCGCGAGCGCGAGGGGCAGCGCGATCGCCACCGCCGCCCCGGCAAGCCGCGCTCTCGCGGGTCGCTTGGCGGGGCGTGCTTCGAGCTGCAGCGGCTGCTGGTCCTCGATGACCGGAGCGCCGATGAGCGCTCGCTGGCGTCGGTCGACGATGTCCGCGAGCGTCGTCGCGACGGCAAGACCCATGTCGGGCCGCTCCCGAACGAGCTGCTCGAAGCGCTCCCGCGGGAGACGCCACACGCGTGAGGGCTTCTCGACCCGCACCGTCGCCGTCCGACGGTTGAGCAGGAGGCCCATTTCACCGAACGAGCCCGGTGCCGCGACGACACCGACCCCGATGTCGCTCTCACCGGAGCGGACCGCCGCGCTGATCTCGCCCGTCTCGAGCAGGTAGAGCTCGTGCGCGATCTCACCCTCGCGGGTCACGATGTCGCCCTTCTTCAGCTCGAGCGGCTCGAGCGCGCCGGCGAGCCGCGCGAGGCTCACGCGGTCGAGGTCGCGGAAGTACGGAACGAGACGCAGCAGCGCTTCGAGATCCTCTTCCCTGTCCCCGGCCATGGCGGCGAAGGGTAGCGGGTCAGAGGAGCGAGTGGCTCCAGACGCGATCCATGACGCCGCGGTATGCCGGCTCGTCGGGTCTCAGCAAGCGCGGCCGGTACCAGTCCTCGATGAGCGTCGGCATGATGCGGACGGATACGAGGCGATCTCCCCAGAACGACAGCTCGTGGATGCTTCCCTCCCTCGTCTCCTCGGACCACATCTGGTCGAAGACGAAGTTTCCGACGCCGTACGCGATGTACGCCCCGCGATAGCGCTCGACGGACTGCACCCAGTGCGGGTGATCGCCGATGACCGCCGTCGCGCCCGCCTCGACCATCGCGTGGGCGGCCGCGACCACTTCGGGACGCGGATGGTCCTCGTACTCGATGCCCCAATGCGCGAGGACGATGACGTCGTCCGCCGCGAGGCTCGCGCGCGCCACGTCCATCCGGACCTTGGCGAAGGTCGGGTCGTCGTACGCGATCGGGTTGCTGCCCGCGGTGGTGCGCGTCGCCCCGTACCACGGGCCGGAGACGCCGTCGTACGCGAGCACGGCGACGCGATGGCCCGCCGCGGTGACGACGACCGGCGCGCGCGCGAGCTCGGCGTCCGCCGCGGCGCCGACGTGTGTGATGCCGGCGCGATCGAGCGCGCGCATGGTATCGAGGACGCCCTGCGGCCCTGCATCGCCGATGTGATTCGCGGCGAGGGACACGACGTCGATGCCGGCGTCGGCCACGGCCGGTGCGTAGCGCTCGTCGCCGACGAACGTCATGCACGCATCGCAGTACCGGTTCGCGTTGCCCGACAGGGGCGCCTCGAGCGTCGCGAGCGTGAGGTCCGCCTTCCGCAGCGTGTCGCGCACCTCCGAGAACGCCGCGCGCGCGTCGCCGCGGTACCTGTTCTCGATGCGCTCCTGCACGCCGCGGCCGAAGATGATCTCGCCGGCGGCGAGCACGCTCCACGTGTCGGCCACCGGCACGTCGTCCCGCGCCGCGATGCGCAGCGGCCAGTTCGCGACGTCGCCGTCGCGCCAGACGAAGCGCCCATCCAGCTCGAGCGTCTTCACCGCGGTCGAGACCATCGTCGCGGGCACCAGCGCGACCTCGCCCGTGGCGCGTACGCGCTGGATCGGGTCGGCAACGCCGAGCACGTGGGCCGACGGGAGCAGCTCGCTCACCGTGCCGGCGAGCGCGTCCGGCGTGATGACCCAGGCGAGCTCGCTCGCGCGCACGCCGATGAGCGGCGAATCCATACGCGTGACCGGCACGAGCGGCTCGGTGGGCGCGGTCCACGGCGCGTCGACGGGTGCGTGCGCGGCGATGAGCGGGAGCGCGGCGACGACCGCGATGAGACGTCGCATGCGGCCGAGTATCTCGCCGGTCGCTCGGCTGGGATATGGCCCAACGACTCAACGATCCGCGTCCGATGCCTTGCCAGACAGGCGTGCGCTTGTTAGAATATATGTTCGATATCGTTAAAGGTCGCGGATATGGCCGAGCTAAGGCTGTGCCGCACGTGCGGCCAGATGAAGACGATCGATGAGTTCGACATCCGTGCGGACACGGGGCGACGACGCACTGAGTGCAAGGAATGTCGACGCGCGTACCAGCGATCGCGCGTCCCAGCGGATCGAATACGCACGCGTTTCGTCGTCGGGACGTCAGAGCTACTTCGCTGTCGCAAGTGCGGCGAGTTGAAACCTTGGACAGAGTTTCCGCGACGGAGTCGCGAATCCCATCGTCTGCAGACGTGGTGCAAGGCCTGTTTCGCCGCGTATAAGGCCGAACGCCATCAGCGCAACCACGACCGCGAGATGCTGCGGATCCGACGCAACCAGGCGGCGCGCATCGCGCTCAATCGCGCGGCGGTCCTCGCCTACTACATGACGCATCCATGTGTCGATTGCGGCGAAGCTGACCCGGTCATCCTCGAGTTCGATCACGTCACGGGACAGAAGCTCATGGATGTATCCGCGATGGTCGCAGCAGGTTATCCGTGGGCGAAGATCGAAGCCGAGATCGCGAAGTGCGAGGTGCGTTGCGCCAACTGCCATAGGCGTATCACGAATGCGCGGCGACGAGGCGCGATCGCTGAGGACGGATTCGCGGCATTCGGCGCCTGGATGCTCAGCGACCCCGGCGCGATTCGAACGCGCGACCAACAGCTTCGAAGGCTGCTGCTCTAATCCGCTGAGCTACGGGGCCATGCGCTCTGCGGCGACCCCGGCGCGATTCGAACGCGCGACTTCTTGCTTCGTAGGCAAGCGCTCTATCCGCTGAGCTACGGGGTCAGTCAAACGAGTCAATTCTACCGGACGCTACTGCCCTGCGTCGCGTGGCCACGCTCGCGCCGCGAGCGCGCCCGCGTCCAGCACGACGATGCCTGAGCGGCTCACGCGCACGACGGCCTCGTCGCGCATCTCGCGGAGCGCGCGCGCGACGACCTCGCGCACCGAGCCCGCGAGATCCGCGAGCTCCTGCTGGCTCACGTGCGCGACGAGCGCGCCGCCCTCGGCCTCCTGCTCGCGCGCGGCGATCTCGAGCAGATGACGTGCGACACGCTGCGGCACCGTGGCGAACGCGGCCGCGGCGACCTCCTGCCAGAGCGCGTGGATCGTCGCGGTGAGCTCGCCGATGAGCGCCCAGGCGAATTCGGGCTCGGTGCGCGCGAGCTCGCGCATCGTGTCCGTGTCGATCCGCAGCCGCTCGGCGTCGGTGAGCGCCTGCGTGTGGAGCGGCGCCGGGCCACCGTGCGCCGCGATGACGCCGAGCACATCGCCTTCGCGCGCGTAGCGCACCGTCACCTGTCGTCCATCCGGCCCGACGAAGTACGTGCGGAGCAGACCGCTCACGACGAGCGACGGCCGCGGCTCCCGGCCCGGCAGGTACGTCGTCGTCCCAGCCAAGGCGGTCTCGAGCTGCGCACCTTCGAGGAGGCGGTCGAGCGTCGGCGCGGACAGTCCCGCGAGGAAGCTCCGCGCGATCGCGGCGCGGACCCGGTCATCCATCCCGTGCGATGGTATGCAGCGACGGCGCGCAGGGCACGCTCGGGCGCTCCGACCTAGGATGCGGGCGTGCCGGTCATGACGTCGTCATTCGATCTCGCGAGCGAGGCCGCGCACGCGAACCGCGAGACGATGCGCGAGCTCGTGTCGGAGCTTCGACAGCGCCTCGCGAAGGCGCGTCTCGGCGGGCCCGAGCGTTCGCGGCAGCGCCACACCGCCGCGGGCAAGCTGCTTCCGCGCGAGCGCGTCGAGCGGCTCCTCGATCCCGGCACGGCGTTCCTCGAGCTCTCGCCGCTCGCAGCGTTCGGCATGTACGACGACGAGGCGCCGGGCGCGGGGATCATCACCGGGATCGGACGCGTCGCCGGGACGGAGTGCGTCATCGTCGCGAACGACGCGACGGTGAAGGGCGGCTCCTACTACCCGCTCACCGTGAAGAAGCATCTGCGCGCGCAGGAGATCGCGCTCGAGAACCGGCTCCCCTGCCTCTACCTCGTCGACTCGGGCGGCGCGTTCCTGCCGCGGCAGGACGACGTGTTCCCCGACCGCGAGCACTTCGGGCGGATCTTCTACAACCAGGCGCGCCTCTCGGCGCTCGGCGTGCCGCAGCTCGCGCTCGTCATGGGCTCGTGCACTGCCGGCGGCGCGTATGTCCCGGCGATGAGCGACGAGACGGTCATCGTGAAAGGACAGGGCACGATCTTCATCGGCGGACCGCCGCTCGTGAAGGCCGCCACGGGCGTCGACGTCACGGCGGAGGAGCTCGGCGGCGCCGACGTCCACACGCGCGTGTCGGGCGTGGCCGACCACCTCGCCGTCTCCGACCAGCACGCGAT
>DATDNP010000191.1:0-10296 GCA_036518215.1 Candidatus Limnocylindria bacterium
TGCGGCGAGGGCGACCGGTAGAAGATGCCGGTGAGCGGCGCGTTGACGGTGCGGCGCTCCGCGGCGGCCGGCGCCTCGGGCGGGACGGTCACCGCCGCGCGCGTGCCCGCCGGTGACTGCGCCGCGGGCGCGACGGGCGCCGCCGCGGGCGCGGCCTTGCTGACGCGGACGCGGAGCGCGCCGCGACGCACCTCGAGCTCCTGCAGCTCGTCGGCGCCGAGGCGCTGCAGCAGCTCGACCGCGAGCGCGTTCGCGTCGGCCCGCAGCTTCTTCGGATCGGCCACTACGCGACGTCCCGCGCGATGACGAGGGACGCGTTGTGCCCGCCGAAGCCCATCGAGTTCGACATCGCGACCCGCGCGGCGCTCTTCCGCGCGACCTTCGGCACGTAGTCGAGGTCGCACTCGGGATCGGGATGATCGAGGTTGATCGTCGGCGGCAGCACGCCGTCACGCATCGCGAGCGCGCAGAAGATCGCCTCGATCGCGCCGGCCGCGCCCAGCGTGTGCCCCGTCATCGACTTCGTCGAAGACACGGCGAGCTCGTAGGCATGCTTCCCGAACACCGTCTTGATCGCCGCGGTCTCCGAGCCGTCGTTCGCCTGCGTCGACGTGCCGTGGGCGTTCACATAGTCGACGTCGGTGAGCGCGATGCCCGCGCCCTCGATCGCCTGGCGCATCGCGCGCACGGCGCCCTCGCCACCCTCGGCGGGCGCGGTGACGTGGTGCGCGTCGGCGGACGCGCCGTACCCGATGACCTCGCCGAGCGCCCGCGCGCCGCGCGCCCGGGCGTGCTCGAGCTCCTCGAGGACGAGACATCCGGCCGCCTCGCTGAAGACGAAGCCGTCGCGGTCCTTGTCGAAGGGGCGCGACGCACGCTCCGGCGCGTCGTTGCGCGTCGACAGCGCGCGCGCCTGGTTGAACGCGGCGATCGCGACCTTGATGAGCCCGGCCTCCGAGCCGCCGGCGAGCATCACGTCGGCCTGACCGCGACGGATCGTCTCGGTCGCCTCACCGACGGCGTGGGCGCTCGACGCGCACGCCGAGACGTGCGCCATGTTCGGACCCTTCGCGCCGTACTTCATCGCGATCTCGCCCGCGGCCATGTCGATGATCATCATCGGGATCATGAAGGGCGAGACCTTCCGTGGGTCCTTCGCGTGCGCGAGGACGTTGTCGACGATCGTGTTGACGCCGCCGATCCCCGACCCGAACGTCACGCCGACGCGCGGCGCGGTCTCCGGCGTGATCTCGAGCTTCGCGTCGGCGAGCGCCTGACCGGCCGTCGCGACCGCGAGCTGCGCGAACCGGTCGGCCCTGCGGATCTCCTTCCGGTCCATGTACTCGGCCGGATCGAAGTCGCGCACCTCGCCCGCGATGCGTGTCTCCAGGCCCGTGGCATCGAAGCGCGTGATCGGCCCGATGCCGCTCCGCCCGGCGAGGATGCCTTCCCACGTCTTCGCGACGGAGGCTCCGAGGGGCGTGATCATGCCGATGCCCGTGATGACGACGCGTCTGCGCTCGCCGTTCCTCACGTCATTGAGTGTAGGCAAGCGGAGCGGGGAGGAGACCGTCGAGCGTCGCGCCGGACGCGACCGTCACCGGCTCGCCGTCGCCGAACACGTGGACGCGGCCACGGCCGCGCACCGTCCACGTCGCGTCGCGCGCGATGAGCGCCGTGTCCTCATCGATACCGATGAGCCGCGTCTCGGCGGGCACGACGCGCGACCACACCGTACGCAGCGCCGCCGGGAGGATGTCGAAGTGCGGCGCCACGATGACGCCGGGGAGGATGCCCATGGCCGCGCGCGTCGTCACCTCGGTCGGTATGCCATCCGGCCCGCGCTTGCGCGGAACGAACGTGGTCGCGCCGAGCATCATCGCCCCGGCGCTCGAGCCGGCGAGGATCGCTCCGGCGCGGAAGCGGGCATGTACCGCGGTCCAGAACGGCGTCCCGGTGACGGTCTCGACGAGATAGCCGGGGTTCCCGCCCGAGAAGTAGATCCATCCGGCCCCCGCGATGAGGTCGCAGAAGCGCGCGTCCTCGGCATCGGCCCGCGTCGTCACCATCACCGGAACGGGCTCCGCACCGAGCGCGCGAAAGTGGTCGCTCCCCATCTGCGCCCACATCTTCGGCGTCTCCTCGAGTCCGGCCGCGGTAGGAACGATCGCGACGCGCGGGTGCGGTCCGAGGTCCGCGAGAAGGTCACGGTCGATCGCATCCATCGCCGGCGTGAACTCGCCAGATCCGCAGAGGACGAGACGTGTCGTCACGGCGTGCCGAGCGGAACGCCGCTGAACCGCTTCACGAGGCGGTCGTAATTCCGCCGGCTCCGCTTCTCGCGCTCGTCCTCGGCCAGGCGCTCCCACGCGCGATGCGCGTGACGCGCGACGCGGGTGTCGCCGACCGCGACGCAACGTAGACCGCGCTCCCGCAGCGCCAGCGACGTCGCGATGTCGAGATTGCGGTAGAAGCGATAGCGCTCGTCGAAGCCGCCGATGGCGAGGAGTGCCTCGCGCCGTGTCGCGAGACAGTAGCCGGCGATCGCATCGCACGCGCCGCTCGTGACCTCGTCCCATTGCTTCAGCTTGTCGACCGACCGAAGCCCCCACGGACCGGCCGCGCCAACGGTCGACGGCCGGAGCGCGTCGGCGAGAACGGTGAAGAGGTCGGCCGTGAGCTCCACCGACGGATCGAGCTGCAGGACGAGCGCGCCGCCGGCGATGCGAAGGAGCGCGTTCCGCCCGGCCGCCTCACCGAGGTCGCGGTCGGCGAGCACGACGCGGACGCGCCGGTCCGCGCCGAGCGCCGCGACACGAGCGGCGACCGATTCGCTCGAACCCTGATCGAGGACGAGCACCTCGCCGTCCGCGGGAAGCCAGCGCAGCGCGGCCGACACGCAGCGCTCGACGTCGTCCGCGTATTCGCGCGTCACGACGCACGCCGACCAGCTGCGGCTCGCGGCCCGCGCGCGCGCGTCATCGAGCTCGCGCGCGGATGAGATGCGCCGCAGCGAGCGCGGGCCCAGACGCCGGTCGCGGCGCGACACGAGCGAGCTGCCGCGAGCGAGATCGTCGACCCGGTAGCCGTCGAGACGCGTCCGCAGCTCGTCCGCGACACGCAGATCGCGGGCGGCGCGCGCGTGCTCGCGCTCGCTCACGACATGACGCACGTCATGGGTGAGCTGCTCGCGCTCGGCCGCGACGTCCGCGAGCCCGAGCCCGAGCACGGCGTCCATCGCGAGGACCGCCGCAAGGCGATCGCGCGGCCTCGTCGTCGTGTCGGCCACGCACGCCTGCGCGACGGCGAGCGCCCCGGGCAGATCGAGATCGTCCTCGAGCCGCTCGCGGAACGACGCGGTCCAGCGGTCCGCGTCGTGCGCCGGCGTCGCATCGGCCGAGAGCTGCGCGAGCGCGCGGATCCGCTGCCGCAGGTGGTCGAGACCTTCGGCCGCCTGTCGCAGCGCGGCGACGCTGAAGCGCATGCGCGCGCGGTAGTGCGTGAGGAGGCACTGGTAGCGGAAGGCGAGCGGATCGATCCCGAGGGCCACGACGTCCGCGATCTCGGTCGTGTTGCGAGCGGACTTCGCCATCTTCACGCCGTCGGCGAGGAGGTGCTGGCCGTGCACCCACGTCCCCACGACCCGGTGCCCAAGCGCGCCTTCGGACTGCGCGATCTCGTCCTCGTGGTGCGGGAAGATGTTGTCCACGCCGCCGGTGTGCACGTCGATGGTCTCGCCCAGGTACCGCGTGCTCATGGCCGAACACTCGATGTGCCACCCCGGGTAGCCATCGCTCCACGGCGACTTCCATACGAGAGCCTCGCGTCCGGGCTCGCCGCGCTTCCACAGCGCGAAGTCGGCCGGGTCGCGCTTCGCGGTATCGGCCTCGGCGCGGACACCCTGCCGGAGCGCCTCCTGCACGTTGCCCGAGAGCCGGCCGTAGCCCGGGAACCGCTTCACCGCGTAGTAGACGGTGCCGTCGACCTCGTAGCCGAGACCGCGCTCGAGAAGGACCTCGACCATCGCGACCATCTCGGGTACGTGCTCCGTCGCGCGCGGGAAACGGCTCGCGGGCAGGATGCCGAGCGCGCGCTCGTCCGCGTGGAACGCCGCCTCGTAGCCGGCGGCGATCTCCATCGGCGTCTTCCCTTCGGCGAGCGCCGCCGCGATCACCTTGTCCTCGCCGCGGTCGACGGCGTCCTGCCGCATGTGCCCCACATCGGTGATGTTCTTCACGTGCGTGACGTGAAGTCCCTCGAGCTCGAAGACGCGGCGCAGCCAGTCGGCGAGCAGATAGGACCGGAGGTTACCCAGGTGCACCGGTCGATACACGGTGGGGCCGCACGTGTACATGCGGACCTCGCCCGGGACCGATGGGACGAAGGCCTCGACGCGCCGCGTGAGCGTATTGAAGAGGCGGACGGTCACCTTCCGTCAAGGGTACGACCGCGCCGTCGGTCCGACGTGCGCCTAGTCGCGAAGCATCTTCTCCACGGCGGCGACGCCCGCGGCGACGGCGTCGCGCTCGTCCTGCGTGAGCGCGCGGAGCCGGCGCTCGATCTCCGCGATCCGCAGCTTGCGTCCTTTGGCGAGGACGTCGCGCCCCTTCGCGCTCATCTCGACACGGACGACGCGTGCATCGGCCGGATCGCTCGCGCGCCGCACGAGGTCATCGCGCTCCATCTCGCTCACCAGCTTGCTCATCGTGGGCGCTCGCACCTGCTCGGCAGCGGCGAGCTCGCCGAGGGTCCGCGGTCCGCCCATGAGCACCGACAGCGCCGAGAGCTGTGCAGCCGGCACGCCGGTGAGCGCATCCTTTCGCCGTACACGCCGGAGAAGATGGATCGCAGCGGAATGCAGGTGGTCGGCGACGGCCGCGTTGCTCGCCCTTGCGCGTCTCGGCACGGCATGATATTAGTTAGCGAACCTAACTATCGCAAGCGTCGGGAGGTGGCGGTGGCGACGGAATTCCTCGCAGCGGTGAAGAAGGGCGACCGCGATGCCGTCGAGCGGATGCTCCGTTCCGACCCGGAGCTCCTCGCCGCGAAGGACGAGCGCGGCACGTCGGCGCTCCTCCTCGCGTACTACCACGGGAAAGCGGAGATCGCGAACAGTCTCCTCACCCATCGCCCGGACCTCGATCTCTACGAAGCGGCCACGGTCGGTGATGCGGGGCGCATACGCGAGCTCGTGGGGCGCTCCGCGGACGTGAACGCGTACGCGGCGGACGGCTTCACGGCACTCGGCCTCGCAGCGTTCTTCAAGCGTCGCGACGCCGTGCGGGCGCTCCTCGACGCGGGCGCCGCGCCGAACCTCGCCTCCCGCCCCGCCGGCTTCACGCCGCTGCACTCGGCCGTGGCGGACGATGCGGGGACGGTGACGAGCGACATCGTTCGCGTGCTTCTCGACGCGGGCGCGGACCCGAACGCTCAGAGCGCGAGCGGCGGCACGCCCCTGCACACCGCGGCGTTCATCGGCGACGTCGCGGTCGCGCGCATGCTGCTCGCGGCGGGCGCGGATCCGAACATGAAGGACGCGCGCGAGCTCACCCCGCTCGACGTCGCCCGCGAGCGCGCCAACAGCGAGGTCGCGGCGCTGCTGCACGACGCCGTGATCGGGAGGAAGACGTCGTAACCGCTACGGGCTCTGCGACGGATACGAGCCTGGCGGCGCGTAGAAGTCAGTCGGCGCGATCCCGGCGAGATACGCGTCCGCAGTGACGACGACGTCGACGAGCGTGTGGTCCTGCGGGCATCCCGCGGCGAGTCCACATGTGACGTAGCGCGTGTAGCCGCCGCTGAATCCGGGGCCTCCGGGCGCGAGCGGCACGACGTACGCGACGACCCAGTAGGTCCCGGGCGGCAGGTCCGCGATCCGATACCACACCTGCTCGCGCGATTGCGGCGTGTCCACGCATTGCCTCGTGGCGGGCTGCGCCGCCAGCATGGCGCAGACGCGCTCGGCGGGAATGAAGTCCGATGGATAGCCGAGCGGCCCCGCGATGGTGCCCGCGCCGGGTCGTGATGCTGCGCCGAGGAAATGGAAGGTCGCGTCGATCGCGCGGAGCGTCGCGTCGTCCGTCCCGGCGGGGCGCGGATCGCCCAGCCGGTACGCGATCTCGTAGCCGAGCGGCCCATCGACGACGAACACGCGCGTCGTGCCGTCGCTGAACGTCCGCTCCGCGGTCGCACGGCCGTCGATGGCGTCGCGTGAACGCGCGGTGCCCGCGCCTCCGGTGAGGCTGTTCGCGAGGTCGAGCGCGGTCATCCCGCTCACGCGCCGCATGCGGACGTACACGACGCCGTTCCATGCTGCCGAACTCGATGACGTGCCGAGCTGCTGCTCCTCATCAACGGAGCGCCGCGTGAATGCCTCGATCCCGGCATCCGCGGATGTGTTCGCGTTCACGGTCGAGAGCGCGAAGGAGCGGCGCCAGCCGGCGGGGATGTCGATCCGGAAGTTCCATTGCGCGACCTCGTACCCGGGATGCCCTGGCAGTCCCGTCGAGGACGGCGGAGCGGATTTCGGCGGCGATGCAGAGGGCGACGAAGACGGCGACACCGACACCGATGGCGAGCTCGACGCGACGCTCGGCGAAGGCGACGTCGCGAGCGGCCTGACCGTATCTGTCGGCACGGGCCGCCACAGGGCGTACGCGCCGATCGCCACGAGCGCGACCGCGGCCGCCGCGATGATCGCGCGCCCACTACTCATCGCGCTCCAGTCTCGCGCTCTCGACCAAGCGACCGGCCGCTAGAGGATCGTCTCTCCCAGCGCGCTCGCGACGAGCTCGACCGCGAGACGTGCCGTCCGGTTCCCGGTGTCGAGGATGGGATTCACCTCGGCGATCTCGATGGACCGCAGCTTCCCGGACGCGGCGACCATCTCCATCGCGAGCTGTGCCTCGCGGTACGTGAGCCCGCCGCGCACCGGCGTGCCGACGCCTGGCGCTTCGTCGGGATCGAGCGCATCCATGTCGAGCGAGAGGTGGATCCCGCCGGCGTGCCCCGCGACCGCGATCGCCTTCTCCATCGCCGCGGCCATGCCCATGCGGTCGATGTCGGCCATGGTGATCGCCGTGACGCCTGCCTTGACGATGTTCGTCTTCTCACCCGCGTCGATGTCGCGGAGCGCCATGAGCACGCCGTGCCTCCCGTCCGTCGTGCCGCGAAGGCCGGCCGGGAACGGGTCGCCGGCGAGACCGAGCACCACGGCGAACGGCATGCCGTGGACGTTCCCCGACGGCGACGTCTCCGGCGTGTTGATGTCGCCGTGCGCATCGATCCAGATGACACCCGCACGCTTGCCGGCACGATCGAGCCCAGCGATGGTGCCGATCCCGAGCGAGTGATCGCCGCCGAGCACGAGCGGGATATTCCCGGCGCGTGCGATCTCGGACACGACGACGGCGAGCTCCTCGCACACGCGCACGATCTCGCTCACGTTGTGCGCGCGCGGGCGCCCGCGCGCGATGTCCTCCGCCGGGACCTTCTTCACCGTGTGCGTCGCGCGGCCCTCGTCGGGATCGGCGACGCGGATGTTGCCGCGGTCCTTCACGCGATAGCCGATGTCCGAGAGCTTCTCCGCGAGACCGGCGTACCGGACGCCCGAAGGCCCCATGTCGACGCCACGGCGGTTGCCGCCGAGATCCATCGGCACGCCGACGATCTCGACGATCGGCCGCGACTCCATCTTCCGGATCTGCTCCGGCGAGAACGTCTTCATGTCTTCGGCGCGTTCGCCTGGAAGATGGCGAGGATGACGCCTTCGGCAGCGAGCTCGTCACCGACGAACGTGCGGACGTTCACCCGCGCGAAGCCGCGGCGGAAGCGGTCCATCGTCGCCTCGAACCGTCCGGTGTCGCCCGGCTTCACCATCCGCTTGAACCTCATGTCCTCGATGCCCGCAAAGAGGCCGAGGCCGTCGCGGTACTCGGGAAGGCTCATCGCCATGACCGTGGCCGCTTGGGCCATCGATTCCACGAGGATGACGCCGGGAACGATCGGGTTCCCGGGGAAATGCCCGGGTTGGTACCACTCCCTGCCGGTGAAATCGTGCTCCGCGACCGCGCGCACGCCCGGGTCGAGCTCGGTGACGCGGTCGATGAGCAGGAATGGCTCGCGATGCGGGATGAGCGCCTCGATCGCGGCACGGTCCATGACGGTCACGGCGCGAGTGTAGTGAGGGCTAGCTCGCGAGGGCGTCGACTCCGACGGTGTCGATGAGATGCGTCGTGACCTGTCCCTGGCGGAACAGGTCGGAGGCGAGGATCTTCTTGTGCGCCGGGATGTTCGTGGTCACGCCGACGATCGTGAACTCATCGAGCGCGCGCTGCATCCGCGCGACGGCCTCGGCACGATCGCGCCCCCACGCGACGAGCTTCGCGAGGAGCGAGTCGTAGTACGGCGGGACCTCGTAGCCCTGGAAGCAGTGCGTGTCGACGCGGATGCCGGGACCGCCCGGGGTGAGCCACGTCGTGAGCACGCCGGTCGACGGCGCGAAGTTCTGCTCGCTGTCCTCCGCGTTGATGCGGCACTCGATCGCGTGGCCCTGCACCCAGATCTGCTCCTCGCTGAACGAGAGCGGCTGACCCGACGCGAGCGCGATCTGCTCCTTGACGAGGTCGATGCCCGTCGTCGCCTCGGTGATGGTGTGCTCGACCTGGATCCGCGAGTTCACCTCGATGAAGTAGTAGCGGCCGTCACGGTCGACGAGGAACTCGAACGTGCCGACGTTGCGGTAGCCGCAGCGGACTGCGGCGTCGACGGCCTGCCGCGCGATCTCCTGCCGGAGCTGCTCGCTGATCGAGGCGGACGGCGCCTCCTCGATGAACTTCTGGTTGCGCCGCTGGATCGAGCACTCGCGCTCACCGAGGCAGATCCCCGAGCCGTACTCGTCGACCGCGATCTGCGCTTCGACGTGGCGCACGCCCTCGAGGCAGCGCTCGAGGTAGATGCCGTCGTCGCCGAACGACGCCTTCGCCTCGCCGCGCGCTTGATCCCAGAGACGCTGGAGCTCGCTCGGCGATGTCGCCTTGCGCATGCCGCGACCGCCGCCGCCCGCCTTCGCCTTGAGCATGACGGGGTAGCCGATCGCCTCGGCGATGCGTAGCGCTTCGGCGCTCGTGCGGACCGGACCTTCGGAGCCGGGGATCACCGGCACGCCCAGACGCTTCACCGTCGCGCGCGTCTCGGCCTTGTCGTGGAACGTGCGAAGGACCTCGGGCGGCGGGCCGATGAAGGTGAGGCCGTGGTCGCCGCACACTTCGGCGAAGTCGGCGCTCTCCGAGAGGAACCCGTAGCCGGGATGGATCGCCTGCGCGCCGCTGATGAGCGCGGCCGACATGATCGCCGGGATGTTCAGATAGGAGTCGCGTGCGGGGGCCGGGCCGATGCAGATCGCTTCGTCGGCGAGATGCACGGGCAGGCTGTGCGCATCCGCCTCGCTGTACACGACGACGGACTGGATCCCGAGCTCGCGGCACGCGCGGATGACACGGAGCGCGATCTCGCCACGGTTCGCGATGAGGACCTTATCGAAGGACAGGAAGCGCCTCCCTCAATGTGGTCTCGTCCGAGACGTTCGCGACCCTCGCCGCCGCGAGGATCCGTTTGGTGAGCCCGGTGAGGACATTGCCCGGCCCGAACTCGACGAAGGCGGTCGCGCCCTCCCCTTCCGCGCGCCGCACCGAGGCGACCCACTCTACCGGAGACCACACCTGTTTCTCCAGCAATTTCGGGAAATCGGCCGCATGTTCGTGCTTTTGCGCATCCACATTCGCTATGACCGGTACCCGTAACGCGTCCCATCGTGCCGCCGCGAGCGCCGTGGCGAGATCGGGCGCGACCTTCTGCATCGCCGGAGAGTGGAACGCCGCGGACGTTCGTAATGGGATGACGCGCTTCGCCCCGGCGGCCTTGAGCGCCTCCGTCGCGGGACCGTGATCGTCACGCGGTCCGCTGATGACGACCTGCCCCGGCGCGTTGTCGTTCGCGACCACCAAGCGCGTGCCCTCGATCGCGCGCGCGATCGCGTCGGCGTCCATGCCGAGCACGGCGAGCATGCCGCCCGACGGGTCCGCTCGCTGCATGAGCTCGCCGCGCGTGCGCACGAGCCGCACCGCATCGGCGAGCGGAAGCGCGCCCGCGGCGACGAGCGCGGTGAACTCGCCGAGCGAATGACCGAGCGCGACGATGGGCCCGCTGAGCTGCGCCGCCGCCTGCGCCGCGCGGAGCGCCGCGATGGACGCTGTGAGGAGCGCGGGCTGCGTGTTCGCGGTCTGATCGAGCTCGCTC
>DATDNP010000192.1:0-36222 GCA_036518215.1 Candidatus Limnocylindria bacterium
AGGAGCCCGATGTTGAGGTCGGCGCCCTGCACGCCCGGCGCGAACGGCATCACCGCGTAGCTCGCGAGCATCGGCGCGAAGACCATGGATGGCGCGGCGAGGAAGAACCAGCGGTCCGTCAGCCGCGCGCGGATGTCCTCCTTGCCGAGGAGCTTGATGGCGTCGGCGAACGTCTGAAGGAGGCCCCACGGACCGGTGTGGATCGGGCCCACGCGGTCCTGGATGAGCGCCTGGATCTTGCGCTCGAGGTAGATCTGCGCGAGCGCGCCGTTGAAGACGAGCATGATCGCGAAGAGGAGCATGAGGACGAGCCGGACGACCGCCCATACCGCGGGGTCGATGCCGAAGGGTCCGGGGACCACTCAGCCTCCCCTTGCGTCGCTGCGCGGCGGCATGAACGACTTCCGCAGGGGATGACCGGGGAACGACTCCTCGAGCATGATCCGGCGCAGATCGGGATGGCCGTCGAACTCGATACCGAACATGTCGTAGGTCTCGCGCTCCGGCCAGTTCGCGCCTTCCCAGACCGGGACGAGCGATGGCACGTGCGGGTCGAGCTCGTCGCAGCGCGTGCGCAGCATCACGAACACGTGCGTCTCGGTGCCGCGCACGAAGCTCACGCTGTGCAGCTCCTTCCCGGTGTCGACGCCCGCGTTCACGGAGTACAGGTCGCACCGTGTCGGCGGCTCGTCGCGGATGATGCGCGCGACCTCCACGAGGTCCCGCCGCTCGACGTCGACGACGAGCATGTCGTGGAGGAGGTTCACGGTCGCGCGACTGCCGAGCCTCGCTCGAAGGGCGTCGCCGGCGGCACGAAGGTCCACCGTCGGACGCGGCGAGCTCAATACCAATTCAGTGCCTTCTTCTTCCACGCGTAGTAGAGGCCGACCACGAGGATCGCGATGAAGATCAGCATCTCCGCGAGGCCGTACCAGGACAGATCGCGGAAGAGGACGGCCCACGGGAACAGGAAGATCACCTCGACGTCGAACACGACGAAGAGGAGCGCGAACACGTAGAAGTGCGTGGGATAGCGTCCCCAGGCCTGGCCCACAGGCTCCTCGCCCGATTCGTACGTCCGTAGCTTCTCGCGCGTCGGTTTCCACGGAGCCAAGAGGTGCGAGATGAGCATCATCGCGACGACGATCCCGGCTCCGACTGCGAAGAAGGCGAGCACGTAGACATAAGAGAGGTTGTAGTCGGGCACGGGCCTAGCCTACGAAGGCCCCAGAAGGTCCGCAAACCTCACGTTTCCCGAGCCTTCGTTGCCCATCCGTGACCGGAACGTAAGGGTTGACACATCCCCGAGAACGTCGGTACGGTGGGCCCGAGGGTCCTGGCGAGTACGCAATGCGTACACGCACGGAGAACATCGGGGAGGGTCCTTTCGTCTTGACGCCTCACGTCCGGCGCGCGCACGCGACACCGACACCGACACTTTTCGCGCGCCGGCTGGCGTGGCAGACGAGCACCTCGCTGAAGGACGCGCTCGCGGCGGCGTCGGGTGGCGCGATAACCCTCTTCGGCGAGCGCATCCCCTCGCTCCTCGCCGGCCTGTACGGTCCGCGCGGACTGCGTCTCCTCCTCAACCTCGCATGCGTGCTCCTCGTGCTGTCGCTTCCGCTCACGGCGGCCGGGGCGGCGGCGAAGCCGAGCGCGCTCCCCGAGACCACGACGCTCGCCGTGGCACAGATCGCGTCGACGGACGTCGGTGCGCCGCGCGCGAGCACGACGGCGCGCGGCGTGTCGGCTGGATCACGCGATCCGTCGACGGCGATCGCGCCCGAGGCGCGAGCGATCAGCACGTACGCCGTCGCGAAGGGTGACACCCTGTCGTCGATCGCGAACGCGCATGACATCTCGATCGACACGCTCGCCTACGCCAACGGGATCGAGACCGAAGATGAGCTCCTCCACGCCGGACAGGAGCTCGTGATCCCGCCGGCCGAAGGTGCCGTCTACACGATCCAGGACGGCGACACGCTCGACTCCGTGGCCACGAAGTTCGAGGTCAAGGTCGACGTCCTCATCAGCGCATACAACCTGATCAACGAGCCGCAGAACTTCGCGCCGGGGAAGCAGATCTTCATCCCCGGCGGCAACGTGCCGGCGATCAAGCGGAGCGAGACCCCGCGGCAGATCGCGGTGCCGCTCACGCCGCAGCAGCTCCCGCCGATGAACGGGCGGCTCCAGTGGCCGGTGAACGGCGTGATCACGCAGTACTTCTGGTGGGGACACACCGGCGTAGACATCGCGGCGCCGTACGGCACGCCGATCGTGTCGTCGCTGGACGGCGTGGTCGTCGCGACCGGTTGGGTCGCGGTCGGCGGCCTGCGCGTGTGCGTGCAGGGCGGCGACGGCTTCAAGGTGTGCGACTACCACACGAGCGCGATCTACGTCTCGGTGGGCCAGCAGGTGCAGCGCGGTCAGACGATCGCGGCGATCGGCCTCACCGGTGTGACGACCGGACCTCACGTCCACTGGGAGGTCTGGCTCAACGGCGCGCAGGTGAACGGCCTCCAGTATTAGGAGCGCGACCCGGCCGCGCGTCCGCCTCCGTATGCTCGCCTGATGCTCCGCGCCGTCCACGCCGACCGCAGCGGCCGCATCCTCGTCACCGACCACCCGGCGATCGCCTTCGACGGAGCGCGCCACGTCCCGTTCGCGGACGCGGTCGCGCTGCCGGCGGACGCGACCGTCGTGCCGGTCGAGCGGGAGGCGCTCGCGTCCGAGCGCAGCGGGCGTCCGCGCCGTCTCGGCGCGGGCCGGCTCGCCGCCGCGGCGCTCCTCCCGCCGGGTCACGTGCGCACGCAGCTTCCCGCCTACGTCGACGAGACCGGCCGCGCGGATCTCGCGCCGCGGCCGTACGCCGCCGTCGCCGCCGACGAGACGGGCGCGCTCGTCGTCGCCGCGCTGCAGGTCGACCGTGATCCGACGCACGACGCGTCCGCGTTCGCGCGCGCGGACGTCGCCTCCCGGGTCGCGGCGGGCCTTCGCGCGCATCCGGGCGACCGGCTGGTCCGGCAGCTCGCGCGGTGCGCCCGCGACTATGGGTGTCATGGCGCCGCGAACGCGTTCTTCGGACGATGGGAATGCGCGCTCCCGGTCGCCGCGCCCGCGAACGAACGACCGCCGCGCGCGCTCGCGCCCGCGCGCGACGGCGAGGCCGAGCCGACGGAGAGCGCGGCGTTCCATCCATCCACCGACGAGGTCGCGCGGGCGGCGGTCGCGCACGTCGCGGCGGGCGGGACGATCCTCTCCTTCGGCCGCGCGTGCGAGGGCGAGCCGCTCCTCGTGGCGCGCGAGGTCGAGGACGCCATCGCGAAGATCCGCGAGCGAACGCCCGACGGCACCATCCATCTCCGGACGAATGGCTCGATGTCCGGCGGGCTCCGGCGACTCGTCGCGGCGGGCCTCGACGCGATCACGTTCCGCGTCGCCTCGACCGTCGCCGCGACGTACGAGGCGCTCCATGGGCCCGACGGGTATCGCTTTCCCGACGTGCGCGCGAGCATCCGGCTCGCCGGCGAGCTGCGCGTCGCGGTGAGCGTGCTCGTGCTCGCCCACCCCGGGATCTTCGACCGCCCGGACGAGCTCGCCGCTCTCGCGGGCGTGCTCAGCGAGCTGCCGGAGGGCGGCACGCTCCTGCTGCGAGACCTGCACAGCGATCCGCTCCGCGCGCTCTCGCTCGTCGGCGATCGCGGCGGTGAGCCGATCGGCATGTCCGCGGCGATCGAGCGTCTCCGGCACGACCTGCCGCACGTGCGCATCGGCGCGTTCGTCCGGCCGCTCGCGAAGGTGCCACATGTTCCTTGATCGCGCGCGCATCAGCGTTCGCGGCGGCGACGGCGGCCGCGGGGTCATCTCGTTCCGGCGAGAGGCACATGTCCCGCGCGGAGGCCCCGACGGCGGCGACGGCGGCCGCGGCGGGGACATCGTGCTGCGCGCGGACGCGCAGCTCGCCTCGCTCGGCGACTTCCGCTACAAGCACGACTACCACGGCGGCGACGGCGCCGCGGGCGAAGGCGGCAACCGCAGCGGCAAGGCGGGTCGCGACCTCGTCGTGCGTATCCCGACGGGCACGACGATCCGCGACGTCGCGAGCGGTGCGGAGGTCGCCGATCTGGTCACCGACGGCGCGGAGATCGTCGCCGCCCGCGGCGGGCAGGGCGGACGCGGCAACGCGCGATTCGCCACGAGCACGCGGCGCGCGCCGCGCATCGCCACCGACGGCCAGGCGGGGGAGGCGCGCGAGCTGGAGCTCGAGCTTCGTCTCATAGCCGACGTCGGCCTCGCCGGTCTTCCGAACGCCGGCAAGTCGAGCCTCCTCGCGGCGCTGACGCGCGCTCGCCCGAAGATCGCCGACTACCCGTTCACGACGCTCGAGCCGAACCTGGGCGTCGCGCGTCTGGACGAACGCGAGCTCGTCATCGCGGACATCCCGGGGCTCATCGAGGGCGCGAGCACGGGGGCCGGGCTCGGCGAGGAGTTCCTGCGTCATATAGAAAGGACGCGCCTCGTCGTGCACGTCGTGGACGCGTCGCGGTCAGACCCGCTCGCCGACATCGCGACGATCGACACCGAGCTCGCGGCCTACGGTCACGGCCTCGCCGA
The DNA here is from genome assembly GCA_036518215.1 of Candidatus Limnocylindria bacterium. Classification (GTDB taxonomy): domain Bacteria; phylum Chloroflexota; class Limnocylindria; order P2-11E; family P2-11E; genus CF-39. The sequence continues at coordinate 4,615 of DATDNP010000192.1, forward strand.
CCGCGAGGAGCTCGTCGCGCTCAACAAGATCGATCTCGCGGAAGCGCGCGACGCCGTTCCCGCGCTCGTCGAGGCGCTCGCGGCGCGAGGCCGCGAGGCGCTCGCCGTATCCGCGGCGTCCGGCGAAGGGGTGGAGCGCCTCGCGAAGCGCCTCTTCACGCTCGTCCCGCCACGACCCGTGCCGGCGGCGGAGCCCGCCGCGGAGCGCCGTATCGCGTTCGCCGGGAGCGCGCGCGACGTGCGCGTCGAGCGCGAGGGAGCCGCCTACCGCGTCCGGGGCGACCGCATCGAGCGGCTCGCGACCGGGATCGACTGGGACAGCGGCGAAGCGTCGGCGTATTTCCATCGGATGCTGCAGCGCTCCGGCGTCGAACGTCGCCTCCGGGAGCTCGGCGTCAAGGAGGGCGACACCGTCCGCATCGGCAAGCTCGAGCTCGAGTGGAAGGACGAGACGCCATCGCGATGAGGATCGGCGTCTTCGGCGGCACCTTCGATCCGGTCCACGTCGGCCATCTCGCGATCGCGCAGGCGGCGCTCGAGAGCGCGAAGCTCGACCGCATCGTCTTCGTTCCCGCGCGCAGGTCTCCACTGAAGGAGCGTGGGCCGGTCGCGAGCGCGGACGACCGCCATGCGATGCTCGTCGCCGCGACGCGCGGCGAGCCGCGGTTCGCGGTGTCGCGTGTCGAGCTCGAGCGCGAGGGGCCCTCGTATACGGTCGACACCCTCGAGGCGCTGAAGCCCGAGGGCGAGCTGTTCCTCATCCTCGGGAGCGACGCGCTCGCGGACCTCGCGAAGTGGCGCTCGCCCGATCGCATCCGCGCGCTCGCGACGCTCCTCGTCGCGCGGCGGCCCGGCGCGCCCGAGCCGGATCCGTCGAGCGGAGCGCGCACGTTCGATGCGCCCTGTCTCGACATCAGCTCGCGCGAGCTTCGCGCGAGGGCGGCCAGAGGCCTGTCGCTGCGCTACCTTGTTCCCGAAGACGTGTGGCGGCACATCGAACGCAGTGGGCTGTACCGGTGAGCGAGACACGACCGCCGGACATCGCGCCCAGGGCCATGGTCGACATCGTCGTGGACGCGGCGAGCGACAAGAAGGCGGAGGACATCCTCGTCCTCAACGTCTCCGAGGTGACGACGATCGCGGACCTCTTCGTCATCTGCAGCGGCCGCGGCGAGCGCCAGGTGCAGTCCATCGCCGACGCGATCGTCGAGAAGGCGAAGGCCGCGGGCAGGCGGCCGGTCGGCATCGAGGGCTACGACGCCGGACGCTGGGTGCTCATCGACCTCGGCGACGTGATCGCGCACGTCTTCGTGCCGGAAGAACGGCAGCTCTATCGCCTCGAGCGGCTCTGGGGTGACGCGCCGGTCGTGCTGCGGATCGCGTAGATGAAGTGCACGCACGTGAGGCTGATGGTGGACGACTTCAACACGTGCTTTCGCTTCTATCTCGAGAAGGTCGGGCTCGCCACGACCTATCCCGCCGACGCATCCGGCCCGTACGCGGAGTTCGCGCTCGGCGCCGACACGTACCTCGGGCTCTTCGACCGCTCGCTCATGCAGGAAGCGCTCGACGCGCCAGCGGCGCGGGCGCTCGGGCCATCCGACGACCGCGTCGCGCTCTGCTTCGAGGTCGCGGACGTCGACGTCGAGGCCGCACGGCTCGCGGCCGCGGGCGTCGCGATCGTGATCCCGCCGCGTGACCACGAGCCGTGGGGCATGCGCACGACGTACGTGCGCGACCCGGCCGGCAACCTCATCGAGCTCTACTCCGGACTGAAGGGCTAGCGCGAGCCGCACGGCGAATCCTGCGGGCCATTGACACCGCGCTCGGGTCGTTGTATTAAACCAGTTAGTTAAATACGGACGGCGGAGAGACATGGCGGAGGACCGGTTGAGCGTCACGTTCGGAGCGTTGGCCGATCCGACGCGTCGAGCGATCCTCGCGCGTCTCGCGAAGGGCGGCGCGTCCGTCAGCGAGCTCGCCGAGCCGTTCGACATGAGCCTCGCGGCGGTGTCGAAGCACCTGAAGGTGCTGGAGCGCGCCGGGCTCGTGTCGCGCGGCAGGGAGGCGCAGTGGCGCCCGGTCGCGCTCGAAGCCGCTCCGCTGAAAGAGATCGACGCGTGGGTCGAGCGCTATCGCGCGATCTGGGAGCAGCGCCTCGACCGGCTGGACGTGTACCTGAGCGAGCTGCGCGAGAAGGAGAAAAGACATGGCCGCACGAGATGACGTCGCGGAGAACACTGCGAAGGAGATCGTGATCGAGCGCGTGTTCGACGCGCCGCGCGAGTGCGTCTTCGAGGCGTTCACGAGAGCGGAGCATCTGCAGCAGTGGTGGGGTCCGGCGATGGTGACCGTCCCGGTCGCCGAGTTCGAGGCGCGTGCGGGCGGACGGCTCTTCTTCGCGGAGCGCGCGCCGGACGGCGCGATGGTCTACATCGCGGGCGTCGTTCGCGAGATCGAGCCACCGACGCGTCTGGTGATCGCGATCCACTTCGCCGACGCGTCGAAGCGTCGCGTCGCACCGCCATCGCGCTCCGGCCTCCCCGGCAACTGGCAGGGCGAGATCGTCGCGACCGTGCTGTTCGGCGCGGACGGTCAGCGGACCCGCGTCACGGTGCGGCAGTCCCTCTCGTCCGTGACGGCCGAATGGGGTGAGGGCGCTCGACAGGGTTGGGGCGAGTCGCTCGAGAAGCTCGGCGCGGCGCTCGCGCGGATGCGGTGAGCCGCAGGGCTAGTCGTAGCGGACCCCTTGCCGCTCGATCCACCCGCCTTCGTGCGATCGCTGCGGGTCGTGATGCGTGAAGTGCACGAGACCGCCCTGGTCGTTCCAGACGTACTCGCCGTGCACGACGACCGCGTCGCCGACGACCACCGGTACCCGCCGGCCGATGCTCACGTTGTTGGTGATGAGGAGGGTCTGCGCGACTCCGACGAGGCGCACGATGAAGCGCTGATGCGTTCCCGTCTCTGACGTCTCGTCGCTCAAGAGCTGCTCGACGGCGCCACTCGCGGTGACCTCGATGTTCGAGCGGTGCTCGGCGAACGCGCGGGCGACGGCAGCATTGTCGGGCGTCGTCGCGGCTGGAGGAGTGCCGGCGCACGCTGCGAGCCAGATGACAAAGGCGACGAGGACGGTGGAGCTGAGGGGATTCGAACCCCTGACCTCTTGAGTGCGATTCAAGCGCTCTCCCAGCTGAGCTACAGCCCCGGGGACACGTCCATTGTCCCATACCGGGCGGGCACCACGGTCAGCTCGCGAGGAACGCCTTGATCGCGGCGACCGAGTCCGGGTGCGTGTTGATCCCGTAGTGGTTCGCCTCGACCTCGACGACCTTTCCGTTCGGGACCTCGCGCTCGAACGCGTCACGAACCGACGCGGGCGTGATGAAGCCGTTCGGCTCAATGAGGGGCACCGTCGCCCTGAGGAGGAGCGTCGGCATCACGAGATACGGCCAGAGCTCGTGCGGATCGTGCGTGCCGCCATAGGCGGCATCCTCGAGCACGGCCGCTCGATCGCTTCGCGCGCGTACTCCGCCCTCGACGGGTGCGAGCTCGTAGCGGAAGTACCGCTCCCAATACTCGCTCCACGGCTTCACCGTGCCGAGCTTCTGTACGACGGCGATGTACGCCTCGACGGAAGGCACGACCGCGCCGAGCCGCTGCGCGGACGCGAGGATCGGGCCTGCGGTCGACGGATCGGCGGCGCCCACTGCATCGATGAGGACAACGTGCGTGAGACGCTCCGGCGCGATGCGCGCCATCTCCATCGCGACGGCGGCGCCCATCGATTGCCCGAGCACCGAGAACCGCTCGACGCCGATCGCGTCCGCGACGGCGAGCACGTCGTGCGCGTGGGCCGCCCACCCGTACGTCCCCGGCGCCGTCACCTCGCTCAGACCGCGACCGCGCAGATCGAGCGCGAGGAACCCACGATCCGGACCCGAGACGCGCTCCGCGATGAAGTCGAAGCCGCGGAGGTTCGCGGAGAGGCCCGGTATGGCGATGATGAGCGGCGCACGCTCGCCGCCCCGACGCTCGGCGTGGATCTGTCCCGAGCGGAGCGCGAAGTCGAGCGCTTCGGCCACGGGAGCAGAATACCTGCGCTCGCGCGATCGACCGATATGGGGAGGAACGCAATGAACGGACTCATGATGGATTTCCCGCTGACGCTCCAGGTGCTGCTTCGCCGCGCCGAGACGCTGTTCCCGGCGAAGGAGATCGTGAGCCGCCTTCCCGACACAACGGTCCAGCGGTACACGTACGCGGACCTCGCGGACCGGTCGCGCCGGGTCGCCGTGGCGCTCGCGACGCTCGGCATCAAGCCGGGCGAGCGCGTCGCGACGCTCGCATGGAACGGACATCAGCATCTCGAGGCGTACTTCGGGATCCCGCTCATGGGCGCGGTGCTGCACACGCTGAACCCTCGTCTGAGTCCCGACGACCTCACGTACATCGCCACGAACGCAGGTGACGTCGCGCTCATCGTGGACGAGACGCTCCTCCCGGTCTTCGAGAAGTTCCGCGAGCGCGTGAAGCTGCGCCATGTCATCGTCGCGTCGGAGTCACGGACGTCGCCCGACGGCACGTCGAGCTTCGAACGGCTGATCGCCGACGCCGACCCCACGCGATACGTGGAACGGGACGTCGACGAGAACGAAGCCGCGGCGATGTGCTACTCATCGGGTACGACCGGCCGGCCGAAGGGCGTCCTCTACTCGCATCGCGCGATCGTCCTGCACTCCATGGCCGAAGCGATGACGGACTCGCTCGCGCTCTCCGAGAGCGACACCGTGCTTCCGGTCGTGCCGCAGTTTCACGTGAACGCCTGGGGTCTCCCGTATACGTGCACGATGCTCGGATCGAAGCTCGTGCTTCCTGGGCCGCACCTCGATCCGGTGAGCCTGCTCGATCTCTTCCAGGACGAAGGCGTCACGTTCACCGCAGGCGTGCCGACGGTGTGGCTCGCCATCCTCGCCGCGCTCGACAAGGAGCCGGAGCGCTGGAAGCTCACGCCGGGGCTGCGTATGCTCGTCGGCGGCGCGGCCTGTCCGATCTCGCTCATGAAGGGCCTCGACCGCCATGGCTGTCGCGTCATCCATGGCTGGGGCATGACGGAGACGACGCCGCTCGCGACCGTCGCCAATCTCACGAGCGAGGTGCGAAGCGCGTCCACGGCGCGACAGGATGCCGTCCGCGCGATGCAGGGTCTTCCAGGTCCGCTCGTGGAGCTCCGCGCGCGCGGCGACGCCGGTCTCGTTCCGTGGGACGGGAAGACGATGGGCGAGCTCGAGATCCGCGGGCCCTGGATCGCGCGCGAATACTTCGCCGCACCCGAAGGCGCGGACCGCTTCACCGACGATGGGTGGTTCAAGACCGGTGACATCGTGGTCATCGATCGGTCCGGCTTCATCGAGATCCGCGATCGCGCGAAGGATCTCGTGAAGTCAGGCGGTGAATGGATCAGCACGCTCGCCCTCGAGGGCGCCCTCATGGGCCATCCCGCGGTCGCGGAGGCGGCCGTCATCGCCATCCCGGATCCCAAGTGGCAGGAGCGACCGCTCGCCGTGGTGGTGTTGAAGGAAGGCAAGCGCGCGACGCCCAGCGAGCTCATCGAGTTCCTCGCCGCGCGGTTCCCGAAGTGGCAGCTGCCCGACGCGGTCGAGTTCGTCGACGCGCTGCCGCGGACCGCGACGGGGAAGTTCCTGAAGACCGCGCTCCGTGAGCGCTTCAAGGAGTACCGCGCCGCCGCGAAGGTCGCGCCGTGACCGCCGCCGCGCGTCGCATCGCAGAGGTCCTCGGCGTCGATCCCGCGGTCGCCGGTGCGTGGGTGCGCGGTTCCGGCCTGGTGTTCGACGACGTGAGCGCGACGTCGGTGAAGGCGCACGCCGACCTCGGACCCGAGCACCGCACGCCGTGGGGCGTCGTCCACGGCGGGCTGTACGCGACGGTCGCCGAGAGCGCAGCGAGCGTCGGCGCGTCGGCGGCGGTGCTCGAGCGCGGCCAGTTCGCGGTCGGCGTCGACAACCTCACCGACTTCCTCCGTCCGATGACCGAGGGCCGCATCGACGTCGTCGCGGTCGCGGTGCAGCAGGGGAGGTCCGATCAGCTGTGGCAGGTCACGATCGACCGCACGGATGGCAAGACGATCGCGCGCTCGCGCGTGCGACTCCGGAACGTCGACCTGCCTGACCGGCGATAATCGGGCGGATGGGACCATTCTCGGGCGGTGATCCGGAGAGGCAGGCGAACATCGCCTTCCTCCTCATCTTCCTCGGCATCATCTTCGTCGGTGGCCTCACCATCTGGCTCTTCTACGGGGCCAGCTTCTAGCGCACATCTCGCAGGGGGTAGCCACATGCCGACCTCCACTCATCTGCGCAACTACATCGACGGTCGCTGGGTCGACTCGGTCTCGGGCGACGCGTTCGAGGACCTCGACCCCGCGACCGGCGAGGTCATCGCGACCGCGACGAAGTCCTCGATCGCGGACGTCGACAAGGCCGTCGAGGCGGCGCGACGTGCGTACGATTCGTGGCGCCTGTATCCGGCGCCGAAGCGCGGCGAGATCCTCTTCCGCGCCGGCGAGCTCATGCTGAAGCGCAAGGACGCGCTCGCGCGCGAGATGACGCGCGAGATGGGCAAGGTCCTCTCCGAGGCGCGGGGCGATGTCCAAGAGGGCATCGATATGACGTACTACATGGCGGGCGAGGGTCGCCGGCAGTTCGGCGACGTCGTCCCGGCCGAGCTCCCGAACAAGTGGGCCATGAGCATGCGGCATCCGCACGGCGTCGTCGCCGCGATCACGCCGTGGAACTTCCCGTTCGCGATCCCGACCTGGAAGATCATGCCGGCGCTCGTCGTCGGGAACACCGTCGTGTTCAAGCCCGCGTCGTACACGCCGATGCTGGCGGTCCGGCTCGCGGAGATCCTCGAGGAGGCCGGGCTTCCGAAGGGCGTGCTGAACGTCGTCCTCGGTCCCGGCGGCGAGATCGGCGACCACCTCGTGACGCATCCGGGCGTCGACCTCGTGTCGTTCACCGGCTCGAGCGACGCGGGCGCGCATCTCTCCGAGATCGCCGGCCGGCTCCTGAAGCGCGTGTCGTGCGAGCTCGGCGGCAAGAACGCGATCGTCGTGCTCGACGACGCCGACGTCGATCTTTCCATCGAGGGCATCCTCTGGTCCGCGTTCGGCACCTCGGGGCAGCGCTGCACCGCCGCGTCACGCGTCATCGCGCACAAGGGCGTCGCGAACGACGTCATCGACAAGCTCGTCGGACGCGCGAAGAAGATGCGCATGGGCCACGGGCTCGAAGCGACGACGGATCTCGGACCGGTCGTGTCGAAGCAGGCGCAGGAGAAGGTCGCGAGCTACATGCCGATCGCCGAGAAGGAAGGCGCGACCATCGCCGCGGGCGGCCGCATCCCGACCGAGGGCGCGCTCGCGAAGGGCTTCTTCCACGAGCCCACCGTGCTCGTCGACGTGAAGCCGAACATGCGCGTGGCGCAGGAGGAGATCTTCGGTCCGGTCACCGCCGTGATCGAGGTCGGCTCGCTCGACGAGGCGATCAAGGTCCTCAACTCCACGAAGTACGGCCTTTCGTGCTCGGTGTACACGCGGAACGTGAACAACGCGTTCCGGTTCATGCGCGACGCGGAGACCGGGCTTGTGTACGTGAACGCCGGCACGATCGGCGCGGAGATCCAGCTCCCGTTCGGCGGCATGAAGACGACCGGCAACGGCCACCGCGAGGCGGGCCGCGCCGCGCTCGACGTGTACGCCGACTGGAAGTCGATCTACGTCGACTACTCCGGCAGGCTGCAGCGCGCGCAGATGGACACCGACGGGACGACGGCACCCTAGGACGGCGGCGTCCGAGGGATCGTGAAGCGTATCTCGGTGCCCTGACCCGGCGCGCTCGTCGCGGCGATCGTGCCGCCGTGCGCGGTGACGAGGCTCTTCGCGATGGCGAGACCGAGACCGCTCCCGCGTGACTCGTCGGACCGCGTGAAGCGCTCGAAGAGGTGGTCGAGCACCTCCGGCGCGATGCCCGGGCCGGTGTCGCGGACGATGACGGTGACCGCGGCGTCGTCGGACGACACGGCGATCGCGACGCGGCCGCCCTTCGGCGTGTACCGGACCGCGTTCGCGACGAGGTTCGCGATCACCTCGCGTACCCGGACGGCGTCCACGTTCGCGACGGCCGCGGCGCCGCTCGTCTCGAGCGTCACGCCCGCGCGGTCGGCGGCGCTGCGGAACGACGACGCGACGTCTCGCGCGAGGTCGCTCACGTCGGCGCTCTCGCGATGGAGCGCCAGGCCGCCGCTCTCCGCGAGGGACAGCGTGCGCAGATCGTCGACGAGCCGCGACAGGACCTTCGTCTCCTCGAGGATCGTCTCGAGGTGCTCGCGATCGGCCGGGTAGACGCCGTCGATGAGCGCCTCGACGTTCCCCTGCGCGACGGTGAGCGGCGTCCGGAGCTCGTGCGTGACGTCGGCGAGGAGCCGCCTCCGTTCCGACTCGCTGCGCTCGAGACGCGACGACATCGCGTTGAACGCCGTCGCGAGCGAACGCAGCTCGCGCGGGCCCCGCACGCGGACGCGGACGCCGTAGTCGCCGTGCTCGACCCGCTCGGCCGCCTCGATGAGGTCGCCCATCGGCATGGTGAGCCGGCGGGCGCCACGGAGAATGTTCGCGATGACGAAGATGAAGAGGAAGAACAGCAGGATGCCGATCGGCCGCGGGACGAAGGGCTGCGGCGCGAGGAACGCCTGATGGAAGAACGTCGCGACCATCGCGACGAGCGCGACGAAGACGACCAGGGCCATGAATGCGAAGCAGCCCATGCGACGGACGAAGCGATGACGCATGCGCGGCCACTCGCGCGGCGGGAACGGCTCGTTCTCCGGCCACCACGGCGGTCGCTCGGCGCGCGCCCAACCGCCCTCGCGCGGCGGTGTCTCGCTCACGATCGCTCGTCGGCGAACCGGTAGCCGATGCCGTGGACCGTGAGCACGTAGCGCGGCTCCCGCGGGTCGGGCTCGAGCTTCCGCCGGATGTTCTTCACGTGCGCGTCGATCGCGCGCTCGTACGACTCGAACGCGACACCGTGCACCGCGTCGAGCAGCTGCGCGCGCGTGAACACGCGACCCGGTGAGCGCGCGAGCGTCGCGAGGAGCTGGAACTCCGTCGGCGTGAGCTCGACGTCGTGTCCGCGGACGCGCACGGCGAGGCGCGGCACGTCGATGACGACGTCGCCTGCCTTGATGATGTCCGCCGGTGCGCGCGCGGCCTCGGCGCGGCGAAGGACCGCGCGGACGCGCGCGACGAGCTCCTTCGGGCTGAATGGCTTCGTCACGTAGTCGTCGGCGCCGAGCTCGAGCCCGGACACGCGGTCGGCCTCGTCGCCGCGACCGGTGAGCATGACGATCGGCACGTTGGACGTCTTCCGGACGGCGCGGGTCACGTCGAGACCGTCCACGAGCGGCAGCCCGAGGTCGAGCACGATGAGATCCGGCGCGCCGTGCCGGAACGCGGCGAGCGCCTCCCGTCCATCGGAGGCGCTCGCGACCTTGAAGCCGGCGTTCTCGAGATAGTCGCGCGCGAGCTGAACGATCTTCGGCTCGTCGTCCACGACGAGAACGGTCTGCACGACGCGGATGCTAGGTGCGCTGGTCGCCGGCCGGCGGCTTCTCGCCGTGGAGCTCGCGGTGGATCTCCTCGAGCCGCTGCCGACGCCAGTCGTGTCCGTAGCCGCCGCCCCAGCCGCGACCGCCGCGGAACGCCGCGGAGACGAGGCCGATGAACAGGAAGAAGAACAGCAGCGGGAAGAGGAATCCGATGAACGGGAAGCCGAAGCCCCAGCCCCAGCCGAACATGTGCGGTGCGTAGTAGGCGACGGGCGCACCCGACGCCGCGGGAAGCGCGGCGAGATTCTGCGTGACGCCGATCTGGTAGCCGATCGCGCCCACGACGAGCGCCAGGATGATGACGAAGGCGGTACGTGCGAGTGACATGTGACACATCTCCTTTCGATGCGTCACCAGCGTCGCTCGCGCGTATGAACGAGTTGTGAACGGGAGCCGGAGGCTCAGCGAAGCACGGCGTCGAGCCACCGCGCGACGTGCGCGACGGCCTCGCTCTCGTGCGCCCCGAGCTCGTGGCCGGCGTGTGCGATCACGACGAGGTCGACGTGCGCGTTCTGGCCGGCGATGCGCTCGAGGACGGCGAGCGGTCCGAGCTCGTCGCGATCGCCCTGGACGACGAGCGTCGGGCACGTGATCGCGGCGAGCGCGGCCTCGTCGCGCGGACGCGGTCGCCCCGCGGGCGAGATGGGGTGACCGACGATCGCGAGCGCGTCGGGCGGCTCGCGCTCGGCGAGGAACGCGCACATCCGGCCACCGAAGCTGCGGCCGACGAGCGCGACGGCGTCGTGACCCTGGCGAAGCCGCGCGTACGCCGCGCGCAGATCGGCGAGCTCGCTCTCGTATCCACGCGACGGACGCCTGCCGCGCGTGCTGAAGGTGATCGCCTCCGTGTCGATCCCGACGTCCGCGAGCGCGCGCGACAGCGACCGCAGGATCGGCTGCTGCGCCGTACCGCCGTAGCCGGGCGCGAGCACGGCCGCGCGTGTCACCGCTTCTTCGGCCGCGCGGCCGCGGCGGCGGGCAGCGTCTGCGCGAGCGCGAGGGCAGGCGCGAGCAGGTCGCCCGTCTCGACGAGCCGCGCGGCCATGTTCGCGATGGTGAACGCGTCGGGGCGGCCGAGCGGCGCGATCTCGTCCCAGCGGAGCGGCGCCGACACCGGCGCGCGGCGGATCGGCCGGACGCTGTACGCGCCGGCGGTCGTCTTGCCGCGCACGTTCTGCAGGTAGTCGATGTACACGCCGCGCCGGCGGTCCTTCACCGTCTCGAGCGTCACGAGCTTCGGCGCCTTCTCGCGCGCCGCCTTCCCCACCTCGAACACGAAGCCGCGCGACTCGTCGAAGCCGTAGCGGCGCGCGATCGGGACGAGGATGTGGATCCCTCGCGAGCCCGTCGTCTTCGGGAAGCCCTGGATGTCCATCGCGTCGAGCACGTCGTGCACGACGGCCGCGGTCTCCTTTACGTCGTCCCACGTCGCGCCCTTCGATGGATCGAGGTCGATGATCGCGAAGTCCGGATGATCGGGATCGTCGACGCGCGAGAGCCACGGATGGATCTCGATCGCCGTGTAGTTCGCGAGCCACACGAGGGTCGCCAGGTCGTTCCCGAGCACGTAGTCGATCCCGCCCTCGCGCTCAGCGGTCGCGTCGATCCAGGTCTGGACCCACTTCGGCGTGAAGTCCGGCTTGTCCTTCTGATAGAAGTGCATCCCCGCGATGCCGTCGGGAAAGAGCTTGAGCGTGAGCGGGCGGTCGCGGATCGTCGGTATGAGGAACGGCGAGACCTCGGTGTAGTAGCGGATGAGGTCCGCCTTCGTGTAGCCGTCCTCGGGAAACAGCACCTTCTCCAGATTCGTGAGACGGATGGTGTGGCCGTCGATCGTGAGCGTCGCCGGCACGCGCGGCGAACGCGCGCCCAGCGTCTCGCCCTCGCTTCGCTCGGTCGCCGCGCGCGCGGCGGCGCGGAGCGCGGTCTTCGTGGGCTCGGGCCGCTCCTCGCCGGTGCACTCCAGAGGCGAGACGTCCTCGCGAAGGCCGCGATACGACGGCGCGCGGAGGGTGCCTTCGCGCGTCAGCTCGACGTATCGCACGTCGCACACGAGCTCGGGCTGGCACCAGTGCGCCTTCTGGTTCACCCGTGGATCGACCGCGAACGGCGAGCGCGCCGTCTCGCGCTCGCGCAGGCGCGCGAGGAGCTCGCGCAGCGTCCGCTCGTCGAACCCGCTGCCGACGTGGCCGACCGGCATGAGCTTCCCGTCGCGATACACGCCGAGGAGCAGCGCACCCATCGTCGACGAGCGGCCGCCCTGCCCCTCCGTCCATCCGCCCACGACGCACTCCATCGTCTTGAATGCCTTCACCTTCACCCACGCCGCGGAGCGTGTGGTCGCGTATGGCGAATCGAGCCGCTTGGCCACGATCCCTTCGATGCCCTGCTCCTTCGCGGCGTCGAAGAGCGCGACGCCCGTACCGATGAACTGCTCCGATCTCCGGATCGCGCCCATCGGCGTGAGGATCTCGTCGAGCAGCTTCTGTCGCTCCCGAAGCGGACGCTTCGTCACGTCCTCGCCGTCGACCCAGAGGAGGTCGAACACCTCGTAGACGACCGGCGTGCTCTTGCGCAGGCGCTTCACCGCGGACTCGTCGCGCTGGTGCATCCGCGGCTGCAGCTTTTGGAACGACGGGACGCCGCGCTCGTCGAGCGCGACGATCTCACCGTCCACGATCGCCTGATACGCGCCGGTGAGCGCTTCGGCGATCTGATGCGCCTCCGGGTACTGGCTCGTGCAGTCGAGGAGATTGCGCGTCTGGAGGCGAACGACACCGCCGTCGACGAAGGCGAGGGTGCGGACGCCGTCCCACTTCGGCTCGAACGCGAACTCGGGCGAATCGAACGGCGCGTCGGCGGTGATCGCGAGCATGGGCTCGAGCTTCTGATCGAGCGGATGATCGCGCGGCGGCGTGCCGTGCTTGATCATGAGCCAGTCGCGCCCCTCGTTCTGCTTCGTCTGCACGAGGACCCACTCCCCATCGAGGCGCGCGCCGTGGAAGTGCACCTTGTACTCCGTCGGGCTGTCCTTCAGCAGCTCGTACGTGCCCTGATCCCAGATGGTCATCGTCCCGGCGCCGTATCCGTCGGGGATGACGCCATGGAACGTCAGGTACTCGAGCGGGTGGTCCTCGGTGTGGACCGCAAGACGGCGTTTGCCCGCTTCGAGCGGGGGCCCCTGCGGCACGGCCCACGACGCGAGGATCCCGTGCATCTCGAGACGCACGTCCCAGTGGAGGCGCGTCGCGTGATGGCGATGCACGACGTAGCGCCGCATCGCCGACGCCTTGGGCTTCCGGCCCTTCGGCTCCGGTGTGCGCTGAAAATCACGTTTGCGCTGGTACTCGGTGAGGCTCACGCTTCTCGTCCAGTGCCATTGTCTTTTAGGCGCGGCCGGACGCACCGGTCCGCTCCGGGCGCAGGGAGGACGTGCTCATGGCCTCGCCACTCGCGTCTCTCGTCGACAGCTTCCTGAAGGAGGAGTACGACGAGTCGCCGACCCTCGCATCGAGCCTCGGGCTGACCGAGTACGACGAGCGGCTCGACGACATGAGCGGCGATGCGCACCGCCGCCGCATCGAGCGCGACACCGCCTGGCTGCAGCGCTTCCGGGACGTGACCGACGCTGATCTCTCGCCGAGCGAGCGCATCGATCGCGCGCTCCTCGTGTCGGTGCTGCGCGGTCGCCAGCTGCACCAGCCGCTCGAGGCGTGGCGCCGACAGCCGGCGACATATCTGAACCCCGGGTTGAACGGGGTGTTCTCGCTCTTCCTTCACCGACTGCGCCCGGAGCGCGATCTCGCCGAGGCGGCGCGGGCCCGGCTCGAGCAGGTGCCGCAGGTCATCGCGAATGGCATCACGAACCTCGACCTGCCACGGATCCCGCGCGTGTACCTCGATCGCGCGATCGGTCAGTCGAAGGCCGCGGCGACCTACGCTCGCGAGCTCGTGCCCGCGGAGGTGCGCGACCCGGCGCTGCGCGAACGCCTGCGCACGGCGGGCGCGGCCGCGGCGAAGGCGTTCGAGGAGTTCGGCGCGCATCTCGCCGCGAATCGCGAGAAGGCGCTCGGGGATCACGCGATCGGCGAGCAGCTGTACACGGAGCTCCTCATGCAGAAGGAGCTGCTGCCGTTCGGCGCGCGCGAGCTGCGCGAGCGCGGGCAGGAGCAGTGGACGCTCCTCTCGACCGAGGCCGATCGCATCGCGAAGGACATCGACGGCGGGACGTGGCAGACGACGTGCGATCGCCTGAACAAGATCCATGCGCCGACACCCGAGGGGATGCGCGAGGAGTACGCGGAGTGGACCGAGCGCGCGCGCTCGTTCCTGCGGGACACCGGCCTCGTGACGTTGCCGCAGGGTGAGGAGTGCAGCGTCGAGCCGTCACCGCCGTTCCAGCGACCGATCCTCGCCGTGGCCTCGTACCAGCGGCCGCCCGCGTTCACCGACACGCTGCACGGACACTTCTTCGTCCCATACCCGCCCGACGGCACGCCGCCCGAGGAGGTGCAGAAGCGTCTCGAGGGGAACTGCAGCGCGGGCATCCCGACGACCGCCGTGCACGAGGCGTATCCAGGTCATCACTGGCATCTCGTCATGGCGAAGTCGAATCCATCGGCGGTCCGCCGGATCTTCGGCACGCCGTACTTCAACGAGGGCTGGGCACTCTACGCGGAGCGTGTGCTGCGCGAGCAGGGATTCTTCACCGACCCGAAGCACCTGCTCTATCAGTACGAGGCGACCATCTTCCGCGCCGCGCGCATCATCGTCGACACGAGCCTGCATATGGGCGAGATGACGTTCGACGACGCCGTGAGATTCATGGTCGAGAAGGGGAATCTCACCGAGCCCAACGCGCGCGCCGAGGTCGGCCGCTACTGCTCGTGGCCGACGCAGGCGTCGAGCTATCTCACCGGCATGCTGGAGATCGTCGACATCCGGACGCGGTGGCTCGCGCGCCGTGGCGCGTCCGACCGGCGCGCGCTCCGCGCGTTCCACGACGCGATCACGAGCGCGGGGATGCTGCCGACCTCGCTCGCGGAGAAGGCGATCGCGTAGTCACGGCTCGGTCGCTCGAGCGCTGCTACAACATCGCGCGTGGTCGCACCGACCCTGCCGATCTCGGCACCGCTCGCGCTCGTCGCGGGCATCGCGCTCGTTGGCATCGCGCGCTGGGCCGCGCGGCGCCGTGGCACGCGGTGGGATGCTCTCGTCGCGCTCCGGCTCGGCGATGTGCTGATCACCGAGGTCGTCGGCGTCTTCCTGATCGGCTACGGCGTCGGCACGCTCGTGATCCCGCCGGAATCCGGCCCGGGCCCGGCGTCCGCGCCGCGCGTCGCCGGACGCTTCGCCGCCGTCACGAACCCGCGGAACCTGCCGCTGACGCTCGGTCTGGTCACCGCGGTCGTCGACGTGCTCGCGCACGTCGACCTCCGCGGCGTGTTCCTCGGCGGTCACTCGACGCGCAACGCGCTCGCGTCGTACTTCGGGTGGGAGACGTCGGTCATCGCCGCCATCCCCGCGGGCGGGATCGGTCAGATCACGGTCCGCGACGGCCTTGGGAACATGGTCCCCATCATCGCGACCGCCGATGTGGACATCCCCGTCGGCACTCGCGTCCGCGTCGTCGGTGCGCGTCATCTCACGCTCGTCGTCGCGCCCCTGGCGCGCCCACCGGGCACGCGCCCTGCTTCCGCTTGACACGAACCGTTACGCTCGCGCGGCAGGCCGCGCGCGTGGGAGACAACAAGCGGCTGCGGGAGGCCACATGCCTCGTTCGATCTGGCGCGGGGTGCTGTCCTTCGGGATGGTCGCGATCCCCGTGCGTCTGTACCTCGCGACCGAGAGCTCGAGCAAGGTCTCGTTCCACCTGCTCTGTCCCGAGCACAAGTCGCGGATCAAGAACAAGCGCTGGTGCCCCGAGGGCGACCACGAGGTCGCGTGGAACGACGTCGTCCGCGGCTACGAGTACGAGAAGGGCAGCTACGTCGAGCTCGACGATTCGGATCTCGAGAAGCTCCCGCTCCGTTCGAGCAAGGCGATCGACATCTCCGGCTTCGTGGAGAAGGACGACATTCCCGGCGAGCTCTACATCCAGGCCGCGTACTACCTCGAGCCCGAGAAGGCCGCGGCGAAGCCGTACGCGCTCCTCAAGAAGACGCTCGACAAGACCGACCGTCTCGCGATCGCGAAGTTCGCGCTCCGCGACCGGGAGCGTCTCGTCTCGATCGGAGCGCACGATGGCGCGCTCGTCATGAACACGCTGCACTGGCCCGACGAGATCCGCTCGACCGAGGACCTCGACATCGAATCGCCGAGCGTGTCCGCGGCGGAGCTGAAGATGGCGGAGAACCTCGTCGGCATGATGGCGACGAAGTTCGAGCCCGACGAGTACAAGGACGAGTACAAGCAGGCGCTCATGGAGCTCGTCGAGGCGAAGGTCGAAAAGCGCGAGGTCATCGAAGCGCCCGAGCCGGAGGCCGAGACGACCGTCGTCGACCTCATGGCCGCGCTCAAAGCGAGCGTCGAGAAGGCGAAGAAGGGCGAGCAGGCTGCCGCACGCGAGAAGCGCGGCGGCCACGAATCGCTCGTGCATCGCAAGCGGACCACGGCGACCAAGGAGAGACGCCGAAAGGCCTCCTGACGCGAGGGACGCTCGATATGCTCGGCGAGTGCCGCGTGTGGTGCGCTCGCCGAGCCGCGAGCATCCGGTCCTGCTCGATGTCGGCGATGCGCGCGCGGCGCTCCCGCGAGACATCGCGCCGATGCGCGCTCGCCGGGCCGCGGATGCGTTCAACTCCTCGGAGTACGTCTTCGAGCTGAAGTGGGACGGGCTGCGCGCCATCGCGTCGCGGGACGGCGACACGCTCCGGATCGTCGACCGCGCCGGCGGCGACCTCCTCCCGCTCGTGCCTGAGCTCGCGCGGCTCGCGATCCCCGATGGAGCGGTGCTCGACGGCGAGATCGTCGTCACCGATTCGCGCGGCCGGCCGAGCTACGACCTCCTCGCGGGGCGGCTCGGGCCGAAGGCCAGCCGGCGCGGCAGCGGCCCCACGTTCGTCGCCTTCGACCTCCTCTACCAGGATCGGCACCCGCTCCTCGCGCGGCCCCTGCTGGAACGCCGGCGCCGTCTCGTTGCGCTCGGGCTCGCTGGGCGGCACATCGGCGTTCCGGCGCACCTCGATGCGGATGGCGAGCCGTTCCTCGACGTCGTCGCCGAGTACGGACTCGAAGGGATCGTCGCGAAGCGAAAGACGAGCGCGTACGTGCCGGGCGTGCGCACGAGCGACTGGCTCAAGTGCCACGTGACGCCGCGCGCCGACGTCGTGCTCGGCGGTCTCGTGCAGGAGACGAGCGGCACGCTGCGCGCGCTCTGCGGGATGTACGCGGACGACACGAGCGCGCTCCACATGGTCGGCGAGGCGTACGTCCCGGCGTACCTCGCGCGATGGCTCGACGACGCGACCCGTGCGTTCGCGGACGACGCGTCGCCATTCGCGACACCGCTCCCATTACGGCCCGGCATCCGGTGGCTCCGGCCCAAGCTCGTCGCGACCGTCGAGCACGCCGGCGAGCCGAGGGAGTTGCGCGATGCGCGATTCCGCGCGCTGCGGCTCGACGGACGGCTCGATGACTGCCGCATCGAGGAGCCGGTCGAGATCGAGAGCGAGGCGCCGACCGCGGGAACGGAGCGTCCGCGTCTCATCGTGCTGCAAAGCCTGCGACTTTCGTTCGAAGGACCGGCGCAGTAATCGCGCAGCTGCGCTGCTCATCTGCAGCACCTGGCCCTTCGGGCCGTGCTGAATGTATGGCTCGGCTGCGCCTCGCCATCTGCACACGTGCTGGCCTAACGGCCCACGTGGCAGTAATCGCGCAGCCGCGCTGCGCTCATCTGCAACACCTGGCCCTTCGGGCCGTGCTGCAGTAGAATCGAAAAAACCCCGGAGGTCGTCGCGTGCCGAAGTTCGTATTCGTGACGGGCGGGGTCACATCCTCTCTCGGTAAGGGCATCACCGCCGCATCGCTCGGACGCATCCTCGCGGCCCGTGGCCTCGCGGTCGCTTCCCTCAAGATGGACCCCTACCTCAACGTCGACCCCGGCACGATGTCGCCGTATCAGCACGGCGAGGTCTTCGTCACAGAGGACGGAGCGGAGACCGACCTCGATCTCGGTCACTACGAGCGCTTCATCGACCGCAACGTCACGCGCGCGTCGAATCTCACGACCGGCCAGGTCTACAACTCGGTGATCGCGAAGGAGCGCCGCGGCGACTACCTCGGCGCGACGGTCCAGGTCATCCCGCACGTGACGAACGAGATCAAGGAGCGCATCCATCGCGTCGCGCGCGAGCAGCAGGCGGAGGTCGTCGTCGTCGAGGTCGGCGGCACGGTCGGCGACATCGAATCGCTCCCCTACCTCGAGGCGATCCGACAGTTCCGCAACGACGTCGGTCGCCAGAACGTCCTGTACATCCACCTCGCGCTCCTTCCGCGCGTCGCGACCGGCGAGCTGAAGACGAAGCCGACGCAGCACTCGGTGCGCGAGCTGCGCGCGATCGGTATCCAGCCCGACGTGCTCATCGCGCGTGCCGACCAGGAGGTCGACGAGGAGCTGCGCGAGAAGATCGCGCTCTTCTGCGACGTGAAGGCGGACAACGTCATCAGCGAGCCGAATGCGTGGTCCATCTACGGCGTGCCGCTCATGCTCGAAGAGGCCGGGCTCGGCAGGATCGTCGTCGAGGAGCTCGGACTCGGAGAGCGCGCGACGCCGCCGGATCTTGCCGAGTGGCGCGCGCTCACCGACCGCATCCGCAACGCACGCATCCCACTCCGGATCGGTCTCGTCGGGAAGTACATCGAGCTCACCGACGCGTACTTGTCCGTCGCGGAATCGGTGAAGCACGCGTCGTGGGCGGCGGGCTGCGACGTGAAGATCTCGTGGATCGACAGCGAGCGCCTCGAGCGCGACCGCGATTTCGAGCCGCTCATCGGGCTCGACGGCGTCGTCGTTCCCGGTGGCTTCGGGTACCGCGGGATCGAGGGAAAGCTGCAGGCGGTGCGCTACGGCCGCGAGCGCCGCGTCCCCACGCTCGGCCTCTGCATGGGCATGCAGTGCATGGTCATCGAGCTCGCGCGCACCGCGCTCGGGACCGAGGACGCGAACTCGACCGAGTTCGACGCGTTCACGCCGCACCCGGTCATCGACCTGCTCCCGGAGCAGCGCGACATCGCGGAGAAGGGCGGGACGATGCGCCTCGGCAGCTATCCGTGCGTGCTTGACGCGGGCTCGCTCGCCGCGCGCGCTTACGGGCAGCCCATCGTGCTCGAGCGCCATCGCCATCGCTACGAGTTCAACAACTCGTACCGCGAGCTGCTCGCGCAGCATGGGATGCGTTTCTCGGGCCTCTCGCCCGACGGCCGCCTCGTGGAGATCGTCGAGATCGACGACCATCCGTTCTTCCTCGGCACGCAGTTCCACCCGGAGTTCAAGTCGCGTCCGAATCGACCGCACCCGCTGTTCGCAGCGTTCATCGCCGCGAGCCTCGAGTACGCTCGCGCCAACGGTCGGGCCGAGGCATCGGCACCGATGCTGCAGGAGTCGCACACATGAAGCTTTTTCTCGACACCGCCATCTACGAAGAGATCGAGCAGGGGGTCGCGTGGGGCGTCATCGACGGCGTCACGACGAACCCGACGCTCATCGCGAAGGCCGGCCACGATCACGAGGAGCAGGTGAAGCGCATCTGCGGGATCATCGGCAACGTCTCGGCCGAGGTCGTGAGCGAGAAGAGCGACGACATGATCGTCGAGGGCCGCCGGCTCGCGTCGTGGCACACAAACGTCATCGTGAAGGTCCCGATGACGCCGGACGGGATGGCCGCCGGGAAGGTCCTCGCGGGAGAGGGCGTCCGCATCAACGTGACGCTCTGCTTCTCGGTGAACCAGGCGCTCCTCGCCGCCGCGATCGGCGCGTACATCGTGAGCCCGTTCGCGGGGCGTCTCGATGACATCAACGAGGACGGCATGCGCGTCGTTGCCGACATCGTGTCGGCGTACCGACAGCAGGAGATCAAGACGAAGGTGCTCGCCGCGTCGATCCGGAACCCGATGCACGTGACGCAGGCGGCGCTCGCGGGCGCGGACATCGCCACGCTCCCGTTCGCGATCCTCAAGCAGCTGTTCAACCACCCGCTCACCGACGCGGGCCAGAAGAGATTCCTCGAGGACTACCGCAAGACCCAGGAGGCCAGACCCCCCGCCGCGCCCGCGAAGCGTTAATTCGCTAACACACGAGTCCCGCGAGCGATCCGTCGGGGCCGATCCGGTGTACGAAGGAGGGACGACATCACACTCCTTCATCGCGCGGGCGGCCCAGAGCTCGGCGGGCCTCGGGAGCCCGGCCGAGCTCCGGTCCGCGATCAGCCTCGACGCGGCGCTTCGGTGAGGAGCAGGTCGCGCAGGTCGGCGCCCGGCACGCCGCACAGGTCCATGACGCAAAGCATGAGCGCGGTCTCGTCCGAATCCGCGCGACCTGTCTTGATCGAGATGTCGCACGCGTAGAGCGCCTCGTACGCGCGCGTGATGTCGCGCGGCGAGAGCCCGCGGGCGAACTGCGTGTAGCGCATGATCGCGCCGCTCGACGAGCGGATCGCCTTCGCCATCTTCTCGGCCTCCGCCGGCTTCGGGTCACGGGACGCGAAGAGCAGCACGCGGAACTGCCAGAGGAGCAGCGCGAGGAGCTGCTGCGGCGCGTTGCCGTCGCTGAGGAGGCGCTCGAGCAGCGGCGCCGCCGTACGGATATCGCGACGGACGACGGCCTTCGTCAGCTCGAAGACATCGGCCTCGATGGCGCCCGCGACGAGCGACCGCACGTCCGGGGCCGTGATCGGCGCGCCGCTCGCCCAGGCCGCGAGCTTCGTGAGCTCGTTCTCGGCCCGCTCGGTATCCGCGCCGACCGCGGTGGCAAGCGCATCGAGCGCATCCGGTCGCAGCGTCACGTGATGGAGCGCCGCACGCGCGCTGATCCATCGCGGCATGTCGCCCGGCATGAGTCGGTCGTACCGCTCGACGCTGCCGCCGACGCTCTCGACCGCATCGAGGAGCGCGAGGTCGTCGGGCTGCGCCTTCTTCCGCCCGCCACGACGCGACGAGCGCATCGCCTCAGGCGCGACGAGCACGAGCGCGGCGTCGTCGGGAAAGTGAACGATCACGTCGGTGCGAGCGAGCGCCTCGGCATGCTCGACGAGCACGACGCGTCGTTCGTCCGGCGCCGCGAAGAGCCCCTGCGACTGCCCCGCGAGAAGGATCTCGTCCGGCTCGCGCTCGCGCGCGTCGAGCCGCGTGAGGCCGAGAGCGGCGCCGAACGGCCGCAGGTCGCGTGAAGCGAGATCGGCGCGCTCGCCGTGGCCGCCCTCGAGGAGCGACCGCACAAGCTCATCCGTTCGAAGGCGTATACGGAAGGGGTCCTCTCCGTGGAGGAGGAAGACCATTCGCGTGGGTGCGGACGACGAGGCCTGTGCCATCGAGCGCGATCTCCACCGTCCCGTCCTGATCCGTCCGGTACGTCGGCACACCACGGAGTGCCGCGAGCGTCTCGGGCGTGGGATGACCATACCTGTTCCCAGCACCCACCGAGATGAGCGCGGCCTCCGGATGGGCGGCATCGCGCATCGCGACGGCGTACGGCGTCGCCGCGCCGTGGTGCGGCGGGACGTAGACGCGCGCGCGCAGACGCTCGGGGTGTTCGAGGAGCCGCACGAGCGCGTCGTCGACGGCGTCGCCCATGAAGAGGGCCGAGAACGAGCCGCGCTCGACGCGCAGCACCAGCGACGGCACGTCGACGCGAAGGTCCGGATCGGGCGCGAGCACGCTGATCGTCGCGTCGCCGAGCGTGATGCGATCGCCTGTGTGTACGGCGCGGCGCTCCGCGCCGTTCTTCGCGATCGCGGCAGCCCAGAGGTCGCTCAGCGGGCTCGCGTTCAGACCCTCGGGCTCGATCGCGAGCCCGACCTGATACCGCTGGAGCACCGAGAGCAGCCCCGCCCCGTGATCGGTGTGCGCGTGCGTGAGGGCGACGATGTCGATGCGGCGCTCCCACGGAGGCAACGTCGCCGCGAGCTCCTCGACCACGCGCGAACCGTCGGGCCCGCCGTCGATGAGGGCGCGCGCGCCGCCGACCTCTACGAGATACGCATCGCCCTGCCCGATGTCGAGCGCGACGACGCGCACGGCCGGAGCGATGGGCACCGCCGCGGCGATCGCGGCGGGCACGACCGCGAGGACCGCCGCGAGCGCGAGCGAGCTTCGTCCCGGCCGTCGCCCGATGAGCGACGGCGCCCGCGCGGACATGTCGCGCCAACGGAGGCGAGGGATGGCGACGCGCGGCAGCCGGCGCGCCGCGCACACGGCCGCGATCTCCACGGCCGCGACGAACGCACCGGCGGCCGGACCTGACGGGACGGCGAGCGACGCGAGCGGAAGCGATGCGAAGGTCACCACGGCGAGATCGAGCGCGAACGCTCCCGCCCACGCGACGAGCGCGACGGGAAGTGCCGCATCGATGGAGAACGCGCCGACGATGCTCGTCGCGGCACCCGCGAGCATGAGGAGCGGAAACAGCGGGACACAGACGAGATTCGCGAGCACCGAGATGAGCGAGACGCGGCCGAAGACACCGGCGATGACGGGAAGAGTCATCGCGGTCGCCGCGACCGTCGTCGCGACGCCATCGCCGATCGGACGCGGCAGGACGGTGAGGCGGGACGCGAGCGGCGCCTGAAAGAGCACGAGTCCCGCGGTCGCGAGCGCGGACAGCTGCAGGCCGACGTCGTTGACGCTGGACGGGTCGGCGATGAGCATGAGCGCGACGGCGGCGCAGAGCGCGTTCGCGGTCGCGGCGCGGCGGCCGGTGACCACGCCGCATGCCGCGACCCCCGACATGAGCGCGGCACGAAGCACGCTCGGTGACAGCCCGACGAGCACGCTGTACGCGGCGACGGCGACGACCGCGACCGATGCGCGCGTGACCTGACCCGTCCGCCCGCGGAGCGCGAGCGCGACGGCCGTCGCGACGAGCGTCATGTTGAAGCCCGAGATCGCGAGGAGATGCGTCGTTCCGCTCGCGGCGAACGCGCGAGAGAGCTCGACGGGGACGTCGGCGCGTTCGCCGAGGACGATGCCGGCGAGCACGGCGCTCTCGGGCGACGGCACGAGCGTCCGGAGCGGCCGTGCGAGGAGCTCGCGCGGCACGTCGAGCGCGAAGAGGCCCGGCGGCACGAGCGCGACCGGGATCCCGGCGTGCGCGACGACGGCGAGCGCGCTCGCCGCGGCGGCGGCCCAGACGAGGCGGCGCATGCCCACGCTCGCCGTCGCGAGCACGAGGAACGCGACGGAGCAGACCACGCCGAGCGCCGCGCCGAAGGCGGCGTCCGCGGCGAGCGCGAACGCGACGAGCGTCGCCGCGAGCGCGGCGGGCAGGAGCGGCGCCGCGAGGACGATCCTCAATGAAGCGTGAGCAGGTCGCGGATGTCGGCGAGGACGCGCGCCGTCACGAGCCCGCGGGTCTGCAGCTCTTCGATCTTGGTGAACGGCCGTTGGTCGCGCGAGCGGACGATGCGACCCGCGGTCGCGGGACCGATACCTGGGAGCTGCTCGAGCTCGGCGGCGGTCGCGCGATTCAGGTCGATCTTCGTCTCCGAGTCCGAGCCGACGCTCCCCGCGGGCGGCGTCTCGCCGAATCGAGGGACGTAGACGCGGGCACCGTCGCGAAGGAGCGCCGCGCGATTCAGCGCGGTGAGGTCCGCGTCTGGCGCTGCGCCGCCCGCCGCGGCGATCGCGTCGCCCACGCGCGTGCCATATGGAAGCCGGACGACGCCCGGACGCACGACGGCGCCGCCGACATCCACGACGACCTGTGGGACGGGCGTCGGTGGTGGCGGCGTCTCGGCGACCACGGCGACGGGAACGGATGGCGGCGTGCGAAGCCGCACGACGGCGACGACGCCGCCAAGGGCGACGGCTGCGGCGATGACGAGGACGACGACGCGTGGCACGGCGCAAGAGGTTCGCGCTCGGCCGGGCGCGTGGGAAGGGGTCCGGGACGAAAGACCTGTCGCACGTTCATGCGACAAGCCGTCACCAATTCATGCGACGAGGGTGCCGCGAGACGTCGCTAGTTCGCGCGGCGGCGCTCTCCCGGTGGCTGCATCTGCACGATGGCGATCGGCAGATCGCCGACGGGCTCGTTGTCGACGGAGAGCTGGAAGCGATGCATCCCGTAGCTCGCGAAGTTCATGTTGTTCAGCTCGACGATGACGTTCACGTCCTGGCCGGGCGTCGCGTGCACCGAGATCTCGGGCGGGTTCGGCATCGCCTGCTGCCCGTCGGGGCGCAGGAGTCGGACGACGACGGTGTGCGCGCCCGCGTCGAGACCGAGGATCGCGACGAGGAACATGCGCGGATGCTGGGCGGGCAGACCGCTGACGCTGATATTGCGAAAGATGCCGAGGAGGCTGACCTTGCCGTCCTGCCCGACCAGCGCGTGGTCGCACAGGGCGGCAAGGCGGATCTCAGCGGTCATGCCCCCATGTTCGCGCTTACCGCGTGACGATGGAAACCAGGCGGTCCGGCACGACGAACACCTTCCGCGGTGTCGCGCCGGCCAGGGCGGCGACGACCTTCTCGCTCGAGAGCGCGGCCTCGCGGAGCGCGTCCTCGGAGGTGCCGGCGGGGAGCGACAGGCGATCGCGGACCTTGCCGTCGATCTGGACGACGATCGTCACCTCCGTCGCCGCCGCGAGCTTCGGATCGAACGCCGGCCATGACTCACGGTGGACCGACCCCGTGCCGCCGCGCCGGTGCCAGAGCTCCTCCGTCACATAGGGTGCGAACGGCGCGAGCAGCAGGATGAGCGTCGCGATGCCGTCGTCGCGGCTCGGCCCGCTCGCCTTCTGCAGCGTGTTCGACAGCTCCATCATCGCGGCGATCGCCGTGTTGAACGCGTAGTCATCGATGTCGTCGGTGACCCTCTTGATGGTGCGATGGACGGCACGGTCGACGTCGACGTCCCGCGGCCCAGCCGTCTCGCGCCGCGAGAGCGCGAGCTCCCAGACGCGGCGGATGAACCGGTGGCAGCCGTCGATGCCGGCGGGGTCCCAGTCCGCGCCCTGCGACCACGGCCCCAGGAACATCATGAAGAGGCGCAGCGTGTCCGCGCCGTATCGCTCGGTGTACTCGTCGGGCGACTTCACGTTGCCGCGCGACTTCGACATCTTCGTCCCTTCGAAGATGATCGTCCCCTGGTTGCGCAGGCGCAGCGCGGGCTCGTCGAACCACAGCTCGCCGACGTCGCGAAGACCCTTGCACACGAAGCGCATGTAGAGCAGGTGCAGGATCGCGTGCTCGATACCGCCCGCGTACATGCGGACCGGCAGCCACTCGCGGCCGACCGCCTTGTTCATGAACGACGTCTCGATCTTCGGATCGACGTAGCGGTACATGTACCAGCTCGAGTCCATGAACGTGTCGAGCGTGTCGGTCTCGCGGCGCGCCGCCTTGCCGCACTTCGGGCACGTCGTCTTCACGAACGACTCGACCTTCGCGAGCGGATTGCCGCCCTCCGGATGGAACTCGGCATCCCGTGGGAGCACCACGGGCAGCTGCGCGTACGGCACGGGTACCACGCCGTCGGTGTCGCAGTACACGACCGGGATCGGCGTGCCCCAGTACCGCTGCCGCGAGATGAGCCAGTCTCGCAGGCGGTACGTGACCGCCGGGCCGCCGATGCCGCGGCGCTTCGCCTCGTCCGCGACGGCCTTCTTGCCGTCCTCGCTCGAGCGCCCATCGAAGGGGCCGCTGTTCACCATGACGCCGTCTCCGACGTACGCCTGCGGCAGCTCGCCATGCGTCTTTCCGTCCGCCGAGATGACCTCGCGGATCGCGAGCCCGAACTTCTTCGCGAACGCGAAGTCGCGCTCGTCGTGCGCAGGGACGGCCATGATCGCGCCCGTGCCGTAGGTCGCGAGCACGTAGTCCGCGATCCAGATCGGGATCTTGTCGCCGCTGAACACGTTGCGCGCGTACGCGCCCGTGAACACGCCGGTCTTCTCGCGCTCGGCGGTCGTGCGCTCGATCTCATCCGTGTTGCGCGCGCGCTCGACGTACGCCGCGATCTCGGCCCGCCGCTCGGGCGCCGTGATCTTCTCGACGAGCGGATGCTCGGGCGCGAGCACCATGAACGTCGCCCCGAAGATCGTGTCGGGCCGTGTCGTGAAGAAGCGCACGCGGTCGCTCTCGCCTTCGACGGGGAACTCGAGCTCCGCGCCCTCGGACCGCCCGATCCAGTTCGTCTGCATCACCATGACGCGCTCGGGCCAGTCGAGGCCGTCGAACTTCAGCAGCTCATCCGCGTACTTCGTGATCCGGAAGAACCACTGCTCCAGATCGCGCTTGATCACGGGCGTGTCGCACCGTTCGCATCGGCCCTGGATCACCTGCTCGTTCGCGAGCACGGTCTGATCTTTCGGGCACCAGTTCACGGGGGCCTTCGCGCGGTACGCGAGCCCGTGCTCGAGGAACTTCAGGAAGATCCACTGGTTCCAGCGGTAGTAGTCCGGGTAGCACGTGACGACCTCGCGGCGCCAGTCGATCGCGGCGCCCATGATCCTGAACTGCTCGCGCATGCGCGCCATGTTCTGATCGGTCCACGGCGCGGGGTGTGCCTTCGCCTTGATCGCGGCGTTCTCCGCCGGCAGGCCGAACGCGTCGAAGCCCATCGGGAACAGGACGTTGTATCCCCGCATGCGCAGATGACGCGCGACCGCGTCGGGCGCGGCGAACGCGTACCAGTGCCCGACGTGCAGCACACCCGACGGGTACGGGAACATCGTGAGGTAGTAGAAGTTCTCCTTGCCGTCGACGTGGTCCGGCGTCTCGTGGAGGCCGGAGCGGGCCCATTCTTCTCGCCACTTGGGCTCGATGGTCGCGGGGTCGTAGCGCTCGATGCGTTCCTTCGCGATGGTCATCTCGCTCTGCCTCCTTCTCGCGTATTCGCCGGAAAACAAAAACGCCCTCCGCCCCGGTAAGGGGACGGAAGGCGACTTCCGCGGTACCACCCCAGTTGAGAGACGATGCCGACTGGCGCCTCGCGCTCAGTCCGCTCGTATGGCGCTTCGCGCCATCAAGCCGTCGCTCGCCCTCACGAGGAAACTTGCGGTCTCCTCTCTCGGACTCGCTCGGCTTGTGGAGCTGGCGGGATTCGAACCCGCGACCCCCACACTGCCAGTGTGATGCGCTCCCACTGCGCCACAGCCCCGATCGCTCTCCGCTCGAGCACGTTTCTAACGGACGTGACTCCGGCGAGGGCTAGCGTCGCTTCACCCCCGCGGCTCCCGGGCGAGTTCCGCGCTCCCCCACACCGGCTCGCACCTGCCGCCGGCTCTCTTCGTGGGCGCTCCGCGTACTGCTCCCGTTCGCGGCCTGTTGGAAGAAAGTATAGGCGGATGTATCGCCCGATCCGCATCGACAAACGCATCCCGGACGGATCGATCTGGCAGGCGCGGAGCGAATATCTGCTGCCGCCGGTCGACGGGTGGTCGCGGACGCTCGGGCCCGCCGGCACGCGATGGTCCAATCCTCTCGGCGGGTGGACGACCAAGGTGACGGGGATGTCTCTCTTCCATCCAGAGGCGCCGTTCACCGTCTCGTGCTTCGGTCCAGACGCGGCGAAGCGCTTCTACATCGACATCGCGTATCGGACGCGCATCGAGCACGACCTCATCGAGTTCGTGGATCTCTTCCTCGACGTGTTGATCGACGCCGACCATGCCGTGAGCGAGAAGGATGAGTACCAGCTCGCGGTGCTGCCGCACGAGCTTGGCGAGTTCGCACGTCGCGCGCGAGACGATGTGCGCACGCGCATCGACGCGGGCGACCCGTTGTTCGACGCGACGTCTGCGTTCTTCGCGATACCCGAGGCCGCTCGCACGCTCATGCCGCGCGACGGGGTGCTCGAGCTCTTCTAGCCGATCGCGGGAGCTTCGCGGCGCATCGACACGGACTGCAGCACGCCGAGCGCGAAGCAGATCGAGACGAGCGAGCTGCCGCCGTGCGAGATGAACGGGAGCGGGATGCCCGTGACCGGCATGAGGGAGATCGCCATGCCGACGTTCACCATGATCTGGAAGACGAGCATCGCGACGATGCCGCCACCCAGCAGCATGCCGAACGGGTCGCGCGCGCGGAACGCGATCCGGAGCGCCGCGACGAGCAGCACGATGTAGAGCGCGAAGAGGATCACCGCACCCATGAAGCCGAGGTCCTCGGCGAGACCCGCGAACACGAAGTCGGACTCCGCGATCGGGAGGTACCCGAGCGGCGACTGCGTCCCGGCGGTGAGGCCCTTCCCCATCGGTCCGCCAGAGCCCACCGCGATGAGCGACTGGATGATGTTCCACCCCGCGCCCTGCGGGTCCGCATAGGGGTTCGTGAACGCCGTGAGGCGTGCCTGCTGATACGGCTTCAGCAGCGACCAGACGAGCGGGAAGGACGCGACCCCGAGCGCCGCCATGCCGACGAGCTGCCAGATGCGCGCGCCCGCGATGAACGCGAGGCCGAAGAAGATCGCGACGAAGACGAGGCTCGTGCCGAGGTCCGGCTGCTTGTACACGAGCGCGAACGCCGGCCCGAGGATGACGAGACCGCCGGCGATCGTCAGCGGCGACGAGATCTTGTCGCTTCGGTCCGCGAAGTACTTCGCGAGGACGACGATCATGAGGACCTTCGCGATCTCGCTGAACTGGAACGAGAGGCCGCCGAAGTTCACCGAGCGCTGCGCGCCAAGCGACTCCTGCCCGATCGCGAGCGTGACGCCGAGCATGCCGAGCGTCGCGAGGTAGAGCGCCGGCGCGAGCGTGCCGAGCCACGCGTAGTCGAACCACGCCACCGCGGCCATCACGCCGATCCCGATGACGGCCCACACCGAGCCGCGGACGACGAACTGCATCGGGTCGCCCGTGAAGGTGCGCGACTCCGCCGTGACGGAGTACGTCATGACGAGCCCGTACGCGATGAGGAGGAGCGTCGCGATGAGGAGGAACGGATCGATCTGATCGAGGCGACGTGCGTGCGGCCGGTCGTGGAGCGGCGAGGTCGCGCGCGAGAGCAGGGTCGCGCCTGCGCTCACTTCTTGTCGCCCAGCACGTACGCCTCGTAGACGCGCTGGGTGATCCCGACGGCCGGGTTCAGGCACAGCTCGCAGAGGCTCTTGCTCGAGTCGTAGGTGAAGATGACCATCGCGATCTGCGCGTTCGGCGCGGTGCTCGGGAGGTCCTGCTGCGGCAGGAACGAGACGAACCAGTTGTGGAAGCCCAGCTTGTTCCGGCCGGCGGAGTCCTTGCCGTTCGACTCGCCGAACTCGGCCGTGCCCGTCTTTCCCGCGATCGGCAGCTTCGCCCCGGGCATCGGCGCGTGGCCGCTCGTCACCACCTTGCGCGCGCCCTCACGGATCGTGGCGAGGTCCTCGGGCTTCATGTCGAGCCTGCGCGTGACCTTGGGCTGCTGCGTGTAGATCACCTTGCCGCTGGGGTCGCGCACTTCCTTGAGGAGATGCGGTGTGTAGAGCGTGCCGCCGTTCGCGACGGCGGCGTATGCGTCGAGGAGCTGCATCGGCGTGACGGCGACGTAGCCCTGGCCGATGGCCTCGTGGTACGTGTTGCCGATCGTCCACGGCTCTCCGAAGGTCTCGAGCTTCCACTCCGGGCTCGGCATGATGCCGGACGCCTCGCCGGGGAGATCGATGCCGGTCGGCTGGCCGAACCCGAGCATCGAACCGTACTTGTAGATGTTGTCCGGTCCGACGGGGGTGATGTTCGGCCCCATCGGTCCGCCGCCGGCGAGCGTGTAGAAGTAGATGTCGCTCGAGTGCGCGTACCCGTCGACGAGGTTGAGCGGGCCGTGCGCGCGCCAGTCGTAGAAGTTGAACCCGCTGACCGTCATCACCGTCGAGCTCACGTTCACCACGGTGCTGCGGGTCGCGGTCCCGGCGGTGAGCGCGGAGAGCGCGGTGACCATCTTGAACGTCGATCCCGGCGGGTACATGTCCCCCACCGCCTTGTTCACGAGCGGGTGGCGGTCGTCCGCGTTCAGCTGCTTCATCTGATCGGGCGTGATCCCCTGTACGAACCAGTTGTTGTCGTAGCCCGGGATCGAGTCCATCGCGAGGATCTCGCCGGTCTGCGGGTTCATCGCGACGCCGACGGCCTGTGTGAATTTGTCTTCCTCGACGCCCTTCCGCAGCTCGCCGTCGAGGAGCTTCTGGAGGCGATCGTCGATGGTCAGGACGAGCGTGTTGCCGGTGGTCGGCGCGGTGTAGGAGAGCGTCTTGATCTCGCGCTGTGCCGCGTCGCGCTCGACCTCCCGCCAGCCGTACTGGCCGCGGAGGTACTGCTCGTACTCCCACTCGAGGCCGGTGCGGCCGACGATGTCCGTCGGGAGGTACCCCTGGTCCTTCTTCGATCCCCGGAGCTCGTCCTCGGTGATCGGTCCGACGTATCCGAGCACCGGCGAGTACAGCTCGGCGTCGACGTACTGACGCATCGACTCCGCTTGGATGCTGACGCTCGGGAAGAGCTCCGCACGCTCGGAGAGCACGAGCGCGGTGTCCCGCGCGATCGGCTTTCCCGACACCTTCACGAGCTCGTACGGGTTCCGTTGACGCTGCTGGTCGATGAGTGCCGTCAGCTCGGCGGGGTCACGTCCGAGGATCGCGCCGAGCCGCGAGACGAGGCCGGGCTCGTCGGCGCGCGGCAGGTCGATCGGCAGCACCATGACCGCGAAGCCCGGGACGTTCCGCGCGAGCACGTAGCCGTTGCGATCGACGATGTTCCCCCGCTCCGCGGCGACGGGCACGCGCAGGATGCGGTTCTGCTCCGACAGCGTCCGGTACTGCGCGCCGTTCGTGACCTGGAGGTCCCAGAGGCGCGCGGTGAGCCCGGTGAAGACGGTCAGGATCGCGAGCCCCATCGCGACGAAGCGACGCGGCCGCACGAAGGCGCGCTCGTGGTCCGATCTCACCATCCGAAGGATGCCTGCTTTTCGGTCGTGCGGTGAAGGGCTCGGAAGAGCGGATAGGTAGCGATCGCCAGCACGCCGTCATACACCGCGGTGGACAACGCGCTTGTGCCCAAGGCTGTCACGTCCCCGAGCGCGACACCCGCGATCGCGAGGACGAGGAGGTAGATCACTTGCGCGCCGAACGTCGCGACGCCCACGAGCGCCGCGCCGGCGAGCACGGACCGCGGCCGGAGCTGCGTGTCGCCGAGCCCGACGACGGCGACCGGCACGAGCGCCGAGAGCGCGCCGGCGCCGAGCGGGCCCCCTGACAGCAGGTCGGCGGCGATCCCGCCGACGAACGCCCACCACACGGCCTCGCGCGCTCCGGCCGCGATGGACCACGACGCCGCCACCAGCACGACCAAATTCGGTCGCGCGGAGCCCACGGCGAGGAACGGGACGACCGACGCCTGCAGGAGCGCCGCGACGAGCGGGACGACGATGCCGACGGCCACACGCACGGCTTCCCTCCTCAGTGGCGGAACGCGGCGTCCGCCATCCTGCTACGCGGGGCTAGGACTCGGCGCGGACCCCCGGGCGTACCGCGGCTTCGGGCTCGGCCGGCGCACCGGATTCGGTCGCTTCCGCGAGCTCCTCGGTGAGCGGCGCGAAGGGATCTTCGTCGCGAAGCTTCGCGCGCACGTAGATGAGCACCAGGCGGAGGGTCGCCGCGACCGGGACCGCGAGCACGATGCCGAGCAGCCCGAAGACGGTGCCGCCCGAGAGGAGCGCGAAGATCACGATCGCGGGGTGCAGTCGCACGGCGCGGCCGATGATCGTCGGGATCACGAGGTAGTCCTCGGCGTGACG
>DATDNP010000193.1:0-14149 GCA_036518215.1 Candidatus Limnocylindria bacterium
GGCGTCGTGACGCTCGTCGACATCCGCACGTTCCCGGGCTCGCGCCGGCATCCGCAATTCGGACAGGCGGCCCTTCGCGCGTCGCTCGCGGAAGCAGGCGTCGCGTACATGCATCTCGCGGGGCTCGGCGGCCGGCGGAAGGCCGCCCCGGCATCGCCGCACGTCGCGCTCCGGGTCGCGGCGTTCCGCGCATACGCGGATCACATGGCCACGGACGAGTTCCAGCGGGATCTGGCGCGCCTCGAGGCCGTCGCGAGCGTGACGCCGACGGCGTACATGTGCGCCGAGACGCTCTGGTGGCGCTGCCACCGCCGCATGCTGTCGGACCTCCTCACCGTCCGCGGCTGCGAGGTGATCCATCTGCTCGGGCCCGACACGAGCGAGCCGCACCGTCTGTGGGACGTCGCGCGCCGGGTGGAGGGCGGGCTCGTCTACGACGCCGGCGCGGTACCGTTGCCGCCGTCGTGAGCGGCTGGCCATCGGACTGGAACGAGCGGAAGCGCGGCAAGGACTGCGCGATGTGCGCCGACGGGCGCCCGGACGACAGCGGCTTCGGCGTGCGCGTGTTCGCGGGGCGCGTGAGCGATGCGTACCTGCAGCGCGGCGACCCCCAGCACCCCGGCTACACGATCGTGATCTGGCGCGGACGTCACGTCGCGGAGCCGACGGAGCTCACGGCCGACGAGGCGAGCGCGTACTTCGGCGAGGTCGTGCGCGTCGCGCGCGCCATCGAGGGGCACTACCGGCCGGTCAAGCTGAACCTCTCGATGCTCGGGAACTCCCTGCCGCACCTGCACACCCACATCATCCCGCGGTATGCGGACGACGAGGCACCCGGCCGGCCACCGGTCATGAGCGCGTCCGGCGACGAAGCGCGTCGACCGGAGCAGGACATCGCGCGCGAGGCAGCGGCGCTCCGCGACCTTCTCGCGCATTCGTGAGCCGTCCACTCCTCGTCATCGTCGGCGGCGCGCCGGGTGCGGGAAAGACGACGATCGCGCGCGAGCTCGCGCATCGTCTCCATCTCGCGATCATCACGAAGGACGACGTGAAGGAGGCGCTCGGGGACGCGCTGGGCGTCGGCGACCGCCAGCGCTCGCGCGAGCTCGGCGGCGCCGCGTACGCGGTGATGTGGAGCGTCGCGCGGCGCGCGCTCGAAGCGGGAGCGGGTCTCGTCCTCGAGGCGAACTTCTATCGCGAGATCTCCGAGCCTCGGCTCGCGGAGCTCGCGACGCTCGCCGACGCGGTCGTCGTCCTGTGCCGAGCCGACGCCCGCGTGCGCCGGCGCCGCTACGAGTCGCGCCACGACCGCCACGCGGTGCACACCGACGCGGTGATCCTCGCGGACGAATGGCGCGAGGACGACGCGATCAACGCGATCGACGTCGGAGTCCCGCGGCTCGTCGTCGACACGACGAGCGGGTACGACGCCGACGCGATCGTGTCGTGGATCACACGCACCTCGACGACGTGACCTGTCTCACAGCGCACGAGGCTCCGACGTTCTAGCGTTGGTGAACCGATGAGCGCGCGCGGATGGCTGCTCTTTGCGGCGATGAGCGTGATCTGGGGGATCCCCTACCTGCTCATCAAGATCGCCGTCGGCGAGTTCGCCCCGGCGACGCTCGTCCTCGGACGCACCGCGATCGGCGCCCTGCTCCTCATGCCGCTCGCGCTCGCGCGCTCCGACCTGCGCGCGCTTCGCCCGCACTGGCGGCTTCTCCTCGCGTACACGGTCGTCGAGATCATCGGGCCGTGGCTCCTGCTGTCGCACGCCGAGACGCGTCTTTCGAGCTCGCTCTCCGGACTGCTCATCGCGGGTGTGCCGCTCGTCGTCTCGCTGCTGACGTGGCTCGTGAGCCACGACGATCGGCCAGAGCTACGGCGCATCGTCGGTCTCGTGCTCGGCTTCATCGGCGTCGCGCTCGTCGTCGGCCTGAACGTCGCCGCGGACGATCTCATCGCGGTGGGCGAGGTCGGGCTCGTCGTGCTCGGCTACGCGGTCGGGACGATGCTCATCGCGCGCATGCGCGGAGTGCCGTCGCTCGCGGTCATCGCGGCCTCGCTCGCGATCTCCGCGGTCGCGTACGTCCCGCTCGGCATCGCGCAGCGCCCGGTCGTCATGCCATCGCCGCAGGCCATTGCCGCCGTCGCCATCCTCGGGGTCGTGTGCACCGGCCTCGCGTTCATCGTGTACTTCGCGCTCATCCACGAGGTCGGGCCGAGCCGCGCGACGGTCATCACGTACGTCAACCCGGCGGTCGCGGTGGCGCTCGGGGTCGCGATCCTCGGCGAGCCGCTCACCGCGAGCATCGCGGCCGGGTTCGCGCTCATCGCGCTCGGCTCGTTCCTCGGAACGCGTCGATCGCGAGCGGTCGGACGCATCGCATCGGGCGCCGTCGACCGATCGCCGGGGTAGCAAAGAAAGGAGACGAGTTCCTGTGACGTTCCTGTACAATGGAACGAAGCAGAAACGTAGGGCTCAGAAACGAGAGGTGGCCTGGAAGTCGTGTGCTTCCGGGCCTTTTTTGTTCCTTCGCCCAGAAGGAAACACATCGCGTGATCGCATTCCGACCTGACCTCGACCGGGCCATCAAGGCGCTCGGCTGGGTCGAGCTCACCCCCATCCAAGACCGCGTCATCCCGCTCCTTCGCGCCGGGCGGGACGTCATCGCGCAGGCGCAGACGGGCACCGGGAAGACCGGCGCCTTCGCGCTCCCATTGCTCGAGCAGATCACCGGTCCGGCCCGCCGCCCAGCGGTGCTCGTCGTCGTCCCGACGCGCGAGCTCGCGCTCCAGGTCGCGCGCGACTTCACGGCGCTCGGCGCCGGTCGTCACACGCGTGCCATCGCCGTGTACGGCGGGAGCGGCTACGGCGCGCAGGAGCGCGACCTTCGCGCCGGCGTGCATGTCGTCGTCGGCACTCCCGGGCGGCTCCAGGATCTCGTGGCGCGGCGCACGCTCGATCTGAGCGGCATCGCCGTGCTCGTCCTCGACGAGGCCGATCGTCTCCTCGATCTCGGCTTCGTGCAGGAGGTGAAGAAGATCGCCGCGCTCCTTCCGAAGAAGCGGCAGACGGCGCTCTTCTCGGCGACGTTCCCGCCAGAGGTCGAACGCGTCGCGCGGTCGCTCACGATCGACGCCGAGCGCGTCGCGGTGAAGCCCGAACAGCCGACGGTCGACACGATCGAGCAGGCGTACGTCGAGGTGCTGCACGTCGACAAGCTTCGCGCGCTCCGCGAGGTGCTTGGTCGGACCGAGGCGAGCCGCGTGCTCGTGTTCCGTCACACCAAGCGCGGCGTCGACAAGCTCACGAAGGACCTCGTCCGCCTCGGCCACGACGCCGGGGCGCTGCACGGCGACATCCCCCAGCACGCGCGCGAGCGCGTCCTCGAGGGATTCCGGCGCGGCACCGTCAGGACGCTCGTCGCGACGAACCTCGCGGCGCGCGGCATCCACGTCGACGGCATCGATCACGTCGTGAACTTCGACCTTCCCGAGGACCCGGAGACATACGTGCACCGCGTCGGCCGCACCGGTCGCGCCGGGGAGCGCGGCAAGGCCGTCACCTTCGTGACCGAGTCGCAGCACGCCGAATTCCAGGAGCTCAAGCGGAAGGCGCGCGTGCCCTTCCGCCAGGAGCGTCTCGCGCTCTACTCGTAGCCACGCCGCCGTACGGCGAGAAGGAGGGAGACCATGCGGACGGGAGGGTTCCCATGCCGGCTCGTTGGCTGTCTTCGCACCTTCCAGGTGGTCGACCAGAAGTCGATGGATGCGCTCCGGGCGGCGAGCGCCGAGCGGACGGCACACGAGATCGCGGTGCACGACTATCACCATGTACAGCTCGCCGATCCGCGCCCCCTCGGTCCGGGCGCGCGGATCCGGCCGAAGGGAGCAGGAGGGATCTAGATGGGGCGGAAGAAGCGATCAGGGTTCGGTGACGTCAGCACCGACCGCGCGACGTTCGAGCGCGGCGATGCGCGCTGTCCGAGCTGCCGTCGGCCGATCGGGCCGGACGACCATCCGTCGCCGGTCGCGACGTTCGGCGGCGGCAAGCCGACGCTCATGACGATGCACTGCGGACGGTGCGACGCGATGCTCACGATCCACTTCGAGGACGCCGAGGCGCCGACCACCTAGCGGTCAGGCGCCCGACGCGCTGAGCCGCGCGCGCAGCTTCGCGGCCGCGAGGCCGCGGTGCGAGATGGCGTGCTTCTCGTCCGCGGCGAGCTCCGCCATCGTCCGGCCGTCACCGGCGATGACGAAGACGGGGTCGTATCCGAACCCCTGCTCGCCGCGCGGCTCGTAGCCGATCTCCCCGCGCACTTCGCCCTCGAAGAGCTCGACGTGCCCGTCGGGCGACGCGAGCGCCGCGACGCACACGAAGCGCGCGCCGCGCGCATCGACGTCCTGGAGCATCGCGAGGAGACGTTCGTTGCGCTGGGCGGGGGTCGCGTCCTCGCCGAAGAAGCGGCGGCTGCGGAGACCGGGCGCGCCGTGGAGCGCGTCGACCTCGAGACCCGAGTCGTCGGCGACTGTACGAAGACCCGTCGCGCGCGCGTACGAGCGCGCCTTGTGAGCCGCGTTCTCGGCGAAGTCGGCGCCCTCCTCCTCCGGCTCCGCAGGGACCGGATCGAGGTCCTGCGGCACGACGAGGACGACGTCGAGACCCGAGAGCAGCTCCCGCCACTCCCGCTGCTTGCCCCGGTTGCCCGATCCGATGAGGAGGACGTGCTCGCCGTGCGGGATGCTCACGCGCGGAGGCTCGCGACGATCGCGCCGATGCGTTTCGCGCGCGTCTCCGCTCTCTTCGCCGTGACGAGCTGGTAGAGATGCTGCTTCCGCACGCCCGGCGTGAGCGCGTCGAACGCCTTCGTCGCGCGCGCGTCCCCGAGCGCCTTCTTCAGATCGGCCGGGATCTCGAGCGCTTCGACGCTGTCGAGGAGCGTCCACGAGCCGTCACGCTTCGCGGCCGCGACCTTCGCGAGGCCCGCGGGCCGCATGCGGCCCTCCTTGGTGAGCTTCGCGACGCGCAGCTTGTTCGACCGCGCCCAGCCGCTTCCCGCGCGGCGTGGTGTGAAGAGAAGTGCGGAGCGCGTGCCGTCGATCGGCCGAAGCTGACCGTCGACCCACCCGTAGCAGAGCGCCTCGAGCACGGCGTCCTCGTACTCGACGAACGGCCTGCGCGTCGCGCGCTTGTACGACACGAGCCACACGCCAGGCTGCTTCGCGTGGTTCGCGGTCAGCCACCGCCGCCACTCGGCGACCGTCTTCGCGTGCACGCTCGGGTAGTCGCTCGCGCTCACGCTGCTAGATCTTCGCGAGCGCGTCGCGCTGCGCCTCGACGAGCTGCGCGATCCCGCGCAGCGCGAGGTCGATGACGCGATCGAAGTCCTCCTTCGAGAACGGACGCCCCTCCGCCGTGCCCTGCACCTCGATGAGCTGGCCGTCGGACGTCGCGACGACGTTCACGTCGGCGTCGGCGATGGAGTCCTCGGCATACGCGAGGTCGAGGAGGAGCTCGCCGCGGACGAACCCGGCCGACACCGCGGCGACGTTCTTCCGGACCGGCTTGGGCGTGAAGTGGCGCAGCGCGTGCGCGAGCGCGACGTATCCGCCGGTGATGGCCGCCGTGCGCGTGCCGCCGTCGGCCTGGATGACCTCGCAGTCGATGATCACGCTGCGCGATCCGAGCGCCTTCAGGTCGATCGCCGAGCGCAGAGCGCGACCCACGAGACGCTGGATCTCGAAGGTGCGGCCGCCCGGACGCCCCGCGATGCTCTCGCGCTGGCTCCGCTCAGGCGTCGAGCGCGGAAGCATCGCGTATTCGGCCGTGATCCAGCCCTGGTCCTTGCCCTCGAGGAAGCGCGGTACGGATTCCTGCACGGTCGCGAGGCAGAGCACCTGCGTGTCGCCGAACGACACGCGCGCCGATCCCTCCGCGAACTTCGAGACGCCCGTCTCGATCCGCACGGGTCGGAGCGCCTCGTACTGGCGCCCGTCCGGCCGCTCGAAGCGCTTAGCCACCGGCGGTCTCCTCCCACATCCGACGCATGTCCGCCGCAGGGTACGACTC
This sequence comes from Candidatus Limnocylindria bacterium, assembly GCA_036518215.1. GTDB lineage: Bacteria > Chloroflexota > Limnocylindria > P2-11E > P2-11E > CF-39. The sequence goes on from DATDNP010000193.1 coordinate 6,077, forward strand.
GAGGCTGCGGCCTTGCTCGCGCGCCTTCGCCTCGACACGGCCGACGTGCGCCGCGAAGCGCTCGTTCGCCTCGCGCAGCGCGGACTCGGCGTCAAAGCCCTTCTCGCGAGCGGCGGCGACGAGATCGAAGAGCAGATCGCCCAGGAACGCCGAGTCGTCGATGTCGAGCGGCATGTCGATCGGCTCGTGGGTCACGCCGACGCGGGCGGCGCGCTCCTGGAGCCGCTCCGCCGCGAAGAGCGCCGGCAGGTCCTTCGGCACGCCCGAGACGATGCTCTCCTCGGCCTTCCCGCTCGCCTCGCGCTCCTCGCGCTTGATGCGCTCCCACTGCGCGAGCAGATCGTCGCGGATCTCGGTGCCCGCGAAGACGTGCGGGTGCCGCCGGATGAGCTTCTCGTTGAGGCGGCGCGCGACGTCGGCGACGCCGAAGGCATGCTCCTCGTACGCGAGCTGCGCGTGGAGCGCGATCTGGAGCAGGAGATCGCCGAGCTCGTCGCGCAGGCGGTCGAGGTCGCCGGAGTCGAGCGCCTCGAGCGTCTCGTAGGCCTCCTCGAGGAGATGCGGCCGCAGGCTCTGGTGCGTCTGCTCACGGTCCCATGGGCATCCGTTCGGTGCGCGAAGGCGCTCCGCGATGCGTGTGACGGTCGCGAGCGACGCGAGGTCCGCGTACGGCTCCTGCGCGGGGAGGAGCGCGAACCGATCGCCGATCGGCTCGGGCCGCGTGCCGGGCGGGTAGTGCTTCGCGATGAGCCCGGCGTCCGGTTCGGCGTCGAGCACGAGGAGCACGGGTCGGAGCGTCGAGAAGGAGTGCCGGTCGAGCGCGCTCGCGGGGACGATGTCGACGCCCGCGGGGAACCGCGCGAGGACCTGTTCGAGAGCGGCTACGAGATCAGGCGTCGAGCTCGTGACCCGGGACCAGCTTCTGGATCTGGTGCGCCTTCTTCACCTGCTGATACCAGTAGTCGTACGCGTGGTCCTGGATCTGCTTCTTCTGCGTGTCGTCGAGGGCGCGGCTCGGGTCCTTCTCGAGGACCTTGTACCAGACGGTCTGCGACGCGTCGCTCTTCTGCGCGCTCACCTTCCCGACGTCGAGCGAGAACACGTCGTTCTCGATGTCGAGCTTCGTGATCATGCCGCGCGCGAACCAGCCGAGGTCGCCACCCTTGTCGACGGTCGCGGTGTCCTCGCTGTACTGCTTCACGACCTGCGCGAAGTCGGTCCCGGCGTCGAGCGCCGCCTGGATGTCGTTCACCTTCTTCACCTGATCGGTGAACGACTGGAAGTCGCCGCCCGTGACCTTCGGCGCCGCGACGGCGATCCACGCGAGATGGACCTGCGCCGTCGGGGACTGCGTGTTGACGTCCTTCGCGCGCGAGGTGAACTCGTCCTTGAGGATGTCGTAGCGGACGTGCCGCTTCACGTCCTGCTCGTTGAAGCCGTACGACGCCGCTCGCTGCACGAACTGGCTCTGGGCCGGCGGCTTCAGCTCGAGCAGCTGGATGACGTGATACCCGTACGAGCTCTTCACCGGGTCGGAGATCTGCCCGACCTGGAGCGTCTTCACCGCGTCCTCGAACTCCTTCACGAACTGTCCCTTGCCGACGAACCCGAGGTCGCCCCCCGAGTCCTTCGAGCCGGGGTCCTCAGAGTTCTGCGCGGCGAGCTCGTTCCACAGCGCCTGGTTCATCGGATCCTGCTTCAGCTCGTTCGCGATCGCCGTCGCCTTCGCGAGGGCGTTCGCGTCGGCGACGGCGGGATCGTCGCCGCTCGGGGTGATGAGGATGTGGCGCGTGTGGTACTCGCCGTAGTCGGCGGCGTAGCGATCGTCGATCTGCTGCTTCGTCACGGTGATGCCGGCGGCCTTCGCGCTGTCGTCGAGGATCCGCTGCTCGACGAGCGCCTCGAGCGCGATGCCCTCGTAGCTCTGCTTCTGCTGCGTGATCTGCGAGTCGTTCTCGTAGCCCGGCGGCACGCCGTAGTCGACGTAGAAGTGCGTCAGCTGGTAGCCGAGCTCCTTGGTGTAGTCGCGCATCGGGAACGACGTCCCGTCGACCGTGAGCGCGGGCGTGAGGTTGGCGGTGTAGTAGCGATCGGTCGCGGCCCACGCGGCGAGCCCGAGCACGAAGAACAGGACCGCCGAGAAGATCGTGATGATGAACGCCTGCTGGCGGCGCTCGCGCTGCCACCGCGCCATGCGCTGGCGCTGTGTGAGCCGCGGTAGTGGGATACGGCGTGCCACGGGGACCTCCAGTTTACCGTGACAGATACCCGCGATACACGGCGAGCGTGTCGCGGGCCGCGCGGTCCCACGAGAAGAGCGCGCTACGTTCCTTCGCGGCGGCGCGGAGGCGATCGCGCAGCGCCTCGTCTTCGAGATACGCGACGAGCGCCGCGCCGAGCTCGTCGGGACGTTGGACGAGCAGGCCCACGTCCCCCACGACCTCTTCCACAGCCCCGGCGCGCAGGCCGACGACCGGCGTGCCCGCGGCGAGCGACTCGAGCGGCGTGAGCCCGAAGCCCTCGAGCAGCGCGCTGTGGAGCAGACATTCGGCACCGGCATAGAGCGCGGCGAGCTCCGGGTCGGTGACGTGCCCGGTGAGGACGACGCGGTCGCGCGGCGCGTGCCCGCGCTCGAGCGCCTGATGGAGGAAGGACGCGAGCTTCCCGAGCTCGCCGACGACGACGAGCCGCAGGTCCGGATGGCGAGCCGCGGCCTCAGCGAACGCGGACACGAGGCCATCCATGTTCTTCCGCGGGTCGAACTGGCCGACGTAGAGCACGTACGGACCCGCGACCGCGAAGCGCGACCGAACGAGCGCGCGCGCCACGTCGCGCGCGGGCGGCGCGAACGACACGTCGACCGCCTCGGGGATCACGACGACGCGCGAGTCGGGCACGCGAAGGCGGTCGACGACGTCCCGCTTCGTCGCCTCGGACACGGCGATGATCGCGTCGGCCCCGCGCGCGAGCGCATAGGCCCACGCGTGCCCGACGCGCGCGTACGGAAGACGCAGATAGTGCTCGGGCCAGATGATCGGCGCGAGGTCGTGGATCGTGATGACGGCGCGATACGAGCGGAGCGCGGGCAGCGAGAGCTGGACCGAGTGGTACACATCGGGTCGCGAGAACGGGAGCTCGAGGGGCAGGAGGAGCGGATCGAGCGCAAGCATCGAGAGCTCCGGCCGCCGAACACGGATCGTCCGGAGATCGCGATGCGGTGGGAGCGGCGACGCGTCGGGCGGCGGGAAGTTGCGGAGACGCAGGAGCGTCCATTCGATGTCGTCCGGCGCGATGCGCGCGAACGCCGCGAGCAGGTTCCGCGAGTAGCGTCCGATGCCGCGAACACGAGCGACGGTCTGCAGATGACGTGCATCGAACGTGACGCGCATCGTCGGTAACTCTAGGGCCGCCGCACTCTAGACTGGGCGAACGTTCGCCTCCGTCGTGGTCCCGACGTACAACGAAGCGGGATCGCTCCCACTCCTCATCGAGCGGCTCGCGGCGGCGCTGGCCCGACGCGAGTGGGAGCTCGTCGTCGTCGACGACGGGTCGCCCGACGGCACGGCCGACATCGCCGAGGCGGCCGCGTCACGCCACCCGGTCCGCGTCGTGCGCCGCGCCGGAAAGGCGGGGCTCGCGTCCGCGGTCGTCGCGGGATTCGATGCGGCGAAGGGCGACGTCCTCGTCGTGATGGACGCGGACCTCTCGCACCCGCCCGAGGTCGTGCCCGGGCTGCTCGATGCGATCGCCGACGGCGCGGAGCTCGCGGTCGGGAGCCGCTACGTCACCGGTGGCGGCACGATGGACTGGCCCGTCGTGCGGCGCGTCGTGTCGCGGACGGCGTGCATCATCGGCAACGTGCTCGTGCCCGTGCGCGACTGCACGTCGGGCTTCTTCGCGATCCGCCGCTCGGTGATCGACGGCGTGAAGCTGAACCCGATCGGGTTCAAGATCGGCTATGAGGTGATGGCGCGCGGTCGCTATCGCCGATGGACGGAGGTGCCGTACACGTTCCGCGACCGCGAGCTCGGCAAATCGAAGTTCGGGCAGCGCGAGATCGGGCAGTACCTCGTGCAGATCGCGCAGGTCGCGCGCGATCGCGTCCTCCGGAGGAGCCGATGAGGGTCGGCGAATTCGAGCTCAGGCCGCTCGACGTCGACCGCGACATCGCCTTCGTCGCGGACCTCGACACGGAGGTGCGGCGCGACGATCCCGAGGACCCTGTCCTCCTGCGCCACTGGTGGACGCTCATGGCGGCCGACGCGGTCGTCGCGCGCTACATCGTCTCGCTGGACGGCGAGCGCGCGGGCTACGCGGTCGTACGGCACCTCCCGTGGGACCGCATGCCGGAGCGGTTCGCGAGCGCGGGGTGCGAGCTGCGCCCGGACCTGCGTACCGAAGCGCGCCTCAGCGCGCTGCAGGCGCACCTCGAGTCGGAGCTCGCGCGCGACGGCGCAAAGAAGGTGACGAGCTGGGCGTGGGACTACGACGCGACGCGGATCGCGATGCTCACGGCGCGCGGCTATCGCGAGGAGCGGCGCCAGCGGTTTTGGGAGCTCGACCTGGTGAAGCACCGCGAGCGCATCGAGACGATGGCCGCGGAGTCGCGCGAGCGCATGAGGAAGGAAGGCATCCGCGTCCTCACGCTCGCGCAGGAGGACGACCCGAAACGGTGGGAGAAGCTGAAGCGGATGAGCGACGAGGCCGAATCGGACGTCCCGACGACCGTGCCCCACGTCCCGATGGCGATGGACGAGTGGATGAAGTGGTTCGACTCGCCCGGCCTTCGACCGGATCGCATCTGGCTCGCGCGCGAGGGCGACGACATCGTCGGCATCTCGCAGCTCGCGTATCCGCCGGTGCGCGGCGTCGTCGCGACCGACTGGACCGGCACCGCGCGGAAGGTGCGCGGCCGTGGCGTCGCGCGCGCGCTCAAGTGCGAGACGCTCATGCAGGCGATCGCGCTCGGCGTCGATCGCGTGCGGACCGACAACGACTCGGCGAACGCCCCGATCCTGCACATCAACGAGTCGATGGGTTACCGCATCCGCTGCGAAGGGATCCAGTTCCTCAAGACGCTGTAGCCGTCGTCAGCGGCGGCGGACCTCGAATCCGTTGTAGTGGCCGCCGACCGTGAGCGCGATCTCGCGCATCGCCTCCTGCGTCGCGACCTCCCGATCCTTCTCGTCGACCTCGTCGTGCGTCGCCACGACGAGCCAGTCATCGCCGTCCGCCGCCGGGCCCGCCTCCGAGCGGAATCCCGCGCGCGCGAGCGCCTTGCCGGTGCGTTCCGCGGCCGCGCGGTCGGGTACGTAGAGGAAGTGGCTCACACGGCGCGTCATCGGCGGCCTATTGGCCTGTTGCGGCACGAAGCTTCGCGAGGTCGTCCTGCAGCAGCTGGATCTGGCGGCCGTACTCGGCGAAGTCGCCGCTCTTCAGCGCGGCCTGCGCGGCGTCGTAGTGCTGCGACGCGGACCGGACCAGGTCGGCGATGCTCTGCGACGGTCCCGGCGTCGGCGACGCGGATGGGCGCGGGCTGCCGCTCGGTGTCGGCGTCGGGCTCGGCGTCGGCGACGTGCCGGTGCCGAAGAGCGCGTCGAGCGCCTTGTTGAACGTATCCGCCATCACGACCTTGTTCTGGGTCGCGAGGATGACGCGCTGCAGCTCGGGGATCTTGCTCTGCGTCGACTGGATGAAGAGCGGCTCGATGTAGAGGAACGAGCTGCCGACGGGGAGCACGAGCAGGTTGCCGCGGATGCACGTCGAGCCCGCGCCCTGCGGGCAGAGGAGCGCGAGCTGCTGCTTGATCGTCGCGTCCGCGTCGATGAGGCCCTCGACGTTCAGCGGTCCGTAGATGTTCCGGTCGGTCGGGAAGCGCAGCACGCGCAGCTTCCCGTAGTCGGGCGCGTCCGCGCGTCCGGCGATCCACGCGACCATGTTGTCGCGCTGGCCGCCGGCCGGCGTCATCGGCACGAAGAGGATGAACTCCGGGCGGTCAGACCCCGGGAGCCGCGTCGTCACGTAGTACGGCTCGATCGGCGCCTTCGCGCCGCCCTGGACGTTGATCTCGTTCGCGATGCGCCACGCGTCGATGCGGTTGTAGAACTGGTCGGGGTTCGTCATGTGGTAGAGCGCGTACACCTGCGCCTGCACGCTGAGGATCCCCTCGGGATAGCGGATGTGGTCCTTGAGGCTCTGCGGCATCTCGCCGATCGACTTGAAGAGCGACGGGTAGATGGCGCGCAGGTTGCGCACGACCGGATCCGTCTCGTCGATCACGTAGTACGTGATGCTGCCGTCGTAGGCGTTCGTGACGACCTTCACGCTGTTGCGGATGTAGTTGAACTCGCCGCCGTTGCCGATGGTCGTCGAGCCCGTGCCGAGCGCGCTGTACCGCTCGCTGTAGGGATAGCGGTCGCCGGTCGTGTACGCGTCGTTGATCCACCACAGCTGGCCGTCGGCGATGACGAGGTACGGGTCGGGGTCGTACGACAGGAACGGCGCGATGAGCCGCTCGCGGTCGCTGATCTGGCGGTGGAAGAGCACGCGGCTGTCGGACGTCGTCTGGTTCGTGAACAGGAGGTTCCCGTCACCGAACCGCAGCGCGAAGAGGAAGCGGTTCCAGAGATCGCCGACGCTCACGCCGCCGGTGCCGCTGAAGCGCGTGATCGCGTCGCCGCCCTCCTGGGCGTAGTCGAACTCGTCCTGCTGCGTGTCGACGATGACGTAGTTCGACGTGCTCTCACCGAAATAGATGCGCGGCTGGTCGATCTTCGGCTCGCCCACCGGCGGGATGTCCTTCACGAGCATGTCCGGACGTCCCTCCGCCGTGACGCCGCCCATCGGCGTGAGGACGGCGCCGTAGCCGTGCGTGAAGACGAGATGCGTGTTCACCCACGTCTGCTGCGGCAGGCTCGAGCTCTGCAGCTCGCGCGCGGCGAGCATGACCGGGACCTCCTCGCCGCCGATGAGGTAGCGGTCGACGTCGACGTCGTTGAACGTGTAGTACTGCCGGAGCGCCTGCTGGGTGTCGTACGCCGAGAGGAGCGGGCGGTAGTCCCACAGCCGCACCGCCTCGGTATTCGAGAGATCTCGCTTCGCCTCCGCCGCGGTCGGCGTGTCGCCCACGTTGAAGAGCGACTCGTCCACGCTGTTCACCGAATAGGCCGCACGCGTGGCCGCGATGTTCCGCTCGAGATACGGCCGCTCCTTGTTCAGCTGGTCGGGCGTGACGATGAAGTTCTGCACGAGCCCGGGGTACACGCCGAGCACGAGCAGGCTCGCCACGAACCAGAGCACGATCGCGCCGCCGAGGACCCAGATCGTGCGCGCGAACGCGTTCGCGAAGCACGCGAGCGCGGCGATGCCGACGATGAACGCGAGGACGGTGAGCGCGGGGAGCCGCGCGTTCACGCTCGTGTAGCCCGCGCCGGTGAGGACGGTGTCCTGACGTATGAGCAGATCCCACTGGTCGATGACGTAGCCGAAGGCGATGAGCAGGAGGAAGATCCCGCCGAGCACCGAGAGGTGCGCGCGCGCCGGCCGCGCGAGCGCGAGCGCGGTGCGTCCGGCGACCGCGATGTCGCCGCGCGCGATCGTGTCCGTCGCCACGCCGATGACACCGCGCAGGACGTAGATGAGGATCACGCCCGCGGCGATGACGAGCACCGCGGCGATGGCCCACCCGCGCACGAAGTCGAGCACCGGCAGCGTGAAGAAGTAGAAGCCGATGTCGCGGTTGAACACGGGATCGCTGACGCCGAACGGCACCGCGTTCAGCCAGCGGAGCAGGGCGTCCCACTGATCGCCGCCGGCGAGGCCGAAGAAGAACGCCGGCACGAGCAGCAGCCACATCGATCGCAGCGTTCCGGCGAGCGCCGATGGCCGCGTGCGGCTCGCCTCGACGACGACGCGCGGCACCTGCGGACGGAGCGCGAGGTAGAGGTTCGGCAGCGCGATGACGAAGAAGACGAGGCCGAACGCGACGAACGCCCAGAACCCGGCGGTGTAACGCCGCAGGAAGACGTCCTCGAGATGGAGGCTGCGGAACCACAGGAGATCGGTGAGGAACGA
>DATDNP010000194.1:0-21609 GCA_036518215.1 Candidatus Limnocylindria bacterium
AGCTTCGCTCGTCTCTCGCCGGTCTTCGCAAGCTCTTCGAGCTGCGTTCCGCGTACCCGGACGAACGCATACTCGGCGGAGACGAAGAACCCGTTCAGCAAGACGAGGAGGAGCGCGAGCAGGATGGCGGCGAAGCCGTCCATTCCTCCTCATTCTGGCACCCCAATACACTCGGACGGTGCGCGTCGAGGTGCGGCTCTTCGCGTCGTACCGCGAGGCCGCTGGCGTCGGTCGCTTCGAGCTCGAGCTCCCCGCGGGCGCGACGGTCCGCGATGCGATCGCCGAAATAGCCCGGCGCCACCCTCTCATCACCGAGGGCCGCAGCGTCGTGATCGCGAAGAACCGCGAATACGTGGGGCCCGACGAGCCGCTCGCGGACGCCGATGAGCTCGCCCTCATCCCGCCGGTCTCCGGCGGCGCGACGACGGCGCCGCTCATCCTCGTGAAGAGCAGCGCGCTCTCGATCGACGAGGCCATCGACGCGGTGCGGGATGCGTCGTTCGGCGGGATCGTCGTCTTCCTCGGCACGGTCCGGAACGCGAGCCAGGGGAAGCGCGTCACGCATCTCGAGTACGAGGCGTACGCGGAGATGGCCGAGGCGAAGATGCGCGAGATCGCGACACGCCTCGAGACCCGCCACGCGCCCTGTCGCGTCGTCATGCATCACCGGGTCGGCGAGCTTGCCATCGGCGACATCGCCGTCGTCGTCGTCGCCGGCGCGCCGCATCGCGACGCGGCGTTCGCGGCCGCGCGGGAGGGGATCGACGAGCTGAAGACGATCGTGCCGATCTGGAAGAAGGAGTTCTCGGAGGACGGAGCGGTCTGGATCACAGACCATGCCTAGCGCGCTCGTCCAGGAGCTCATCTCGACCTGCGGCCCGTCATACGTCTTCTTCCGCCCTGAGGATCTGCTCGTCTACGGATACGACGCTGGCTTCGACCGCCGGCCACCGCTCGCGGTCGTCGTCCCGAAGGATGCGCGCGAGATCGCGGCCTGCGTGCGCGCGGCGCGCGCGGCCGGCGTGTCGATCGTGCCGCGCGGTGCCGGCACCGGTCTGTCGGGCGGCACGATCGCGTGCGGCGACGCGGTCGTCGTCGCGACGGCTCGGATGCGCGGGATCGAGATCGACGCGGCGAAGCGCGTCGCGATCGTCGAGCCGGGCGTGCCGAACCTCGAGGTGAGCGCGGTCGCGCGCGAGCACGGTCTCTTCTTCGCGCCCGATCCGGCGAGCCAGCGCGTCTCCACCATCGGCGGCAACATCGGGACGAACGCCGGCGGTCCGCACGCCCTGCGTTACGGCTCGGTCGTCGACCACGTCCTCGCGGTCGAGCTCGTGCTGGCCGACGGCGAGATCGCGACGATCGGCGGGATCGCGCCCGACCTTCCCGGGTACGACACCGTGCCGCTCGTCGTCGGGAGCGAGGGGATGCTCGGGATCGTCACGCGCGCGTGGCTCCGGCTCCTTCCGATCCCCGAGGACGTGCGCACCTTCCTCGCGGAGTTCCCCGACGTGCGCTCCGGCGCGAGCGCCGCGAGCGCCATCGTCGCGCGTGGGATCGTTCCGGCGGCGATGGAGATGCTCGACCGCACGACGATCCGCGCCGTGAACGAGGCGTTCGACGCGCACCTCTCCGCGGACGCCGGGTCGCTCCTCCTCGTCGAGGTCGAAGGACTGCGCGAGGACACCGCCTCGGCGACGAGCGCGATCGTCGCCCTCTGTGAGGCGGCGGGATCGCGCGCCGTTCGGATCGCCGACAGCGCGCCGGAGCGAGAGCTCCTGTGGAAGGCGCGCAAGCTCGGGTATCCCGCGCTCGCCCGCATCAAGCCGAACAACTACCTGAACGACGCGGTCGTGCCGCGTTCGAAGCTTCCCGACGTCCTCGACAAGGTGAACGCGATCGGCGAGCGCTACGGCTACATCGTCGCGAACATGTTCCACATCGGCGACGGCAACCTTCACCCGCTCGTGCTCTTCGACGCGCGCACCGATCCGATCGAGCGCGTCATCGAGGCGAGCTCCGAGATCCTGAAGGTCGCGGTCGAGGCCGGCGGCGCGCTTTCCGGCGAGCACGGCATCGGTCTCGAGAAGAACCACTTCATGTTCTGGATCTACGGTCCGGAAGATCTCGACGCGATGCAGCGCGCGCGGAGCGCGTTCGACCCCGACCGGGTCATGAATCCCGGCAAGGTCTTCCCCGGCGGCGATGCGTGCGCCGCGATCCCGACGGAGCGCGTGAAGCGCGCGATCGCCGAGGGCATGTGGGTCTAGACGTCGCGACGTCGCGCGCGATCGACGGCACCGAGCCGTCGCGCGTCGTCCGCCCGCAAGATGCCGCCGAGGTCGCGGACGTCGTTCGCTCCGCCAACGACGCTCGCGAGGCGATCGTCCTCTGGGGCGGCGGCACGCGCATCGGGGTCGGCGACGCGCCCACAAGATACGACGTCGCGCTCGACCTCACCGGCCTCTCCGGCATCGTCGAGCACACCGCCGCCGATCTCGTGTGCACCGTGCGCGCGGGGACGACGCTCGCGGAGCTCGCCGCCGCCCTCGCGCCCTCCGGGCAGCGGTGGCCGGTCGACTGTGCCGATCCGCGTCGCGCCACGGTCGGCGGGACGATCGCGAGCGCCGCGCCCGCGCCCTCGCGCCTTCGCTTCCAGCACCCGCGCGACTGGACGATCGGCTGCGAGGCGGTCCTCGGCGACGGCACGCGCGCTCGCGCCGGCGGACGGGTCGTGAAGAACGTGAGCGGCTTCGACCTCACGCGTCTGTACTCGGGGACGTACGGGACGCTCGCGGCGCTCGTCGAGGTGAGCCTCAAGCTCGTGGCCGTCGACGAAGCGGCGCGCGTGCTGCGCGCGACCGACGGGGACCTCACCCGTCTCGCCGCGCTCGCGTCGCGCGTGCGGGCGACGCTGCCGGTGGAAGGGATCGCGCTCACCGCGGGACGACCCGTCTCGACGCTCCACGTTCGTGTCGCGGGGAGCGCCGCGGCGGTGGCGCGCATCGCGCACGACCTCGACGCGCTCGGGATCGCCGAGGAGGCGCCGGACGGCGAGTGGACCGACGTCGTCGCACGCCCCGCTCGCGAGGAGCGCGCGGCGCGGTGCTCCACCGCCCCCGGACGCGAAGCAGACGCGATCGGCGACAACGGCGTCGCCTTCGTCGGGACGGGCATCGCGTACCGCTTCGAAGGCGCGGCCGACGAGCTCGCACGGCTTCGCGAGCGCCGCGAGGGCGCCGGCGGCGCCCTCGTCATCGAGCGCGCGCGGACGGACGTGCGTCGCACGATCGGGACCTGGGGGACGATCCGCATGCCCGGTCCGATCGCGCGCAGGCTCAAGGAGGCGTTCGACCCGCGCGGCGTGCTCGCACCCGGACGGATCCCCGTTTAGCGTTGACCGTGTGACGACGGCGCCCCTTTCCTTCGACGTCGAGCCCGCGCGCTCGTGCATCCACTGCGGCATGTGCCTCGAGGCCTGCCCGACGTATCTCCTCACGCGGCTCGAGACGGAGTCCCCTCGCGGCCGGATCCAGCTCATGGAGGAGCTCGCGGCGGGGGCCGTGGAGGCGACGACCGCGCTGCGCACGCATCTCGACCGCTGTCTCGCGTGCCGCGCGTGCGAGGCCGTGTGCCCGTCCGGCGTCGGCTATGGCGCGCTCATCGAGAACGCGCGCTCGGCGATCGCGGAGCGCGACGCGACCACGCGCCCGCTCGTGCCGCGGATCCTGCGCTACGTCCTCCTGTCGCTCCTCGCAGATCCCGCGCGCCTCGAGGCGGCGTCGGGCGTGCTCGCGCTGTACGAGCGCAGCGGCCTTCGCGCGTTCGTGCACCGGACGGGGCTCGCCGCACGGCTGCCGCGCGGACTGCGCCGCATCGAGGCGATGTATCCCCCGCTCACCCGCCCCCGCTATCGCGCGCCGACCGCGCCCGCGCACGCCACGACGCGAGCGGCGATCCTCCTCGGATGCGTCATGCGCGTCGCGTACGGCGACGTGCACAGCGCGACGGCGCGCGTCCTCACACGCCTCGGCGTCGAGGTCGTCGATGCGCCCGAACAGGTCTGTTGCGGCGCGCTCCACGCGCACGCCGGCGAGCGCCGCGATGCGATCGCGCTCGCGAAGCGGAATATCGCGGCGTTCGAGGATGCCGGCGTCGACGTCGTGGTCGTCGACGCGGCCGGATGCGGAGCGCACATGAAGGGGTACGGCCATCTCCTCGCCGACGATCCCGAGTGGCACGGGCGCGCCGAAGCGTTCAGCGCGCGCGTGCGCGACGTGACGGAGTTCGTCGCGGCGCTCGGCGACGGTCGCGCGCTCGGACGGCTGGAGATGACCGTGACCTACCAGGAGCCGTGCCATCTCGCGCATGCGCAGCGGATCCGCACGGCGCCGCGGGCGCTCCTCTCGCGCGTCGAGGGCCTCGAGCTGCGCGAGATGAAGGAGAGCGACGTGTGCTGCGGCAGCGCCGGCTCCTACAACCTCGTGCAGCCGGCGTTCGCCGACGCGCTGCTCGAGCGAAAGCTCGACAACATCGCCGCGACCGGAGCCGACGCGATCGTGAGCGCGAACCCGGGCTGCATGCTGCAGGTATCGAGCGGCCTCACGCGCCGCGGGCGCGAGATACCGGTCCTGCACGTCGTGGAAGTGCTCGATCGGGCGATGGCCTCATGAGCCGCGGTCTCACCATCGCGACGACCGTGGTCGCGACGATCATCGCCGTCGGCGCGCTCCTGTTCATCCCGCTGTCGATCGTGGTGGGCCACCCGTTCAACGTGGTCGGCGAGATCGCCGTCCTCGTCGTCTGCGTCTGGTACGTCGCGCGCGTCATGCGCGCCGACCGCCGGCGGCGGCTCGCCGCCGAAGCGCTCCTCCCGCCGGAGCGGCGGCCCCAGCGACGGCAGCCGCGCCGCCCGATCACCTTCCAGCTCCGCGAGACCGGCATCACGTTCGCGATCTGGTTCGCGATCATCTTCGTCTTCGACGCGGTCGCCCTCGCGATGGACCCCGTCCTCAACGTCGGCGTCTCGTTCTTCGCCGGCTTCATGCTCGCGACGCTGACCGTGACGGGACGCCACATGATGTTCCGGCTCACCGCCGAAGAGGACGAGGAAAGGACGCGCGACTGATGGACCTCGGTGTGCAGATCGAGCCGCAGTTCGGCTTCAGCTACGAGCAGATCCGCGACATCGCGCGCGCGTCGCACGCGGCCGGGTTCACGCGTCTCTGGGTCTCCGACCACCTCCTGCTGAACAAGGACGCCGTCGCGACGGATTGCCTCGAGGCGTGGACGGTGCTCGCGGGACTCGCGCGCGACACCGAGGGCATCCGGATCGGGCCGATGGTGAGCTGCCAGTCGTACCGCAACCCCGCCGTCCTCGCGAAGATCGCCGCGAGCGTGGACCGCATGTCGGGCGGGCGTCTTGAGTTCGGCGTCGGCGCCGGATGGAAGCAGGTCGAGTACGAGCAGTACGGCTACGAATACCCGGAGGACGGCGTCCGCGTCACGCAGCTCGTGGAGACGCTCGAGATCTGCACGCGCCTGTGGCGTGAGGAGCGCGCGACCTACACCGGGAAGCACTACCGCGTCGAGAACGCCGTCGCCTCGCCGAAGCCGGCGCAGACACCGCTCCCCGTGTGGATCGGCGGGTCGAAGCCGCGCGTCATGCGCATCGCGGCGAAGTACGCGCAGTGGTTCAACATGACGATCCTGCCCGGGACGCTCGAGGACCGGGCGCGCCAGCTGAATGACGGGCTGCGCGACGCATGCGCGTCCGTGGGCCGCGATCCGAAGACGCTGCGCCGCAGCATGTTCGTGCAGGCGTTCGTCGGGAAGACGCGCCGCGACGTCGACGCGCTCGTCGACGAGATGGCGAGGCGGCAGAACACGACGCGCGAGCAGTGGCTCGCGGCGCGGCCCGGCGCGATCGTGGGCACCGCGGACGAGGCGGCGGCGCGGTTCGCCGTCCTCGCGAAGGCGGGCATCGATCACGCGAACGTGATGCTCCCCTACGGACACGAGCTCGAACATGTCAGCGTGCTGTCCGAGGTCGCGCGGGCCTAGAGTCCGCGCGTGGAGATCTGGTTCGCGATCTCGGTGATGCTGCCCCTCTGGATCCTCGGCGGCTACGCGGCGCTTCTCCTGTTCGACCCGACCCGCGGCTGGCGCCGCCGGCACTAGGCGATCAGCTCGAGCAGGCCGTCTGGGTAGAGCGGCGCCCCGGCGCCGAATGTCCGGACGCTCCGCCACACGCACACGAACGGGTCCGCTCGCTCCTCGACAGCGTCGAAGCGCTCACGCTCGTACAGCGCACCGTCCGCGAAGCGCGCCTCATACACACGCACGATCTCGTGGGAACGCGCGCCGCGGTACTCGAAGATGTTCTCGAGCGTGCCGAGATACCGCGTGTCGACGATCTCCGCGCCGAGCTCTTCGCGCAGCTCGCGCACGATCGTCTCGTCGCCTCGTTCGCCGAACTCGATGGTGCCTCCGAGCGGCCGGTATCCGGTGATGCCCTTCACCTCGTCGGGGATGTCGGCGACGAGGATCTCGTCCCTCCTGCGGATGACGGCGACGGCGACCGCGCGGACGCGTCCTCGGTTCACGCCTTCGGGCGCTTGGTGTGGTGGTCGGTCTCGCGCTGATATGCGGATGCGAGCGCGAGCAGGAGCGGCTCGGAGAACGCGGGCCCGACGAGCTGCAGACCGACGGGCAGACCGTTCGTTCCGAATCCGCACGGGAAGAAGATCGCCGGGACACCGGCGAGATTCCCCGCCGGGATGAGCGCGAGGTTCCCCGGCCGCTTCGTCTGAGGCGGGTTGCTCGCGGTCGTGGGCGGCGAGTCGAGCGCCTGCGCGATCGGGGTCGACGTGATCGCGCGACCGACGGACAGGATGACGTCCGCTTGGGTGAAGATCTGCCGGAACCCGTCGATCACCTTCTGGCGCAGCCGCATCGCCTGCAGGTAGTCGCGCGCGAGGATGTCGAGGTTCGCGCGGAGACCGGCCTTCTGTCGCGCGTCGACGAGCTCCTCGAAGCGATCGCCTTCGATGAGCTCGGCGAAGATGGTCGAGCCCTCGGCGCCGTACACCGTGCCGACCATCGGGCCGTACGGGAGCTCGGGGAGCGTGGCGCGCACGAAGCCCGGGAAGAGCCTTCGGAATTCCGCGATGCCCTTCTCGAGCGCGCGCCTCGCCTCCGGTGACGCGTGGTCGGCGACGTCCTCCTCGGCGAACGCGATCCGGACGCGCCGGAGGGCCGAGCGTGCGCTGCGCGCGTCGAGCGGACGGAAGCGCTTCCCGGACGACGTCGCGTCATTCGCGTCGGGACCGGCGATCGCCTCCAGGACGAGCGACGCGTCGTCGGCGGTCCGGGCCATCGGGCCGATCTTGTCCAGCGTCCACGAGAGCGCCATCGCGCCATGACGAGAGACGAGCCCGTACGTCGGACGCACGCCGGTGACGCCGCAGTACGCCGAGGGCGTCCCGATCGAGCCCGACGTCTCGCTGCCGAGCGCGAACGGGACGACGCCACCGGCGACGGCCGCGGCCGAGCCGCTCGATGACCCGCCCGACCAGTGCTCGACATTCCAGGGGTTGCGGCCGGGTCCCTGGAGCGACGCGCTCGGATAGCGATACCCACCACCGCCCGCGAGCTCGACCATCGCGAGCTTTGCTGCGAGGACGGCGCCCGAGCGACCGAGCTTCGCGATCGCCGTCGCGTCCGCGTCGATGACCTGATCGCGGTACGGCGGCGCACCCCACGTCGTCGGTGCGCCCTTCGCCGCGAGCAGGTCCTTCGCGCCGTATGGGATGCCGAGCAGCGGCCGCGCGTCACGGGCCTTGAGCGCGGCATCGGCACGCGTCGCCTCGCGGCGCGCGCGGTCGCGCGTCAGTGTCGCGACGGCGTTGTATCGCGTGCCTTCGCGCTCGAGCAGATCGCAGAACTCATCCGCGAGCTCGACGGCGCTCACGACGCGCTTGCGCAGCGCGGAGCGAAGCTCGGCGATGGTCGCGAAACGATGCGCGCTCAGGGCCTGAACACCGTCGGCGGCTCCGCGGCGATCGGCACGCGCTGCTTCCGCAGCTCCGCCGCGTTCTTCTCGACCGCCTCGCGCGCCTGCGTGGCGAGCTTCTCAGGCTCGTCGTTCGTCGCGGCGGTCGCAGGCGCGTCCTTTGTCTTCTCTTTCACGGCAGCGGGCAGGATACCGCGTGCTACCCTCGGTCAATGGAGCCGGGACGCACTCAGCGGCGCTATGTCATCAACGAACAGCCGCTCTCGCCGCGCGATTACGACGTCCCGGTGGGCTGGTGGGGTTGGAACTGGGAGCCGCCCGTGCCGATGTCGATCACCGAGATCGTCGCCGCGGGCAACATGGACACGCGCACCGCGGCACTGTGCGGGTTGGCCCTCGAGGCGCACGGATCCATCCTCATCGCAGCGGAGCACCCGCACTCCGGGAAGACGACGACCCTCACCGCGCTCCTCGACTACGTCCCGCTCACGGTGCGCCGCATCTTCGTCCGCGGATGGGCGGAGACATTCGACTACCTGAAGCAGACGCGGCCGCACGACACGCTTCTCCTCGCGAACGAGCTCTCGTCGCACCTGCCGGTGTACCTATGGGGTCCGAAGGCCGTGCGCGTGTTCTCCTCGCTCCAGAGCGGCTACGCGCTCGGGTCGACGCTGCACGCCGATTCCGCGGACGAGGCCGTCGCGCAGCTCACGGGTGAGCTCGGTGTGCCCGCCGCCGACCTCGCGCGCGTCCACCTTCTCATGGTGATGCGCATCTACGGGACCGGGCACGGCGGGTATGCGCGTCGCGTCGTCTCGCTCGACCGCCTCGGTCCCGCGAACGGCGACGTCGCGCGGACGCCGCTCGTCGGCCACGTGACCGACGACGACACGCATCGCCACGACGCGGAGGCGGAGATCGCGTTCCTGGCGTCGCTGCGCGGCGAGGATGCGTCCCGGACGCGCGAGGAGCTCGCGCGCCGCTCCGCGCTGCTCGACTCGCTCATCAGGCTCGGCACATTCGGCATCCCAGAGGTGCGCGCGGCGCTCGCGACGGATCGCGGCGAGGCGCTCCCCATCCAGCTCAGAGGAGATCCAGTGCAATGACGGCAAGACCATCGACGATCGGCGAGCTTCGCGAGACGGACTACAAGCCACGGTCGGTCAAAGAGGAGCTGCGCACGAACCTCATCGAGTCGCTCGCGAAGAAGCGCGAGCTCTTCCCGGGCATCGTCGGGTACGAAGCGACGGTCGTGCCGCAGATCGAGAACGCGATCCTGTCGGGCCAGGACATCATCCTGCTCGGCGAGCGCGGGCAGGCGAAGACGCGCATCGCGCGACAGCTCATCGAGCTGCTCGACCCCGCCGTGCCGGCGATCGCCGGCTGCGAGATCAACGACGACCCGTTCGAGCCGATCTGCGCCGCGTGCCGCTACCGGATCGCGAACGACGGCGACCGCGTCGAGCTCACCTGGCTCACGCCGGATCAGCGCTACACCGAGAAGCTCGCGACGCCCGACATCTCCGTCGCCGACCTCATCGGCGAGGTCGATCCGATCAAGGTCGCCGAGGGACGCTACCTCGCCGACGAGCTCACCATCCACTACGGGCTCGTGCCCCGCACGCATCGCGGGATCTTCGCCCTCAACGAGCTCCCCGACCTCGCCGAGCGCGTCCAGGTGAGCCTCCTGAACGTGATGGAGGAGCGCGACGTGCAGATCCGCGGCTACAAGGTCCGCCTGCCGCTCGACCTCTTCGTCGTCGCGTCCGCGAACCCCGAGGACTACACGAACCGCGGCCGCATCATCACCCCGCTCAAGGACCGCTTCGGCTCGCAGATCCGCACCCACTACCCGAAGGAGATCGGGATCGAGGTCGGGATCATGGAGCAGGAGCGCAACTCCTTCGCCGACGAGGGCATCACCACGATCGTCCCCGGCTACATGAAGGAGATCCTTGCCGAGATCTCGCAGCTCGCGCGCCGCTCGCCGGAGATCTCGCAGCGGTCGGGCGTATCCGTCCGGGTATCCGTCGCGAACTACGAGAACCTCGTCTCGAGCGCGCTGAAGCGCGCGCTCCGCAACGGCGAGACGACGGTCGTGCCGCGCATCAGCGACCTGCCCGCGGTCATCGCGTCGACGGCCGGCAAGATCGAGCTCGAGTCCGTCGGCGACATCACCGAGGAGCGCGTCATCGAGCGGCTCGCGCAGCGCGCCGTGCTGAACGTCTTCAATCGCACGTTCTCGCTCGGCGAGTTCGACTCGCTCCTCGCCGCGTTCCAGCGCGGCGCGACGATGCACGTCTCGTCCGCGCTACCGTCGCAGGAGTACGTGAAGCAGGCGCTGCAGATCCCCGGCATGAAGGGCGCCGTCGCGAAGCTCGGCGCCACCGGCAATCCCGCGACCGTCGCGGCCGCCGTCGAGTTCGTGCTCGAGGGATTGCATCTGAATCGGAAGTTGAACAAGGAGAGGGGCGAGTCGCGGAGCACCTTCCGCGCGTGAATCGGAAAGTGAGCCGACGCTGATGGCGAGGCGCGTAGACACGGCGAGCGGTGGGCGCTCCGAGCGACGAGCATTGAGCCCAGCCGGCGAGGCGAACGAACGATGAACGAGACCCCTCACCTCGACGACTTTCACCGAGACATCAGGTACACGCGGTGGGACGGCACGCAGCGACTCGACGCGCTCGAGGCCGACGAGCTGCTGAACGCGATGTCCGACGAGCTGCTGTCCGGCGGCGACCTCGAGGACGCGCTCGCGCGGCTCTCACGGTGGGGATTGCCCAACCGCATGGAGGGCATGAAGGACCTGCTCGAGCGGCTGCGCGCGGCGAAGCAGCGGCGCGCGCAGCGCCACGACCTGTCGACGGCGTTCGACCAGCTCAAGGAGAAGCTCGAGGACGTGAAGCGCCTCGAGCGCGAGGGGCTCGAGCGGCGGCGGGACGCGGAGGCGCCGAACGAGCAGATGAAGCAGGCGATGCAGCGCCTCGCGCAGGAGCGCCTCTCGCAGCTCGACGACCTGCCCGACGACTTCGGGAAGGCCGTACGCGCGCTGAAGGATTACGAGTTCGTCGAGCCGAAGGCGGCGGAGAAGTACCAGGAGCTCATGAACGAGCTGCAGCAGCAGGTGCTCGGCTCGTACTTCAAGAACATGCGCGAGTCGCTCAAGAACCTCACGCCCGAACAGCTCGAGCGGACGCGGCAGATGATCCGCGACCTGAACCGCGCGCTGAAGGAGCGTATGGAGGGCGGCGAGCCCGACTTCGAGGCCTTCCAGCGGCAGTACCCCGAGCTCGCGGGGAACGCGAAGGACTGGGACGACCTCCTCCGTCAGCTCGCGCAGGGTATGGCCGCGATGCGCTCGCTCTGGCAGAGCATGTCGAGCGACATGCAGCAGCAGCTCGAGGATCTGCTCGGCGCCGCGTTCGCCGACCCGGGGCTTCAGGCGGCGATGAACGAGCTCGCGGACACGCTCCAGCAGCTCATGCCCATGGAGAGCTACGAGCACGGCATGAGCGGCGACCAGCCGATGACGCTCGCCGAGGCGCTCGGGCTCATGGACGAGATGAACCAGCTGTCGGACATGGAGGACATCGTCCGCAACGCGCGAGAGGCGCAGGACCTCGAGTCGCTCGATCCGGATCAGGTCGAGCGGCTCGCCGGCGCGGGCGCGCGCCAGTCGCTCGAGCAGCTGCAGCACATGACCGCCCTCCTCGAGGAGGCCGGGCTCATCCGCAAGGACGGCGACCGGTACGAGCTCACGCCCCGCGGCATCCGCAAGATCGGGCAGCGCTCGCTCGAGGAGATCTTCGCCACGCTGAAGCGGGACGCGTTCGGCAGTCATCGCTCGCGCGTCCGCGGACGCGGCGGCGACCCGACCGACGAGCTCAAGACGTACGAATTCGGCGATCCATTCCTGCTGGACCTTCCGGCCACGGTGCGCAACGCCGTGTTCCGCGAGGGCGCGAAGGTGCCGGTGAAGCTCGCCGCGCCGGACTTCGAGGTCTATCGCACCGAGTACATGACGCAGTCGGCGACGGCGATCCTCGTCGACGTGTCGCGCTCGATGCTGTTCCGCGGCTGCTTCCTCGCGGCGAAGAAGGTGACGCTCGCGCTCGACTCGCTCATCCGCACGACGTTCCCGAAGGACGACCTGTACATCATCGGGTTCTCCGCGTTCGCCGAGCAGCTGAAGCCGTCCGACCTCCCGGGCCTCACCTGGAACGAGTACGTGTACGGCACGAACATGCAGCACGCGTTCTCGACGGCGCGCGGCCTGCTCTCACGCTCGCGTGGGAAGAACAAGCAGATCATCCTCATCACCGACGGTGAGCCGACGGCGCACTTCGAGCCCGGCGACCCTGAGCCGCGCTTCAACTATCCGCCGACGAAGCGCACGTTCGAGGAGACGCTCCGCGAGGTCATCCGCTGCACGCGCGAGCAGATCACGATCAACACGTTCATGCTCGCGCGCGGGCATTACCTCGTGGACTTCGTCAACCAGATGTCGAAGGTGAACACCGGGCGCGCGTTCTACGTCGAGCCGGAGCACCTCGGCGAGTACGTGCTCGTGGACTACGTGAGCCACAAGCGGAGGCGCGTCACCTAGGCCGGGACGTCACGAAGAACGCCGACGCGGCGCAGACGAACGCTCCGACGAGCGGCCAGTACAGCAGACCGAGCGACGCGCCGACGAATCCGAAGACCGCGCCGAACCGGTCGCCCGGCGGTGTCGTGAATCCGAAGAGGTTGCCGGTCTGCGCGAGCCACGCGGTGAGCGCCCCGACGAATCCGGTGGCGGCACCGATGACGCCCGCGACGCCGACGCGAACGCCCGACCCGAGGGGCTCCCATCCACGCGGCTGCGCATATTCGCGGGCGAGGATGATCCACGCGGCGATCGACAGGACACCGCCGAGCCAGCCGACGACCGGGAGCTGCTCGAAGAACGTGATCGCGACGAACACGACGATGCCGACGATGAGGAAGAGCACGGCGCGCATCAGGCGCTCGCCGCCGGGTCGCCGGTCTTCATGAACGCGAGGACGCGTCGCCACGCGTCGTCGCACGCGTCCTTGTGGTCCGCGTACGTCCGGTCGAAGAAGGAGTGCGGCGCGCCGGGATAC
Source organism: Candidatus Limnocylindria bacterium (assembly GCA_036518215.1). Taxonomy (GTDB): domain Bacteria; phylum Chloroflexota; class Limnocylindria; order P2-11E; family P2-11E; genus CF-39. The sequence goes on from DATDNP010000194.1 coordinate 13,138, forward strand.
ACCTCGATGTGGTGCTCGACGCGCGCGGCCGCGAGCGCCGCCTCGAACGCGCGGACCTCGCTGACCGGGACGGCGGGATCGTTCCCGCCGAACAGACCGAGGACCGGCGCGCGCATCCGCATCGCGCGGTCCGCGGGAGCGCTCCCCTCCTCGCCGGGCCGCGTCGACAGCCGCCCGTAGAAGCCGACCACGCCGGCGAGCTCGCCCTGGTCGGCAGATGCATTGAACGCGACACGTCCGCCCATGCAGAACCCGAGGACGAAGATCCGACGCGCGTCCGTCGCGCCCCGCAGGTGCCCGGTCGCGCTCGCGATGTCGGCCTGGATGGTGGCCGGTCGCGTGAGCGCGACGTGCTCTTTCCACGGGAACTCGTCATCACGCGGCTCGAGGCCCGCGCTCCGGCCGAAGTAGTCGAAGGCGATCGCGTGGACGCCCGCGTCGGCGAAGCGCTCCGCGAGCTCCTCGTAGAAGTGGTGCAGGCCGCGCACGTCGGGCGCGATGACGACGCCGACGTCGCCACTCCGCGCCCTCGCGAGGTACCCGCGGAACCGCGCCCCGTCCTCGCTCGTGAGGGTGACGTCCGTCCCGCCCGCACCACCGGAGATCGGGCGGAGACCGTCAGGGAGATCCGGTGGGACCGAGCCCGGCGGATGGCACATCTGTGTCGGTATCCTAGGGCGCGTGCCTGATCTCACACAGAAGGTCGCGTCGCGCATCGATGCGATGCGCCCATACCTCGAACGGTCCGGTGGCCACGTCGAGCTGGTGAACGTCGAGGACGGGATCGCGCGTATCCGCGTGTCGCTCACGCGGCCGGGCCCGAGCCGACTCATCGATTCGCTGCAGCTGAAGAGCGGCGTCGAGCGCGCTCTGCGTAACGACATCCCGGAGCTACGCGGCGCTGAGGCCATCAACCTTCCGCCGTACAGCGAGCTCGGGTGGGATCAGGCCAGCTTCAGGCCGGTCGAGCTTCCGGTCGACGCGACGAGCGACGGGACGCCGAAGAGCTAGATCGCGCGCGCGGCGGGCGCGAGCGTCCGCCACTCGAGCGCCGTGTTCGCCTTGATGTCCACGCGGATCGTCTGAAGGCACACGTGGTCCGCGCCGCGCGCGAGGTGATCCTCGATCCGCTTCGTGATGATGCTCGCGTCGCCCCACGCGACGATGGCATCGACGAGCGCGTCGCTCCCGCCGTTCGCGAGATCGCTCTTCGGCCAGCCGAGACGCAGCAGGTTGTTCGCGTAGTTCGGCAGCTCGAGGTAGCGCTTCATGTGACGCCGCGCCGTCTCGCGCGCGGTCGTCGGATCGCTCGATAGGACCACCGCCTGCTCCACGGCGAGGAGCGGCGCCGATCCCAGCTCTCTGCGCGCCTCCGTCGTGTGCTCGACCGGAACGAAGTACGGATGGGCGCCGAGCGCACGTTCCGCTGCGAGCTTCAGCATCCGCGGCCCGAGCGCGGCGAGGACCCGCGGCGTCGCGGCCGGCCTCCCGGTGTACGGCGCCTTGTCCATCGCGTCGAGATACGTGCGCATCCGCTCGAGCGGTCGTTCGTACTCGAGGCCACCGCCGCGGAGCGGGATCGTCGGGCCGTGGCTCACGCCGAGGCCGAGGAGAAAGCGATCGGGATACGCGTCGACGAGCGCGCGCTGACCGTTCGCCATCGCGACCGGATCGCGCGCCCAGATGTTCGCGATGCCCGTCGCGATGATGAGACGCTCGGTCGCCGCGAGGAGGAGCGACGCGTGCGCGAAGACTTCCTTGCTCCCGAGCGACTCGGGGATCCAGAGCACGGGTATCCCGAGCGACTCGAGCTCGCGCGCGAACGCGCGCGCGTCGTTCGCCGACAGGCGCTCGACGTCGAAGCTCCACGCGCCGACATGCCCGAGGCGCTTCGCCCAGCGGCGTGCGTCATCGGTCGTCGTCTGCGGTCCCGCGGTCATCGGGTCAAGCGTACCCGCGGCGCCATCGTCGCGACGTCGACCTCGCGCATGCGCTCGGCGCCGAGCGCGAGGAGTCGCTCTCTTGCTGCCTCTGTCTCCGTGATGAGGCCCGCGACGTCGACGCCGTGGCAGGTGGGCGCGAACGGACGGAGGTGATCGATCCCCTCTTCGAGGAGGACGCTCGCGCCGTGGAAATTGCCCTTCTGCCAGTGATGAAGGCCGACGCCGACCTGGAGGATCCCGTGATAGAGGCCGCGGTCGGGGGTGCGTGTCGCGCGCCAGAGCAGCTCGAGCGTCTCGTGCTGCTCGAAGAACTCGCCTCGGTTGAACTCGTCGATTGCTCTGATGAGCTCGGGGGGAGGCGGCTCGTCGCAGCGCGCGCGGAGGGGTTCGTCGATGGCGCCGCCGGGCACGCGCTTGGGAGGACGCGCCGCCTTGCGGTCGCGGCTCGTGGAGCCCGTGCTAGCTCCCGATGATCTTGCGGAACCGCAGCTCGTCCTCGATGAACTCGCGGACGACCGGATTCGCGAACGCCGCGGCGAGACCCTCGGGGTCCTTCGCGAACACGACCTTCACGCCCTCGTGGAGGTCACGCGCCGCGACGAGGTATCCGTTCGGCAGACGGTACAGACGCGTGTACTGGAGATGCCAGACCGGACCCGTCTGACCGATGCTCTGCCCGACGAAGCGGATGGAGCGCGCTTCTTCTCCGACGACCTCGGTATGTTTCGCGATCTCGCGCTTCGCGGTCGCGAGGTCCTCGGGACCCGCGTCGTACGGTAGAGGGAACTCCGTCGTTTCGCTCATTCGCGTTCGCGATGATACCCTTCGGAGGCCGACTCGCATTCGCTGTTGATGGAGGAAGCACCCGATGGCCTACGTGATCACGGAGCCGTGCATCAATGTGAAGGATGCAAGCTGCGTGGACGTTTGTCCCGTGGACTGTATCTATACGACCGACGCAGACAACATGTACTACATCCATCCGGATGAGTGCATCGACTGCGGTGCGTGCGAGTCGGTATGTCCGGTGAGCGCGATCTTCCCTGAGGACGCCGTGCCCGACAAGTGGAAGAATTTCATCGAGGTCAACCGGAACTACTTCAACAAGTAGCCGTAGGCCATTTCGCGCTCCGATAGAGATCGGCGGTCGTCATCGGGCGCCGAACTCTTTTTCTCTTCGCGGCGACGTCGCGCGTATTCGCGCAAGCATTGCAGACAGCCACTACTCGCCCTCGGCTCGGTCCCTCCGTTGCGCGGAACAAAGGGGCGGATTCGTGCCGTGGCGTACTCGTGCCCGTTGACGCAATACACCTTGTTGCTTCCCCACTCGGGGTTTCCTCGCGGCAGCGCGGGTTGCGACGTGAGAGTGTCAAGGACCCGCTGAGCTTGCTCGCGCTTCACGACGCCCAGGAATGGCCACAGCTGCTGGATGACGCGCACTGCGTCGCCTTGGGCAGCGACTTTCCATCGGTACACGAGCATCTTCGCGCTCCTCTGATCGTATGGACCTGAGATGCCCCCGGCCGCGACGATCTCACGGAATCGCACGAGCACCTCGGGCAGCCCGGCAGGCGACGCCTGCGTCACGCTGAGCTCAGGCATGAGGTATCCCTCGTGCGACCGGTGCCGCAACAGAGCGCTGCAGCCCTCTCCGTCATAGAGGCCCGCCGCCCATGCTGACCAAACATCGTCGGCCACTACGCTCGAAGTAGGAGGCGTGTTCTCGCCCACGGCGTTCGCGAGCGCGCGCATTTTGATGGTTCCGAGCCACGGCGATAGCGACCGCAGGAGGGTCACGACGTCCTTTCTGTTCGAGATTTCCCATCGATACAGATCTCGTCGTCCTTCCTTTCGATACGGCCCTCCCAGTCGACCCATACCGACCGCAGTGGAGAAGCGCGTCAGCACTTCCGGGACGCCCGAGTCACCCGCCTGGTTTATTCGCGCGTGCGGCTGGACGATCCGGCGGCCCGCCTGACGGACGACGCCCGCCCAACCTTCCCCATCGAAGAACCCTGCCGCCCACGCCAGCTCGTATCGATCCATCGCGCGAAAGAGAACATACGAGCGGGCTCACGGGAAGGCCCTCAGCCGTCACCAATTCATGCGACAAGCCGTCCCCAATTCATGCGACACGCGCGCGAGACGTCGGTCGCACATTCATGCGACAGCGACACGCCGTCGTCGCACGTTCATGTGACAGACAGAGTGATCGGCGGCCACTGCGGCCGCCGATCACCGCTCACGCGCGGCGCGAGGTCAGTCGATGTGCGGTGCGGGCGTCCCCGGCAGATGCATGAGGTTCCGTACATCCTTGACGCCATCGACGCGCCACGTGCGCGCGACGATCTCGTTCATGATGTCGGGCCGGTCCACCTCACCCCGGATCATCACGACGCCACCGACGGTGTCGATGTTGATTTCCCCCTTCGGCAGATCCCGGTCGCGGAACACCTGGCTCTCGACACGGTCCGTGACGGTCGCGTCGTCGACGTACTCGCCGTCGTCACTCATCTCGCCCACGACGCGCTCGCGCGTCGACGAGACCGTCGATCCGGCGTACCGCGTCAGGCGCTCGAGACGACGCGCGCCACGGCGCGCGGTCGCGCCCACGCGGTCGCCCAGCATCGCGCGACGGCGACGTCCCAGCCGCGGATCGAGCAGATAGAGCGCCGCGGCGCCGGCGACCGCGCCAAGCACCATCGTCGCGAGCGGTGCCGTACCGCTCCGCGTCGTTTCGCGCGTGTCATGCGCCTTCGCGATCTCTTCTCGCTCTTCGCGGGTCATGAACAATCTCATCACACTCCTCCTCGCGTGATGAGTCGCAGCAGGCGTGGTGCCACGCCGTCCGTGGTCGGCTGTGCGTGGACCGCGCGGCCACGCGCCCGGCCGCTAGTCCTCGATGATCCTGCGACCCGCGAACCCCGTGTCGAGGTCGTGCCAGAAGGCGATGTGGTCCGGCTCGCCAAGGTGCCAGCAGAGATACACCTCTCGACCGCGCATCTGGGTCCGGAAATCGACGAGCCCTCGGTCGGGGTCCTTCACTTCGACGCCGAGCTCGGCGATCTCACGAAGGAGCGCCTCGATCTCGCGGGCGACGGGATCGGTCGGTCGCCGGCGGTACGCCGCCACGCGGCGCTGCAGATCCTCGAGGAGCGGTCGGACCGTCGGCAGCATGGCGTCCGCCTGGGCGCGCGTGAACATCGGCATATGCTCTGGCGCGAGTATCGCGCGCGAGGGCCGAAGGTGCCCACCTCCGAAGGAGAGCTCATGGCCACATACGTACTGCTCACGAAGGTCAGCGCGGCGGGTGTGAAGACGATCCAGTCCAATCCGCGCCGCATCAAGGAAGTGAACACCGAGATCGAGGCGCTCGGGGCGCGCGTCGTCGCGCAGTACGCGACCCTCGGCCGCTACGACTTCGTGAACATCGTCGAGGCCAAGGACAACGAGACGATCGCGCGCATCTCGGTCGCCCTCGGCGCGCGCGGGACGGTGCAGATCGAGACGCTGCCGGCGCTGCCCGTCGAGACGTTCATCCGGAACGTGAGTCGCAAGGGGAAGTGACCGCGCGTTAGCGCGCGGCGCCGATCCGCTCCGCGAGTGCCGTGAGCTCGAGCGGCTCGGGCTCGGGGAGCGCGACGGGCCGCGGTGCCCGATGCCAATTCCGCGCCAGCGACGCCACCCCCGCCACGACGACGACCGCCGGGAACACCGCGTCCTGCATCGCGATGAACACGTCCACTCGGTGGAGCAGCACGCCGACCGCGACGAACACAAGGCCTTCGATCTCGTCGACGAGCAGCAGGAAGAGGAGCGCCGCGGACGCGAGCGAGCGCTGCCGCATGAGGCCAAGAAGGAACGCCACACCCACCAGACCGAGGACCGTACCGCGCGTCCGAGGCGCACGGCGATAGCGAGACAGTCCTAGTACCCTTACGCCGCGACGGACTCCCGGACCAGGTCGACCGCCGTGCGGACCGGCGCGTCGGCGGGGATCTCCTCCTCGCGAGCCGGCGCGACGGCGCCCCAGGAGACGGAGAGGCCGAGGCGGTCTCCGAGCGAAGCGACGACGCGCTCCGTCACGACGGGCATGTCCGCAGCGACGCCGAGCCGCTCGAACGACGCGACCTCGTGCATGAAGCCGCACGGCACCATGCGGCCGAACGCCGCGATGTCCGTCGTCACGTTGAGCGCGAAGCCATGCGTCGTCACGCCGCGCGAGACACGCACCCCGATGGCGCAGATCTTCGCGGGCCGGCCATCGCGGAGGTCGACCCACACGCCGGTCTTTCCACGCTCCGCGCGCGCCGCGATCCCGAACGTGGCGAGCGCGTCGATGATCCCGGCCTCGAGCGCGCGAACGTAGCGCACGAGATCGGGCCCTTCGCCGAGGCGGACGATCGGGTAGCCGACGAGCTGCCCGGGCCCGTGATACGTGATGTCTCCGCCGCGATCGACCTTGTACACGGATGCGCCGAGCCGGCGCAGCTCGGCGAGATCGACGAGCAGGTGATCGACCGTGCCGCGGCGTCCGATCGTGTACACGGGATCGTGCTCGAGGAGGAGCAGGCTCGCGTCGTCTCCGGACCGCACGCGGGTCGCGACCGCCTCCTGCAGGCGCCACCCGTCGACATATCCGGTACGTCCGAGCGACGTCGCCCGAAGCACGTTAGACGCCGACGATTCGACGAGGATGGGAGGGTCGCTTGCGAACCCGGACGGACGAGAAGAATCAGTACGCACGTACATGACGCTCCGCGTGGTACGACGAGCGCACGAGGGGCCCCGATTCGACGTGATGGAAGCCCATCGTCATGCCTTCGTCGCGGAGCTCGCGGAACTCCTCCGGTGTCCAGTAGCGCTCGATCGGAAGGTGCATCGGCGATGGGCGCAGGTACTGCCCGATCGTGATGACGTGCGTCCCCTGCGCGACGACGTCGCGCATCGTGGCGAGCACCTCGTCCTTCGACTCACCGAGTCCGAGCATGACCCCCGTCTTGCAGACGATCCCGTCGCCGTGATCGGCGATGCGCTTCAGCACACCGAGCGATCGCTCGTAGCGCGCCTGAGGCCGAACGCGTGCGTACAAACGCGGAACGGTCTCGACGTTGTGGCTCAGCACTTCGGGGTGCGCCTCGAGCACCGTGTCGAGCGCCTCGGGCCTCCCGAGGAAGTCGGGGATCAGGACCTCCACGGTCGTCCCCGGAGACTGCCGGCGGATCTCGCGGATCGTCTCCGCGAAGACCGACGCGCCGCCGTCGGGCAGCTCATCGCGATTGACGCTCGTCACGACCGCGTGGTCGATGCCCATCCTGGCGACGGCCTCGCCGACGCGGCCGGGCTCCTCGAGATCGACGGTCCCCGGGCGGCCTGTCGTGACGGCGCAGAAGCCGCATGACCGTGTGCACGTGTCACCGAGGATCATGAACGTGGCCGTGCCGGCGCCCCAGCACTCGGCCATGTTCGGGCAGTGCGCTTCCTCGCAGACGGTGTGCAGCTCCTTGCTGCGCATGAGCCGACGCAGGTTCTCGTACGTCGGGCCCGTCGGGAGGCGCACCTTGAGCCACTCGGGTCGCGCACGGTCGATCGGAACGACGCTGTTGGACGCGCCGCGACCCCGAGAGCGCGGCCGCTCGACCTCGCCAGGGATGTCGAACGTGATCGGTGCGAGCTCCGCCATCAGTACACCGGCACCGACGGCGCCGCGTCCTGCAGCCAATCGCGCACCGCGCTGAGGAACCGCGCGGCCGTCGAGCCGTCGATGACGCGATGATCGAATCCGATGACGATGTTCATCATCGAACGGATCGCGATGGCGTCGTCCTTCGTGACGGTGAGCGCCTTGACGATCGACTCGCTCGACATGATCGCAGCCTGACCCGGTGGCACGATCGGACTCGAGACGATCGTCCCGAGCGGTCCGGTGTTGTTCAGCGTGAACGTCCCACCCGAGAGATCGTCGAGCGTGAGACGGCGCGCCTTCGCGCGATCGACGATGTCGCGGATCGACCGCATGAGGCCGGCGATGCTCTTGCCGTCCGCATCACGGATGACCGGCACGATGAGCCCATCCTCTCCGAGCGCGACGGCGTAGCCGAGGTTGATCTCGCGATGCAGCACGAGTCCCTGGTCGGTGAAGCTCGAGTTCACCTGCGGCACCTGCCGGATGCCCTCGACGACCGCCTTCGCGATGAACGCGGCCGGCGAGAGATCGAAGCCCTCGCGTGACCCGAACTCGTGGCGGACCTTCTCGCGATACGCCATGAGCGCGCTCACGTCGACGGGCATGACCGCATGCGCGTGCGGCGCGGACCAGGCCTGCACCATGTTGTTGGCGATGGCGCGGCGCATCTGGCTGAGCGGCACGAGTTGGTCGCCGGCGAGGCTCGGCGCCGGCGCCGACCGGGCGGGTTGCGCCTGCGGCTGCGCGGGCACGACACGACCCGCGGCCGCCTGTTGCTGCGGCGTCGGCTGCGATTGCGGCTGCGGCGCGGGCTGCGCCTTCGCCTGGCCGTTGCCCTGGCGT